>JAHZHS010000122.1:2400-3558 GCA_019420135.1 Oscillospiraceae bacterium | reverse complement strand
ACCACCGCCAGAGAGCCGGTGAATACATTCCGGTCGATTGCCCGGAGGGGCTTTCCATCAAAGAGGATCTCGCCGCTCCAGGGCTGATATAGGCCGGAAATCAGCTTGCCCAGGGTGGATTTGCCGCAGCCGGACTCACCCACAACGCCGAGGGTTGTCCCTTTTTCAATTTTCAGATTCACATTGTCCACCGCATGCAATTTGCCGTTGGGGACATCAAAGTATTTTTTCAGTCCTTTGGTTTCCAACAGGGTACTCATTGGGCAACCTCCTTTGCAGCGCAGAAGCACTTGACCCAATGCCCGGGCTCCACCTCTATCAGCTGGGGATCGTCCTTCGAGCACTTCGGTTCTTTTCGGCTGCAGCGATCGCAGAAGCTGCAGTACTGGGGCAGATTGGTGGGATCGATCATCAGGCCAGGAATCGGCTTCAGCCGTTTGACATCTTTGTCCAGGCTGGGAATCGACTCCATCAGGCCGATGGTGTAGGGATGCATGGGATGATCAAAAATGTGTTCCAGAGTTCCGTACTCCACAATTTCACCGGCATAGATGATGGCGCATTTGTCACACATCTCTGCCACGATGCCCAGGTCATGGGTGATCATAAGCATGGCCATGTTGCGCTGTTTCTGGAGCTCTTTCATCATTTCCAGGACCTGTGCCTGGATCGTCACGTCCAGCGCGGTGGTGGGTTCGTCGGCAATCAGCAGCTCGGGCTGGCAGGCCAGGGCGATGGCGATGATGATGCGCTGCTTCATACCGCCAGAGAACTGGTGGGGGTATTCTTTGTAGCGCTCCGGGGTGATGCCGACGGTTTTCATCATCTCGCAGGCCTTGAGCATGGCGTCTTTTTGACTGCACTTGTCGTGGAGCAAAATGACTTCGGCAATCTGATCACCCACATATTTGACCGGGTTCAGAGCGGTCATGGGGTCCTGGAAGATCATGCTGACGGTACTGCCGCGCAGCTTGCGCATGTGATGCTCATTCAGCTTGCTGATGTCCTGACCGTTGAGCAGGACTGTGCCGTCGATCACATGACTCGGGGGAACCGGAAGCAGTTTCATCAGGCTCAGGGCAATGGTGGTCTTGCCTGCGCCGGTCTCTCCCACAAGACCCAGGACTTCGCCTTTGTCAATGTGAAAGGACACGTTGT
>JAHZHS010000122.1:0-2303 GCA_019420135.1 Oscillospiraceae bacterium | reverse complement strand
GGAGGTTTATTACATCCACAATGGGGGTAGCTTTGTATTCTGACATGTCGACTTCCTCGAGTATTTGAGGCGCGGATCAAGTGCATCGTGCAGACCGTCGTCCAGCATGTTGAAAGCCAGGATGGTGATCAGAATCATCAGCGCGGGGAACAGCACCATGTGCGGGTAAGAGGTAAAGTAGCCTTTGGCTTCGCTGAGGATCAGGCCCCATTCCGGGGTAGGGGGAACCAGGCCGACGCCCAGATAGCTCAGGGAAGCCATGATGTTCAGCGAAGCACCCATCATGCCCACCACATAAATGACCATGACGCCCACCGTGTTGGGGATCATGTGTTTGAGAATCATGCGGCCCTGGCTGACGCCAATGGCGCGGGAGGCTTCTACATAATCCGAGTTCCGGACGTTCAGAATGGCGGCTCTGCAGTTTTTGGACATGATCGGCATGGAGGAAACTGTGATGGCGGTGAGCATCTGCGGAATGCCGTTGCCCAAAGCAGAAGTGATGGAAATTGCCAGCAGAACCTGGGGAATTGCCTGGAGCACGTCCATGCAGCGCATGATGGCGGTATCCACTGTGCCGCCGAAGTAACCGGCGATGATTCCCAGGGCGCCGCCTGTAACGAAAGCAAGAATCACACAGCCCAGAGCCAACACCAGGGTGTAGCGGGCGCCGTAGAGGCAGCGGGTGAAGATGTCGCGGCCGAAGTTGTCGGTTCCGAACAGGTGAGCGGCGCTGGGACCGCGGAAGGCGGAGGTATAATCCTGAGCCTGGTACTCATAGGGGGCAATCACACCTGCCAGAACCGCGATGAGCAGCAGAATCATGATGATGGTGAACCCGAGGATGGCGGTCCGGTTTTTGCAGAACCGTTTGAGAGCTTCCCGGGTGGGGGAATATACCTGGTTGGTTTTATGCTTTTTGGCGTACCGGATCATAGCCGGGGTGGGAGTTTTTATTTTTGCCATGAGTCAGAATCCTCCTTTCAGGCGACGCTTGCCGTCTTGGTATGGCGGGCTTTCCACCATTTTTCCAGGCGGCCCGGTTTGGAATTCAGGATGCTGGATTTCAGGCGGGGATTGATAAAGATGAAGCTGAGGTCGACCAGAAGGTTGACAATGGTAAAGATAAAGGCAAGGAACAGAACGCCGCCCTGGATGGCAGGGAAATTCCGTGCGGTGATGGCATCGCCGATGTATTTTCCGACGCCCGGCATGCCGAACACGGTTTCAACGATCAGTGCGCCGCCCAGCTGGTGACCGACCTGGTTGCCGATCTGAGCCATGATCGGAATAAAAGCGTTGCGCAGTGCATGGCGGGTAGTGATGGCCATTTCACTCTGGCCTTTGGCGCGCGCGGTCCGGATGTAATCCTGACGGATGACTTCCAGCATGCTGGACCGGGTGATGCGGGTATACTGTGCCAGACTGCTCAGACCGACGGTGGCTACGGGCAGGATAAAACTGGCCGGTCCGGAAAGACCCACCGACGGCAGCCAGTGCAGTTCCACCGAGAAAACCATGATCAGCACCAGGCCAAGGCAGAAGGCGGGGGTTGCGGCAAACACCATGGAGAGAACCCGGACGATACTGTCTGTCCAGGAATATTGCTTGAGGGCCGATATGGTCCCTAAGGGAATACCCAGGATGACGCCGATAAAAACAGCACCAAAGCAAACAACCAGGGAGACCGGCAGGCGGGTCAGCAGTTCATTCAGGACCGGCTGTTTTGTGGTGTAGGAAGTTCCCAAATCGCCGGTGAGGGCATCCCCTACGTAGCGGACAAACTGAACCGGCAACGGTTGATCCAATCCCAGTTCAGCGGTCAGTTCCATACGCTGTTCCTCCGTGGCATCTTCACTCAGGAGCTGGTCCACCGGATTGCCCGGGGTAATGGCGCGGATCACAAATACAATAACCATGACTCCCAGCATGATCGGGATCAGGAACAGTACACGTTTGATGACAAATTTTAACATGAAAGTTCTCCTTTCCGATTTTTGAATACATCACAAAATTTGCCGTCCTTTGCCGTCTTAATTTTTGGTGCTCTGCTTACAGAATTCCTGGATCTGGAACAGGCCTTCTCCTGCATCGATCCTGGCCCGCACATCCTGCTCAAGCCCGGCGGGAATGCGGTTCTTTACCTTTTCCCAAATCATCATTTTGCTGAATCGGTCATCCCGATCATAGGGAACAATATCGCAGGTGTCCTGATACCACTGCAGAGCCAGGTCTTTCATTTTCTTGCAGACCGTAGCCAGGGACTCTTCCTGTACGAGGTTGCGGCCCTCGTCGGGATCTTC
>JAHZHS010000121.1 GCA_019420135.1 Oscillospiraceae bacterium | reverse complement strand
GTTGTTGGTCTTCTTGGCCAGGCCCTCGACAGCCTGATCGTTCAGGCCCAGGTTGAGGATGGTGTCCATCATGCCGGGCATGGACTGACGGGCGCCGGAACGGACGGAGACCAGCAGGGGGTTGTCGATGTCACCGAACTTCTTGCCGGTCTGCTCCTCCAGGATGCCCATGTACTTGAAGATGTCCGCCTTGATCTCTTCGTTGATCTCACGGCCGTCTGCGTAGTACTGGGTGCAGGCCTCAGTGGTGATGGTGAAGCCCTGGGGCACCGGCATGCCGGCATGGGTCATTTCGGCCAGGCCGGCACCCTTGCCGCCAAGGATGTTCTTCATGCTGGTCTGATCGCCGCCAAAGGCGTCATGACCTTCCTTGAACAGGTACAGGTACTTTTTGCTCATAGTTACCTCCATACAAATACGGTTTCTTCCCGGTGTGCCGTGCACACCCGCGTCGCATGTTTCATGTTCGGCAAAATCCATTATAACAGACTCTTGCAGGAATTTCCAGCATATTGTTAAAAAAATGGGCAATGTTTTGACTAAAAAATGCTGATTTTTTACAGCAGGAGGGTTGCAATTTGTATAAAAAATGCTAAAATTATAATGGCTTAAATTTCGGATTCATATCGTTTGAGGGGCAGGTGTACCGCAAAAAGCGGCACGCCCTGCTTTTGTTTACCATGGAAATCTGATATAATACGCACGATACACCGCTGCCCGCCGGGCAGCACGAAAATGCCCGTATGGGCAGGGAGGCTATAATAAGGTATGGAGAACATGACTGCACGCCAGCGCTTTGAGGCTGCACAGCGCCAATATGCCGAAACTTTTGAAAAGCATCTGGACAACGGCGTCGAATTCGTCAGCCGTGATGTCTATATTGATCCCGAGGTGGAGATTGCTCCCGGTGCGGTGATCCTGCCCGGCTGCATCCTGCGGGGCAAGACCAAGGTGGAAGCGGGCTGTGTCATCGGCCCCAACACCCTGCTGGAGAATACCACGGTAGGGGAGGGCTCCACCGTCAACGCCAGCCAGTGCTATGACAGCAGCCTGGGCAAAAACAACCGCATCGGACCCTTCACCCACGTGCGTCCCGGCACCGTCACCCAGGAGGGCGTCCATCTGGGAGCCTACGTGGAGACCAAGAACGTCAACTTTGCCGAGGGCAACACCGTCAGCCACCTGACCTACATCGGCGATGCCGACGTGGGCAAGTACTGCAACTTCGGCTGCGGCACCGTCACCACCAACTATGACGGCGAGGGCAAGTTCCGCACCACCATCGGGGACTATGCCTTCATCGGCTGCAACACCAACCTGGTGGCGCCGGTCAAGGTGGGCGACCATGCCTACACCGCCGCAGGTTCCACCATCGGCCGGGATGTGCCCGCCGGTGCGCTGGGCATCGAGCGGGGCAAGCAGGCCGCCATCGAGGGCTGGGGCGAGAAGAAGCTTCAGAAGTACATTGCCAAAAAGCAGAAGCTGGAGGCTGAAAAGAAGGGCTGAACCGCTGCCCGGCCTGATATACATTCAGACAGGAAGGAAATGAATCTGCTTGGCAACATTTTGTGGTGCCTGCTGGGAGGACTGGCCAGCGCCCTGGGATGGTTCTGCGCCGGAATTTTGTGGTGTGTCACCATCGTGGGCATCCCGGTCGGGATGCAGTGCTTCAAGTTTGCCTCCCTCAGCCTCTTTCCTTTCGGCAAGGAGGTTGTCTATGGCGGCGGTGCGCCTTCGCTGCTGCTCAACATCATCTGGCTGATTGTTACCGGGCTGCCCATGGCTCTGGCCCACGCCCTGTGGGGCTGCGTGCTCTGCATCACCATCATCGGCATTCCCTTCGGACTGCAATTTTTCAAGCTCGCCCGTCTGGCGCTCATGCCTTTCGGAAGCCGGATCACTGCGGCATTTTGAGGGCGTTCTGAATTCGTTAAAAGGAGAAACCCGTAACTTTATGTCTTTTTTCAGCAGCACATCGGGGGCTGACTGGCTGATCGCCGGCCTGGGCAACCCCGAACCCAAATACGACGGCACCCGCCACAACACCGGCTTCGTCGCCCTGGATGAGCTGGCCCGCCGCTGGAACGTCAGCGTCACCAAGGCCAAGTGGCAGGGCCTTTACGGCATTGCCGAGGTAGGCGGCCACAAGGTGGTCCTGCTCAAACCCCTGACCTATATGAATCTATCGGGCCAGAGCATTGCCCCGGCGGCCAATTTCTACAAGATCAAACCCGACCACGTTATCGTCCTGTGCGATGACATCGCCCAGAAACCGGGCCACGTTCGCATCCGGCCTTCCGGCTCGGCGGGCGGACACAACGGCCTTAAAAGCATCATTGCTTCCCTGGGCACCGACGGCTTTTACCGGGTGCGCATCGGGGTAGGGGAGAAGCCCAACCCCCAGTACGACCTGGCCGCCTGGGTGCTGGGCAGGTTCCCGGCCGAGGACGCCAAGGCCATCGCCGACCGCCTGCCCGATATTGAGGACGCCTGCCGCCTGCTCATGGACGGCAAACTGGCGGAGGCCCAGAACAAATACAACCACTGATACGGATTTGGGAGCCGGAAATTCCGGAAAGGCAACATCATGTTCCGACAACTCCTTGCAACCACAAGTGAATACAAACATCTGGCCGGCGCGCTGGGGACTCCCGGCGCGGCGGCCCTGTTCGGCCTGCCCGGGTCCGGCCGCGCCCAGATGTATGCGGTGCTGCAGAAAGAGCTGGGCCGTCCCCTCTGCATTGTCACTCCCGGGGAGGCGGAGGCTACCCGGTTTGCCGCCGACCTGAACACATTGGGCGTTGCGGCGGCGGTGTTCCCGGCCCGGGACTATGTCCTGCGCCCTATTGAGAGCACGGCGCGCGAGTACGAGTACCGCCGTCTGGGTGTGCTGGGCGACCTGGTGGGGGGACGGCTGTCTGTGGTCTGCGTCCCCTGTGAGGGCCTGACCCAGTACACCATGCCCCGGCAGGAGTTCTGTTCCAACACCCGCACCATCCACCCCGGGGATGTTCTGCCCCGGGAGGAGCTGACCGCTGCCCTGTATGGAGCGGGCTACACCCGGCGGGACCGGGTGGACGGCCCGGGACAGTTCTCGGTGCGCGGTGACATTGTGGATATTTTTGCTCCCGACATGAAAGCCCCTGCCCGCATCGAGTACTGGGATGACGAGATCGACAGCCTGCACAGCTTTGATCTGGCCACCCAGCGCCGGGAGGATACCCTGGAAAAACTCTACCTCAGCCCGGCCCGGGAGGTGCTCTTCGGTGCGCCTGCCGACGCGGCAGCTCTGCTGCGCAAGGCGCTGTCCCACCGGCGGGGCAAAAAGAAGACGGCCATGGCCGCCTGCATGGAGCAGGACCTGGCCATGATGGACGGTGGCGCCCTGCCCGAAGCTATGGACAAATATCTGGGCATCCGCTATCCCGAGCCCGCCACCCTGCTGGACTATTTTGACGAGCCCATCCTGATCCTGGAGGAGCCCGCCTCCCTCCATGAGGCGGAGCGGGCCAACCAGTTCCGCCGGGAGGAGGAAGCCAAGAGCCTGTACGAGGACGGTGTCCTCTGTGACGGGCTGGATGTACTCTACGCCGAACCGGCCTGGCTCTGGACCCAGGCGGAGCACTATCCCACCCTCTGCGCCGAAAACTTTGCCCGCAGCATGCCGGACATCCGGCTGAAGGAGATCATCAACGCCCCCGCCCACACCCTGCCCGCCTGGAGCGGGGAGGTGGCTTCCCTGGCCGACGATGACCTGGGCCCCCTCTGCCGCCAGGGGTATGCCGTCACCGTGCTGGCCGGCACCGAGCGCGCTGCCAAGGGCCTGGCCCGGGACCTGCGGGACCGGGGCCTCAACACCACCGAATCCGCCGCTGTGGAGCCGGTGCCCGGCAT
Organism: Oscillospiraceae bacterium; assembly: GCA_019420135.1. Classification (GTDB taxonomy): domain Bacteria; phylum Bacillota; class Clostridia; order Oscillospirales; family Ruminococcaceae; genus Gemmiger. The sequence goes on along the minus strand of JAHZHS010000121.1, from coordinate 2,543 downwards.
GGTGCAGGTGCTGCCGGGGCATCTCTCCTCCGGCTGTGAGTATCCCTTTGCCAAATATGCCGTCATTACGGGGCGGGCCTTCGGGGAGTCGTCGGCCGCCAAGCAGAAGAAGGCACGCAAGAGCCGGGATGCCCTGGCCAGCCTGACCGATATCACGCCGGGGGATCTGGTGGTCCATCAGAACCACGGCATCGGCCGCTATGCGGGCATCCGCCGCATGGAGGTCCAGGGCGTCACCAAGGACTATCTGCGCATCGAGTACGACAAGAAGGACGTGCTCTATGTGCCGGTCACCCAGCTGGACCTTCTCTCCCGCTACACCGCCCCCGGCGACAGCGAGAAGGTCAAGCTCAGCCGTCTGGGCGGCGCCGAGTGGACCAAGACCCGCAAGAAGGTACGGGCCGCCACCGAGCAGATGGCGAAAGAACTCATCGAATTGTATGCCCGGAGGCGTCAGGCCAAGGGCTATGCCTTCCCGCCCGACGATACCTGGCAGACCGACTTTGAACAGCGCTTTGCCTATGAGGAAACCCCCGACCAGCTGACCTGCACCGCCGACATCAAGCACGACATGGAACAGCCCTGGCCCATGGACCGGCTGCTCTGCGGCGACGTGGGCGTGGGCAAGACCGAGGTGGCCCTGCGCGCCGCCTTCAAGTGCGTCATGGGCGGCAAGCAGTGCGCCATTCTGGCCCCCACCACCATTCTGGCCTGGCAGCATTTCAATACCGCCCTCTCCCGCATGGAGGCCTTTCCCATCCGCATCGGGCTCCTCAGCCGCTACCGCAGCGCCAAGGAGCAGAAGGAGACCATCCGCGGCCTGAAGGACGGCACCGTGGATATTGTGGTGGGCACCCACCGCCTGCTTTCCAGCGACGTCAAGTTCAAGGATCTGGGTCTGGTCATCATCGACGAGGAACAGCGCTTTGGTGTCAAGCATAAGGAAAAACTCAAGGAAAACTTCATCGGGGTGGATATGCTGACCCTGTCGGCCACCCCCATTCCCCGCACCCTGAACATGGCCCTGTCGGGCATCCGGGACATGTCCACCATCGAGATGCCCCCCACCGAGCGCCGCCCGGTGGAAACCTACGTCATGGAGTACGACGACGGCATCATTGGGGAGGCCATCAAGAAGGAGCTGGCCCGGGGCGGGCAGGTCTACTACCTGCACAACCGGGTGGAGACCATCGAGGAATGCGCCGCCCATGTGGGCAAACTGGCCCCCGGGGCGCGGGTGGGCATCGCCCACGGCAAGATGACCGAGGAGCAGATTTCCTCGGTATGGCAGCAGCTGCTGGACGCCGAGATCGACGTGCTGGTCTGCACCACCCTCATCGAGACCGGCGTGGACGTGCGCAACTGCAATACCCTGATCATTGAAAACGCCGACCGCATGGGGCTTTCTCAGCTCTACCAGATCCGCGGCCGGGTAGGGCGTTCCAGCCGCAAGGCCTACGCCTACTTCACCTTCCAGCGGGACAAGGTGCTCACCGAGATCGCCTCTAAACGGTTGTCCGCCATCCGGGAGTTCACGGCCTTCGGCTCCGGCTTCCGCATTGCCATGCGGGATCTGCAGATCCGCGGCGCAGGAAATCTTTTGGGCCACAGCCAGCACGGCCACATGGAGGCTGTGGGCTATGAGCTCTATGTCAAGATGCTGGGCCAGGCTATTGCGGCAGCCAAGGGCGAACCGCCCGCCCCCGACAAGAGCGACTGCCTCATCGACATTACGGCGGATGCCTATCTGCCCGAGAGCTATATTCCCGACGCGGCGGGCCGCATCGAGGCCTACAAGCGCATTGCGGCCATCCAGACCGCTGAGGACGCCACCGATGTGCTGGATGAGCTCATCGACCGCTATGGGGATCCGCCCCGCAGTGTGCAGGGCTTGGTGGACATCTCCCTCATCCGGGTCACGGCGGCCCGGGCGGGAGTGGCCGAAATCGCCCAGAAGGGTGACAAACTGCTGCTCTACTCCGACGTCATCGGCCCCAAACAGCTGGGCGCCCTGTCCGAGAGTATGCCCGGCCGGGTGCTGTACAACGGCCTGGGACGGCCCTGCATCATGCTGCATGTGGCAAAAGGGGAAGACCCGGTTGTCATCCTGCGGGATGCGGTGGCCCAGCTGCCCGGGGCTCAGGCGCCCGGCGCCTGAATGCTGCCTGCCACACAATTTACACATCCCGGCGGAGCATCCGGCTTGAAATGGCCGGGCAAAAAAGCTATAATGGCTTTATATCATGCGTTTTCGCATCGAAAGCTATATAAAGGAGAGAACCCACACCCATGAAGAAGAAATTCATCAGCCTGGGTCTGGCGCTGGCCATGCTGCTCGGCGTTGCGGGCTGTAACATCACTACTCCGGCCACCGTCGGCAGCATCGGCGGCGTTGAGATCCCGGCGGGCATCTACCTGCTGGCCCAGTACAATGCTTACAGCACCGCCGCCTCCAACGCCGATCTGGCCACCGGTGAGACCTCCCAGGATGTCTCCGCCGTGCTCGAGGCCAGCGTGACCGGCACCATCGGGGCTGAGGAAGC
>JAHZHS010000120.1 GCA_019420135.1 Oscillospiraceae bacterium | reverse complement strand
GAAGATCTGGATGGCGCCCTCCTGGGCGATCTGCTCCATGCCCTTGACGAACTGCTTGCGCTTCATGGTGTCCACCTGGGTGACCCGGGCAAAGTGCTCGGGAGCGAAGGTGGGAATGCCCGCAAACTGCACATGCTTTTTGCCGGTGCACAAAGTGTCCCCGATGGAGAAGATGCCCGGGTCGAACAGACCGATGATGTCGCCGGCGTAGGCCTCGTCCACAATGGCGCGGTCATCGGCCATCAGGCTGGTGCCGGTGGCAAGCTTGATGTTCTTGCCCTCCTGAACGTGGAACGCCTCCATGCCGCGCTCAAACTTGCCCGAGCAGATGCGCAGGAAAGCAATGCGGTCCCGGTGGTTCTTGTTCATGTTGGCCTGGATCTTGAAGATGAAGCCGGAAAATTCCTCCCGGCAGGGGTCCACCGGCTCACCGGTGGGAGCGTCGTTCCGGGGCAGCGGCGGCGGGGTCAGACGCAGGAAGTCTTTCAGGAAAGGCTCCACACCGAAGTTGGTGAGGGCCGACCCGAAGAAGACGGGGGACAGGGTGCCGTTGTGCACGGCGGCCAGGTCGAATTCCTCGGCGGCGCCGTCCAAAAGATCGATGTCGTCGGCAAGCTGGTGATGGTTCTCGGCGCCGATGAGCTCGTCCAGAGCAGGGTCGCCCAGCTCGGCGGCGATCTCGTCCACCATCTTGACGCCGTTGGCGCGGCCGTCGCCCCCAAAGGCCAGGACCCGGCGGGAGGACCGGTCAAACACGCCCTTGAACCGTTTGCCGCAGCCGATGGGCCAGTTCATGGGATAGGTCTTGATGCCCAGAATCTCCTCAATGTTCTCCATCAGCTCAAAGGGATCGCGGGCTTCGCGGTCCATCTTGTTGATGAAGGTGAAGATGGGGATGTGCCGCAGGGTGCAGACCTTGAACAGTTTGATGGTCTGGGCCTCGACGCCCTTGGCGGCGTCGATGACCATGACGGCCGAGTCGGCGGCCATCAGGGTGCGGTAGGTGTCCTCACTGAAGTCCTGGTGGCCGGGGGTGTCCAGAATGTTGATGCACTTGCCCTCGTAGTTGAACTGCAGGACGGACGAGGTGACGCTGATGCCGCGCTGCTTTTCAATGTCCATCCAGTCGGACACGGCGTGGCGGGCGCTCTGCTTGCCCTTGACGGAGCCCGCGGTCTGGATGGCGCCCCCGTACAGCAGCAGCTTTTCGGTTAGTGTGGTTTTGCCGGCGTCGGGGTGCGAGATGATCGCAAATGTGCGCCGGCGCTCAATTTCTTCGCGCATGGATGCCATAGGTACTGCTTCTCTCCTTCAAATGTGCGCCGGGATGCCGCCCGGCGTGCGTGGTTGCTGTGGACGGACAAGGACGCTAAGTCCCTGACCGGTGTGATCGTTCGTTTTGCGCCCCGGCCCGGCATCGGCGCCCGGGACCCGAACGGGAAGCAGAAGTCGTTTTACATTTTCCCTCTCCTCACAAACAAGACATACCTACTTATCATACATGGTTTTGAGCGGGATTGCAATAGATTTTTGCCCATGCTGCGGCTGTTTTCCGGCATGGGAGGCCCGGTTTGTAAAATTGCGGCAAAGGTTTTGCCCCGTGTAGGGCGGCATGGTACAATGTCCTCAGAAGACTATGGGAGGAGAATGCCCCATGCAATGGCAGTATACCATGACAAAACAGGAAATCCGCGCCCAGATCCGAGCCCTGACCCGGATGCAGGGAAGTATCGCCAATCGGCAGATGCTTCGCCTGCGGCTGGTGGAGCCCCTGGCTTTTGCGGCGGCCATGCTCGTCTTTTCCCTCATTCAGCTGGGCGGCCTGCCTACGGAAGCACAGATGGGGGAGGCGGTCTTTCTGCTGATCCTGATCGTGCTGATGGCCTTGCTGATCTGGGCGCTGGTTCCGGCCCAGTATGTGTCCATACAGATGTCGGCGCTGCGCCGGGGGCTGCCTCAAATGACATCACAGCCCTATACCGTCCGGCTGGAGAAAGGCATGGTGACGGTGGAGGGCCCCGGCATCAGCGGGGAGAGCGGACAGATCCGCCGCAGAGCCTCCGACCTGGAAACGGTGCAGTCCGACCGGGCGGGGCTGGTGCTGGTGTTCCGGGACGGGGCAGGACTTTTGATGCCGCTGTCCGCTTTCAGCGAAGCACAGCCCCTGCCGCACAGCCTCAGCATCTTTGAACAGGCGCGGCATGCCCGGCCTGCGGCCCCGGAAGGCCGGACGGAACAAAAAGAACCCGCCGGCCCGGTGCATTCCGGTTTTGTACCGGACGGCGCAGGCGGCGGGACCTTTGTGCAGACCATTGACCGGGAGACGGCAGGACTCCTGCTCCGGGAGCGCACCGTCGCAGTACTGAAGACCACGGCCTACTGGCGGCGGAAATGGCCCGCCCTTGTGTTGATCCTGCTGGGTGGCTGCTATCTCACCTGGCAGTACGGCGGGATCGGCCTGCTGGTTTTGGCCGCAGTGGTGGCGGCAGTGGCATACGGCGTGTCCCACCCTTCCGACAGAGAGCTGGACCGTATTTCCGGCACCTTCACTGTGGAGCTGGCGCCGGACGCCCTGCACCTCGATGATGGCAAGGGCGGCAGCTGGTGCATCCCCTATGCAGGCTGCTTCCTGCTGGAAACGCCCCATGCCCTGGTGCTCTGCCGCCCCGGTGCGACGGCGGGATTCAGCTTTGCCCGGTCCGCTTTCGGAAACGGGGCGGAGCAGGAGGCTTTCCTTGCCGCGCTCAATGCCCGCCTGGGCGCTTGATGACGAGACAGGGCAGGGGAGCGTCCTCGGCCCAGTTGGCAAACTCGCAGACCAGTACGGTGTAGCGGCTGAGGGGCAGAGCACGGAAAAATTCCAGTGCGGCGCGTTTTTCGCTGTCGCCGATGACCTTGCCGCTGTACAGGATAGCGGACAGGACGCCGCCCGGTTTGAGGGCGTCCAGCCCGGCCTGCAAGGCCCGCAGGGAGTTGTCCGCCTGGGAGTGGACCGCATGGGAGGCGCCGGGCAGCCAGCCGAAGTTGAACATGACGCAGTCGGCGGAGCCCGGCGGGGCAAAGCGGGCGAGATCGGCGTGATCAGCCTCCACCGCCCGGCCGACGGCCTCCATGCCGTTTCGGGCCAGCAGAGCGTTGGTGGCCCGGACGGCCTCTGGCTGAATGTCCAGCCCGATCACCCGGCCGTCCGGCCCGGCCAGCCCGCAGAGAAACAGGGTGTCGTGGCCGTTGCCGCAGGTGGCATCCAGGTACAGCCCGCCCGGGGCCAGCATCCCCGAAAGCAACCGGTGCACCAGCTGCACGGCGGTGAGATCGGGCACCCGCAGGCGCCGCAGCACGCCGTCCGCCTCCGCAAAGCCGAAGCGTCCGGCCAGTGCAAACGCTGCGGCGTTGGAGGCGTCGGGCAGCGGTGCAGTGAAGCAGCTCTCGGTTTGTGTGTCAAATCCGCCGTTGCGGCGCAGAATTTCCTTGAGCAGATAGCAGCCGTATCCCTTGCCCCGCCACCAGGGATCGATGGCAAAAGTGGTGAAGCGGCTGCCTTCCAGCACGGCGGAACCGATGACCGACTGTTCCTTATATAATAGGTACCGGGTCCCGGTGCCCAGAACCTGTTCCTCGATACGCATAGCAACCCCTCCGGCCTGATACAATAGAACTGTTGAATCCTATTGTAAGGCGGGGGTGCCCGCCATGTCAAACCATCCCGGCCGCCCGTCTCCGGCCCGGCGGGATGGAGCGTTTTCTCAGAAGCAAAACAACGCGGTGTTGCGATGGCAAGGCCGAAAACCGGCTTTTCACATTTATTTCACTGTGACAAAAAACGTATTTCACAATTAGCCGGTATACTATGGTCAAAGGTTCGGGAGAACAGGAAAAAGAACCGCCCCGGAACCTCGGATCCTGAAGAAAGGAAGATCTCTATGAGCAACGAGTTTGATTATTCGGGACTTTATCATAATAACGATCAGAACAACGCACCCAACAACGGCACGCCCGACAATGCGGCACCCAACGGCGGAGCGGCGGAAAATACCGCATCCAATGCAGCGCAGAGCCAGCCCGCCGGCCAGTCCCAGCCGCAGGGCGGGAATGGCGGCAGCTACCCCAATGTGGGCAGCAGCGGCATGAACACCGCCAACACCGCCCGCACCGATTATTCTTCCCAGCAGGCCGGCCAGCAGTCTCAAGCCCAGAGCGCCCAGGCGGACGGCTACACCAGCACCATGCATGGCGGCGGCAGCAATGGCTACAACTACACCAGCGCGCCGTCCCAGCCTCCCAAGAAAAAGAAGAAGGGCAACGGCAAAAAGATTGCATTGCGCATCGTTGCCGCTGTCTGTGTGGTGGCACTGGGCTTTGGCAGCGGTTTTGCCGGCGCCATCGTGGCAGCGCGTACCGGCCTGGCAGGCAACACGGTAGTCATGCAGACGGTCAACCGTCAGACCAGCGAAAACGGTACCCAGGGCAGCGCGGGCGGCACAGCCCTCTCCACCCAGGATGTAGCCTCGCTGGTCAGCCCCAGCGTGGTTGTCATCACTACCGAACAGATGGTCAGCTCCAATAACCTGTGGTTTGGCGGCAGCTATGTCCAGAGCGGCGCCGGTTCCGGTGTCATTATCTCGGAGGATGGTTACATTCTGACCTGCGCCCATGTGGTCAGCGGTGCCACCAACGTCAAGGTCCAGCTCAACGGCAGCGATACCCAGTATGATGCTACCATTGTGGGCCAGGACAGCACTTCCGATATCGCAGTCATCAAGATCGAGGCGACCGGCCTGACGCCGGCTGTCATCGGCGACAGCGACAAGCTGGCCGTGGGTGAGGAAGTCATCGCCGTGGGCAACCCGCTGGGTACCCTGGGCGGCACGGTCACCAACGGCATCATCAGCGCCCTCAACCGTCAGATCACGGTGGAAAACAATCAGATGACCCTGATCCAGACCAACGCAGCGGTCTCCCCGGGCAACTCCGGCGGCGGCCTGTTCAATGCCAACGGTGAGCTGGTGGGCATCGTCAACGCCAAGAGCGATGACAGCAGCGCAGAGGGCCTCGGCTTTGCCATCCCCATCAACAGTGCCGTCAGCATTGCCCAGGAACTCATCAGCACCGGTTACGTTGCCCGTCCGGCACTGGGCATCACGGTCATCACCATTCAGGATGCGCAGACTGCCATGCAGTATGGTGTCAGCAACTACGGTGTCTATATTATGAGCGTCAACTCCGGCAGCGGTGCCGAGGCCGCCGGCCTCAAGCAGGGCGACCGCATCGTGTCGGTGGGCGATACAGTGGTTTCCAGCAGCAACGATGTCACCAGCTATATTCAGAATATGAATGTGGGCGATGTGGTTTCGCTGCAGGTGGAGCGTGACGGCAAGCTGATGAGCTTTGACGTCACCCTGGGCCAGACCTCTGCGGCACAATAAGACGGAAGGTCTCCTCATCATATATCTTGCGGCGGCGGGAAGCAATTCCCGCCGCCAATTTTTGTTGTCCGGCCCGCGATTGTTGTAAAATTCCGGACGGTCCCTCCGGAACCCCCTTCCCGTATGCTATACTGATGGCAGAAACCCTAACAAAATCCGTCTATCAGGAGGAGGCCATGGAACGGGAATTCTGCTTTGACTGTACCGCGCCCCAGGACAGGGCGATGACACAGAAGGAGATCGCCAGTGCGCTGCAGCGGCGGCTGGATCTGTATACGCGGGAGCGCTGCCCACGCATGATGGCGCTGGCCGACCGGCTCAACCGTGTGGAGAAAGTGCCCCCCGAAGTCAGCGAGCGCCGGGCCCGTTGGCGGCTCCGCTTTGCCCCGCTGGACTGGGTGCTGGGAACGCTGATGCTGGCTGCCGCCTGGACCGATCCCATGGAAATGCCGGTGGTGCTGGCAGCGGGACTTGTGGGAATGCTGCTGGGCGTGGTGCTGCTCTGGGGCAGAAAGCGCGGCACGGTGACGGTTCTTCAGCTTGCTGCCGGTGCGGTATTTGTGTTCCTGGGAATAGCCGGCCGGGAATCCATGGGCGCTCTGCTCAGTCTGGGTCTTGTGTACCTGGTTATCGGCGTGGTGGCGGCAGTTCCCCGGAAGAAAACCAGAGAAAGCACCTTTGAGAAACAGGCGCTGCCCTTGCTGGAGGCAATGGATACGGCCAATGGGCACCAGGTGCGGCTGATCTTTTCGGATACGGGAATGCGGCTGGCAGTGGAGGCGGAGAGCTCCCGGGAATACCCCGATGACCAACTGGAAGCCGCCATGGAGACGCACAGTCTTCTGGTGCTGGCCTTTGGGGGCCGGGCCGTGACGCTGCAGAAAAAAGACATGGTATCGGGCGGTCTGGATGAGCTGCGCAGCGAACTGACCAGAATGCGGTATACCGAATTCCAGCCGGACCCGGAGTAAATCCAGCACAGAAAAAACAGTACCCCCGCCGCGGAGTGCGTATCCGCAGCGGGGGTTTTCTGTAAAGGTAGGGGAGAACCGGGATCAGAAG
>JAHZHS010000012.1 GCA_019420135.1 Oscillospiraceae bacterium | reverse complement strand
TGACGGTGGGGTACTAGTTGGAGTTCTCCTGCTTGACCTCCTCGTTGTTGCACTCGATGAGGGAGAGGATGCGATCGTCGGTGGTGTTGTGGGTGCGGCGCAGGCCCTGCACATAGCGGTAGGTGATATAGTGGCGGGCCACCTCGTAGGCGCCGGCGCGCATGATGCCGTCCTCCACCAGATCCTGGATCTCCTCCACGCCCATGGCATGGCTGCGGGACTCGCAGGTCTTCTGGACGGAATCGGCAATGGCAAGGATCTGTGCCTGGGTCAGGCGCTGATCCTCCTCCACCACATTGTTCGCCTTGGTGACGGCGGCAATGATCTTGGAAATGTCAAACACGGCCTCGCTGCCGTTGCGCTTGATGATTTTCATAGCTTCCCTCCTGGATTCTCTGTGTGCGGATTTCTCCGCATCCCCGAAACGATCTATCGCGTCGCGAAACTGTATGGAAACCATACAGGAACGTATCTCTTCTCGATTGGCGAGCACATTTATCTTACCGCGACGGGTGGGGAAAGTCAATAGCGGACACCACAATATATTGTGCTGCATGGGGCCAAAATATCAATATAGGCAATCAATTCACGTCCGAACGATGAAAATGCCGCCTGCCAAAAAAACGCCCCAATTTTTGGAGGATTTGAGTCAAAAATAACAAAATGACGATAAGCCGATATAAAATGGCTGTTTCGGGCAGAGGGCATCTTGCGCAATACAGAGGGGTCTGCTATACTGCCAGATATGACAACACGGCGGGCAAAGGCACAGCATCTTGTTTCTGCCTGGCCCGCAAAACCAGATATAGTGTATTCGGAAAGGGAGATCGGGCATTGAACTACGCCAATATCAAGTACTGCGACATCGCCAACGGGGTGGGGGTGCGCACCAGCCTGTTTGTCTCGGGCTGCCGCCGCCACTGCAAAAACTGCTTCAATAAAGTGGCCTGGGATTTTGACTACGGCCACCCGTTTGACAAGGAGACCCGCAACCGGATCCTGGCCAGCCTCAAGCCGGACTATATCGGCGGGCTGTCCCTTCTGGGGGGCGAGCCCTTCGAGCCGGAGAACCAGCGGGCGCTGGTGAGCTTTCTGCATGATGTCAGGGTCCTCTACCCCCACAAGACCATCTGGTGCTACACCGGCAACGTCTATGAGACGGAGCTGCTGCAGCCCTCGGCGTCCCGGTGCGAGGTCACCGACGAGATGCTCTCCTACATCGACGTGCTGGTGGACGGCGCCTTCGTGCAGGACCTCTACGACATCTCGCTGCGGTTCCGGGGCTCGTCCAACCAGCGCATCATCGACATGAACGCCACCCGTGCCGCAGGCCATGCGGTGCTGTGGCAGGATGACCCCATTTTTGCCGACCACAAGATGTAAGGCGCAGATCAATTACCGAACAAAAACCGCCGCTTCCGCATGGGTACATGCAGAGGCGGCGATTTTTGTACAGACCGGGGAAAGCGAATGTCACAGCCAGAACTGGACCAGGTGACTGACGGTGTTGAAGAGACCAGGAGCGCTTTTGTACAGGTAAGGCTCCGCGCCGAAGAGAAGCAGAAAGGCAAAGGCCATGCTGCCTGCCGTGGTCAGGACCATGGCCACGCGGAAGGTGCTGCGCACCCGCGGGATGAGCGGCTCGGCCTCATGGGCGTGGATGGCCTGTTCGGCGGCCAGCCAGCACAGGGCCCCGGCGAACAGCAGCGGCATGGTGTAGTCCATGAGATAGCGGTAGAGGATACCGGCCATCTCGGCATCCAGGGCGGCCAGGGCCACCGCGCTGAACAGGCACCAGCCCACCACGCCCCGAGCTCCGGCGCGGGACAGGGACCGGTGCAAAAGGGGCAGCAGGGCGAAGATCCACAGGTAGGGAGTGGTGACGAGAACGCCGCCGTAGCACATTTCCGAGATGGTCTGGCCCAGGGTGTAGGTCAGTACGGGAATGGTGCCCACATAGGGGAAGGTGGCGGAAACAGGGCTGGGACCCAGCAGGAAGGCAAACAGGGCGGGGCCGATCCGGGCAGCGGAGAACCCGCGCTTGGTCATGTCGTTGGTGGTGAGGTTGTAGTTGGCGCCGAAATCAAAGGGGGACCCGAAGCGGGCAGCGTTGTACCACATGAGACCGGCGGCCACGAGCACAAAGGGCAGGGCGAACAGCACGAACTCCACGGCGCCCCGGCGGGTGAAAAGCCGCCGCCCGGTGATGTAACGCCGCCAGAAGATGGGCAGGGCCAAAAAGGCAAAGAGTTCCATCTGGGGGCGGCATCCGGCCACCAGCGCCATACACAGGCTGCCCAGCATGAGATGGGCGATCAGGCGTCCGCGGTGGTCTTCCGGAGTGTTGAAGGCGGCCATCCACTGCCACAGCGCCAGCATGACGAAGGCGGCGCCCACCACAATGACATACTCGTATACCAGGCAGCGCAGCAGCAGATAGTGGAACTGGGCGCAGGAGGCAAGCACCGAGCAGGCCAGCAGATAGGCGGCGGCGGACATCTGGGGGAACCATCGTCTGGCCGCCTGCTTCACAAGGCCGAAACAGGCAAAGATCATGGCCACCGACATGATGATCGCGCCGAAGGTGGGCGGCAGATTCTCCCTGCCGGTCAGGAGCTCAAAGGGAAGCTGGAACAGCAGGGTGGGCACCACACCGAAATAGACGTAATACCGGCCGTTGTAGAAGGCCACATCCCACATGGCGTCGGGGGCCTGGGCCAGGCGCGCGTCGTGGTCATAGGGGTTGTCCATGGCGAGAAGGGAGGGGGAGGGCTCCACCATCAGATCCAGCTGACCGTTGAGTAGCGCGTGGGCCAGCATGCCTGGCTGATCCCCCAGGGCGCCGTCCGGACTGGCAAAATGGAGTGCCGTACTGCCGTCCCAGTACATGGCGTTGTACTGCTGGGTGGCGATGCCGGAGAACCGCGGAATGGCAAAGGGACATACGCAGGCAATCAGGCTGAACAACAGAAGGAGCCCCGCTACACAGGGGCGCAGGCGCTTTTGCACATCAAAGTACCGGACCTGCCACAGGCGGCCGGAAGGCCGCAGCGCCCATCCGGCGCAGAGCAGGGCGAACAGCACGGCGAACCGGACAAAAGAAAAATCCAGCGGCCGCGGCGTGTTGGCAGTGATTCCCTGAAGGGTCCACAGAAAGTTGGCCCATTCATCCTGGCTGAAGTTGTAGCATTCCAGCGACAGGGAGGAGATGCTGCCCGAAAAGTCCAGGGTCAGCCAGCGGGAGCGCGGCGCATCGGGAGCATACCACCAGTGCCCGCCGGTGAGCTCAGAGACGTTGGCCGAGTCGGCGGCGGAAACGTAGAACTGCAGGCAAGGATCGGGGTTGGCATAATCCCCCTCGGTGTTGGTGTAACGGACGCTGTCGATCTGCAGGTTGTAGATGGGCTGATTCATGCCGGAAAAATGCAGGGTGGGGTTGTCCGGCTCAATCAGGATGCCCTCCGCCGTGAGGATCTGACCATCGTCCGGCACCAGATAGTCGAACAGCTGGAAGGGCGCATAGCCGTGGGTGGAAAAGTAATTGACGTTGCCCACAAAGAGCTCTCCGCCCAGGGCAGCCAGCAGCAGCACGGCCAGCACGGCGGGGCGGTGCAGCCGTCCCCGCACGAGAGGCAGCAGCCGGAATCCGCAGACGCAGGCGGACAGCCAGCCCGCCGCCCCGCAGAAGATGATGAGGCGGAACCAGTCAAACCCCACCGTCAGGCCGGGTTTGGAAAAGAACAAAAAGCCCCACAGCCAGACTGCGGCAAACACGCCCAGGGCCGGAAAAAGATCCCGGCGGGCAAACCCGCGCCGGAAGACCCGGGCAGGTACCGCGGCAAAGAACAGACAGACCAGAGCAGTCAATCCCAATGCGGCAGCAAACAACATAGCGCGCAAAACCCCTTTCTTCGGGCATCCGGCTGCATCACAGCCAGAACTGTACCAGGCGGCTCACCGTCTGGTACAAGGCCGGACTCTGGCTGTACAGCCAGGGTTCAGCGGCAAACAATACGCAGAATCCAAAGACCATCCCCGCGGCCACAGCCACAGGCATGGCGACCCGGAACCCGCCCCGCAGGCGCAGAGCCCCGGATTCGGCGCTGTGATCGTCCAGCACCTGCTCCATGGCCAGCCAGCACAGGGCGGCGGCAAAGGTCAGCGGCAGGGCAAAGTCCATGAGATAGCGGTAAAGAATGCCCGCCATCATGGCGTCCAGGGCGCACAGGGCTGCGGTGGAGAACAGACACCAGCCCAGGATGCCCCGCAGCCGGAGCCCGGCCAGCCGCCGGCGCAAAGCCGGCAGCAGGGCAAACACCCACAAAAAGGGAGTGGTGGTCACAATGCCGCCATACAGCAGCTCCGAGGTGGTCTGCCCGATGTAGTTGGTGGAGACCCGGAGCTCGCTGACGTAGGGGAAAATGGCTTTCAGAATCGGCACGGCAAACAGGTAATAGTGCAGCGCCGGGGCCACACGGCCCAGGCTCAGCCCACGCTTGGTCATGTCGTTGGAGGTGAGGTTGTAGTTGGCCCCGAAGTCGAAGGGGGAGCCGAAGCGGGCGTAGTTGTAAGCCATCAGCCCGGCGGCCACGATCACGAAGGGCAGGGCAAACAGTCCGAACTCCGCCGCTCCCTTGCGGGTGAAGAGGCGCCGCCCGGTGACGTACTGCTTCCAGAAGATGGGCAGCGCCAGGAAGGCGAAGATCTCCATCTGGGGACGGCACCCCGCCACCAGCGCCATGCACAGGCTGCCCGCCGCCAGATGGGCCAGGCGGGCGCCGCGGTGCTCCTCCGGGGTGTTGGCAGCGGCCATCCACTGCCACAGGGCCAGCATCACGAAGGAGGCTCCGCACAGAATCACGTACTCGTAGACCGACGGCCGCAAAAGCAGATAGTACAGCTGGCCGCAGCCCGCTACGGCGGAGGCGGCAATGAGATAGGCGGCGGCGGAAATGCGGGGGAACCATCGCCGGGCCGCCTGCTTCACCAGCCCGAAAGCCGCAAAGACTGCCGCGATGGACATGACAATCATGCCGATGCAGGGGGGCAGATCCTGTGTGCCGGTGACGGCCTCAAAGGGCAGCTGGAACAAAAGGCAGGGCACCACGCCGAAGTAGACGTAGTACCGTCCGTTGTAGTAGGCCACATCCCACAGGGCATCTGGGGCCTGGGAAGCCCGGGCGGCGGTGTCGTAAGGGTTGTCCATGGCGACAAGGGGTTCGGGAGGATCCAGCTCCAGGTCCAGCCGGCCGTTCAGCAGGGAGTGGGCCAGGGAACCCAGCTGGCTGGCGGCATCCTTCTGCCAGTCGTTGATGTGCTTGGTGAAGTAGACGTTGCTGACCCCATCCCAGTTGTTTACATTATAGGAAGAGGTGGCGATGCCGGAGTTGACCGGATCGGCAAAGGGAACCAGGCAGGCGGCCAGACTGAACAGGAGGATGAGCCCTGCCGCGCAGGGGCGGAACCGACTGGGAGCCTCAAAGTAGCGGCTGTTCCACAGCGTCCCCGACGGGCGCAGCGCCCATGCAGCCAGCAGGATCAGCGCCGCCGTGGCAAAGCGCAGCAGCGAAAAGCGGAAGGGCTGGGGCGCGTTGGCTGCAATTCCGGTGAGGGTGTAGTCCAGGGAATACCAGATATATTCCCCGTCGTAGGGGGCTGCGGTCAGCGTCAGGGAGCCGATGGCCCCGGAATAATCCAGCACGCGGGACCAGCTGCGGGGCTGCTGCCAGGCAACATCCCAGCTGCCCCCTGCCAGCTCCCCGGCGTTGGCCTCGTCCGATGCCGCCACCGACAGGGTGAACAGCGGGTCCTGACGGTCGGCGTACTCGGTACTGCCGGTATAGACAAGGCCCTCCAGCTGGAGGTTGTAGACCGGCTGATTTATGCCGGAAAAGTGCAGTGTGGTGCTGTCCCCCGAGAGGATGACCTCGCCGTTTTCTCCCCGGGTGACCTCCCCGTCCAGATAGTCAAACAGCTGGACAGGGACATAATCGTGGGTGACAAAGTAGTTGACGTTGCCGAAAAAGATCTCAAAGCCCAGCGCCGTGAACACCAGCAGGGCGGCGGCAGGCAGACGGCGGCCGCTGCCGCCTTTCAGCAGCCGGAACCCGCAGACGCAGGCGGAAACCCAGGCCGCCGCAGCACACAGGGCACACAGCCGGAACAGTCCGAAATCCACAAACAGTCCCGGCTTGCCGAAAAACAGAAAGGCCCACACCCATACTCCGGCAAATACCGCCCCCGCAGGGAGCAGATCCCGGCGGACGGGGCGCCGGTGATGGAGACGGCAGGGAAACAGGGCCCCTCCCAGACAGAGCGCGGCAGTGGCAAGCAGCGCAACCAATGGCATGGCAAAAGCCTCCTTGTGCAAAAACCGGCGGGGCGGACAGGGAACAAGTGCCGTCCTGCCGGGAAAATCTGCGGGTATTATACCACGTACCTTATAAATACGTCAAAATTCCGTGAAAATCTGCACTTTAGGACGCGGAATTGTCAAAGTACACTTGTATTTGCAAAAGTGCGGCGCTATAATGTCTGGTAAGAGCCGCATCGGACAGGTCCCGGGCAAAACGGGGGGATCGGGAGCGCGGCGGGCCGGCACACGGGGGTGTGTTTCCGGTCCAGGCCGTGCCGCTTTGTCAAAGACCAGATGTGACACTTACAAACAAACCCGACGAACCCTGCCGCACCCGCTTTCGGGCGGGAAAACGGCACCGCTCCGGCCCTGCAGATCCCTGCCGGCCGCTGCCTGCCGTTTGTGTGCGTTTTGCGGCACCGCCCGCCGGACAAAGGAGAGAATGAGAATGTTGGATATCAAGGTCACCCGTACCGCCACCCCCAAAGCCAAACCCGCCGATGAGAATCATCTGGGGTTCGGCAAGATTTTCACCGACCATATGTTCCTCATGGACTACACCGAGGGCGAAGGCTGGCATGACCCGCGCATCGTACCCTATGCGCCGCTGCCCCTGGATCCCGCCACGGTGGTGTTCCATTACGCCCAGGAAATTTTTGAGGGCATGAAGGCCTACCGCACTGCCGAGGGCACCATTCAGCTGTTCCGCCCCGACTGCAACGCCACCCGCTTCCAGGATTCCGCCGACCGTCTGTGCATCCCCAAGATCCCGGCAGACGATTTCGTCCAGGCTGTGGAGGCCCTGGTGGACGTGGACCGCGACTGGGTTCCCTACTCCGACGGCGCTTCGCTGTACATCCGCCCCTTCTGCTTTGCCAATGATGTGGGCCTGGGTGTGCATGCTTCCAAGCATTACATCTTCTGCATCATCTGCTCTCCCTCCGGCGCCTACTATGCCGAGGGCCTCGACCCTGTCCGCATCTACGTCGAAGATGAATACATCCGTGCCGCCCCGGGCCTGACCGGCTTCATCATGTTCAAGATCGACGGCAAGATCTACACCGCCGCCTGCACCGGCACCGTCCTGCCCGGCGTCACCCGCCGCAGCATCATCGAGCTGCTGCGTGACTGGGGCTATGAGGTCGTCGAGGGCAAGCTGGCCATCGCCGACGTCATGCAGGCTGCCCGTGACGGCAAGCTGGAGGAAGTCTTCGGCACCGGCACCGCCGCCGTGGTCAGCCCCGTCAAGGAGCTGGACTGGAAGGGCGAGCAGGCCCTCATCGGCGACGGCAAGATCGGCACCCTGACCCAGAAGCTGTACGATACCCTCACCGGTATCCAGTGGGGCAAGCTGCCCGACACCAAGGGCTGGACCGTCCCCGTCAAAAAGGTGTACTGATCTGCTGACCGCACAGACTGTTTTTTGAGAATCAGAATACCGGGAGGCTCCCACAGGGGCCTCCCGGTTTTTTGTAGGGCCCCGCAGGACCTGCCTGCCACGGCATCTCGGATTCTTTTGCATCGGGAAGGAACTCCTGTTTTTTGCCCGGACACACTTGCACGCGCTAAAGCGGCGTGGTATAATAACCGACATAAGGCCCCGCAGAGGGCACTTATGGAAGTCTTGAAAAAGGAGGAACAGGCATGGCCCGGAAACACCACTTGCTGACAGCCGTCGTTCTGGCGGCAGCCGCGGGCGCAGCACTGCTGTGGCTGCGCAGCCGCGAGCAGGAGCACGAACATACCAAGGGCCCGGAGGCTGACACCAAAGCCGCCGAGGCCCCGAAAACCGCGCCTGCCTGCGATGATACCGAGGTTCCGGTCCAGACGCCGGACGCCCCGCAGCCCGCGCCCGTCCAACCGGCGGAGACGCCTGCTCCGGCCCAACCGGCTCCCGAGCAGGAGCAGCCCGCCGCCCGGCCGGTGACCTATCGGCCGGTCCGGCCCCAGGACGGCGGTCCCAATGCAAATCCGGTGGAAAGCCACACCCAGAAGCCGCCCATGGTGGACGGCAAGGTAGATCCGACGCAGATTGCTGTGCCGGAGGATTTCGCGGATTGGGACGACCTTGGCTGCCAGGGATAAGATGCATGCAAACAGGCGCAGCTTTGTACCAAACCGGTGCAAAGCGCGCCTGATTTTTTATTTCTGCCGCCGCAAACCGGGCATGTGCGGCCCGGCGGTGTGCGATGAAACAAGAGAGGGGAAGAATTATGGAACTGGATCTGACCGCGTTTCGCCCGGCGGAGCGCAGCACATTGCAGCTGCGGGTGCTGTACGAACAGGCGGGCTACCGCAAATACCGCATGGCCCGCTTTGAGGAGTACGCCCTCTACCAGCAGTACGAGAGCTTTCTGCCCGACGCCCAGGTGGTGACCTTCACCGACCTGGACGGCAAGCTGCGGGCCATCAAGCCGGACGTGACGCTGTCCATCGCCAAAAATGCCCAGCCCGCGCCGGGTACCTGCAAAAAGTACTATTACACCGAGCAGGTCTGCCGTCCCAGCCGGGAGAGCCACACCTTCACCGAGATCAGCCAGATGGGTCTGGAATGCCTGGGCGCGGTGGGGTCGGCGGAACAGGCGGAGGTGGTCCGCCTGGCAGCCCAGAGCCTGGCAGCCCTAGGCGCCCCCGGCGTCATGGAGCTGGGGCACATGGGCTTTGTGACGGCCCTTCTGGACGGCATCGGCGCGGCCAAGGCCGACCGTCCTGCCCTGCTGGCCCTGTTGCAGGAGAAAAACCCCCACGGCCTGCGACAAGCCGCCCAAAAGGCCGGGCTGCCGGAGGAGGGCATCGACGCTCTTGCCGAGCTGCTGACCCTCAACGGCCCCCTTACCCAGACCCTGGCCGCCGCCCGCAGCTGCTGCCGCTACCCCGGTCAGCGGGAAGCCCTGGATGAGCTCACCGCCCTCCAGAACGACCTGGGGGAGGCCGCCCGGGGCGCCCGGCTGGACTTGAGCCTGGCGGGCGACATGGAATACTACAACGGTCTGGTCTTCAGCGGGTATCTGTCCGGCATTCCCCGGGCGGTGCTCAAGGGCGGCCAGTACGACCTGCTCATTCGCCGCTTCACCCCGGGGGCCTGTGCCCTGGGCTTTGCCCTCTACCTGGACGAGCTGGAACGGCTGGAAGCCCCCCTGCCTCCCGTGCGGGAGGGGGAGACCGACGGCAACCGTTGGCTGAACATCGCCCTGCCCAAGGGCCGCCTGGGCGACAAGGCCTACGCCCTGCTGGCCGGGGCGGGCTACGGCGCGGGGGACTACAACGACACCCGCAAGCTGGTCATCGAAAACCCCGACGCCCGGGTGCGGTACTTCCTGGTCAAGCCCAGCGACGTTGCCATCTACGTGGAGCACGGCGCGGCGGATGTGGGCATTGTGGGCAAGGACATCCTGGCCGAGAGCGGCGCCGATGTCTATGAGCTCATGGACACCGGCATGGGCCGCTGCCGCATGTGCGTGGCGGGACCCAAGAACTTCACCGACGACGAGAGCCGGGCCCTGCGGGTGGCCACCAAGTTTGTCAACATCGCCCGGGCCCACTACGAGCAGACCGGCCGGGACATCGACATCATCAAGCTCAACGGCTCCATCGAGCTGGCCCCCATCCTGGGCCTGTCCGACGTCATTGTGGATATCGTGGAGACCGGCACCACCCTGAAACAAAATGATCTTGCCGTGCTGGAGGAGTTCATGCCCATCTCGGCGCGGTTCATCGCCAACAAGGCGAGCTATCAGTTCAAGCGGGCGGCCATCGACGCTCTGCTGGGCAGCATGAAGGAGGCACTGGAACAATGATCCGTATTTTTGAATTTGATGCCCTCAAACCGGAGGAGATCCTCAACCGGGACATCCGGGCCGAGGCCGACGTGGAAGCCACCGTGGACGCCATCATCGCCGACGTCCGCGCCCGTGGCGACGCCGCCCTGAAGGACTACGCCCTCAAGTTCGACCATGCGAAGATTGACGACCTGCGGGTGAGCCAGCAGGAGATCGACGAGGCCTTTGCCGCCATGGAGCCGGACTTCCTCAAAACCCTGGAGATGGCTGCCGAAAACATCCGGGCCTTCCACCGCCAGCAGGTGCACAAGGACTTCATGCTGGAGCGGGGCCCCGGCATCACCCTGGGCCAGAAGTACACCCCCATTGAGAAAGCGGGCGTCTATGTGCCCGGCGGCACGGCGGCCTACCCCTCCACCGTGCTCATGGACGTCATCCCCGCCAAGGTGGCGGGCGTGTCCGAGATCGTCATGACCACCCCGGCGGGCAAGGACGGCAAGGTCAACCCCGCCATTCTGGCCGCGGCGGTGACAGCGGGCATTGACAAGATCTTCAAGACCGGCGGCGCCCAGGCCGTGGCCGCCCTGGCCTACGGCACCGAGAGCATCCCCGCCGTGGACAAGATCGTCGGCCCCGGCAACATCTATGTGGCCACCGCCAAGCGCAAGGTCTTCGGCAAGGTGGGCATCGACATGATCGCCGGGCCGTCCGAGATCCTGGTCCTGGCCGACGGCAAGAGCAACCCCGCCTGGGTGGCCGCCGACCTGCTCAGCCAGGCCGAGCATGACAAGCTGGCCAGCCCGGTCCTCGTCACCGACAGCATGGAGCTGGCCAAGGCGGTGCAGGCGGAGCTGGAAGTGCAGATCCCCCAGCTGCCCCGGGCCGACATTGCCCGGGCCAGCGTGGACACCAACGGCAAGATCGTGGTGGCCGCCGACCTGGACCGCGCCATCGACGCGGCCAACATCATTGCCCCGGAGCACCTGGAGATCTGCCTGGACGATCCCTTTGCCGTGCTGGGCCGCATCAAGAACGCGGGCAGCATCTTCATGGGCCGCAACGTGCCGGAAGCCCTGGGCGACTACTTCGCAGGGCCCAACCACACCCTGCCCACCAGCGGCACGGCCCGGTTTTCCAGTCCCCTGAGCGTGGACGACTTTGTCAAGAAGTCCAGCTTCATCTACTACACCCGGGACGCTCTGGGCAAGGTGCAGGGCCGCATCGCCGACTTTGCCGAGCACGAGGGTCTGCACGCCCACGCCAAGAGCGTGACCATCCGCTTTGAGGAGGACAAGTGATATGGAGTACCGCTACGACACCCAGCTGCTCATCGAAGGCCACGACCTGGATGAGGATGAGATCCACGACCAGATCATGAGCCGCTTCAAGGGCGACTGCCTGCTGGTGGTGGGGGATGAGGACCTCATCAAGCTGCACTACCATACCAACGAGCCCTGGCTGGTGCTGGAATACTGCGCCTCCCTGGGAGAGATCTTCGATATTGTGGTGGAGGACATGGACCGCCAGGCCCGGGGCCTCAAGGGCTGAATCCAACCCAAAATTCTGAATCAGGAAGAAGGCAATCTGCCATGAGCCGTTATTTTACTCCTACCCTGGCGGCGCTGGAGCCCTACACCCCCGGCGAGCAGCGCAAGATGCCCGATCTGGTCAAGCTCAACGCCAACGAAAACCCCTATCCGCCCTCCCCGGCGGTGGCCGATGCGGTGGCGGGAGCGGTATCCGGGCTGCGCCTCTACTGCGACCTGACCGAGGCCGACCTGTGCAGCGCCATTGCCGGACAGGTGGGCCTGCCCGCCGATCACATCCTGTGCGGCAACGGCAGCGACGAAAACCTGCTGCTGGCCATCCGGGCCTTCTGTGACGGACAGATGCCCCTGGCCTTTGCGGATATTACTTACAGCTTTTACCCGGTGCTCTGCCAGCTCATGGGGGTGCCCGCCCACATCCTGCCGGTGCGGGAGGACTTCACCCTGGACCTGTCCGCCTACTACGGGCTGGGGGAGACCATCGTCATCGCCAACCCCAACGCCCCCACCAGCCTGCTGGCCCCGGTGGCCGAGATTGAGGAGGTCATCCGCCGCAATCCCGACCACATTGTGATCGTGGACGAGGCCTACGTGGACTTTGCGGGGGAGGGCGCCTCCTGCCTGCCCCTGGTGCCCAAATACGACAACCTCGTTGTGGTGCGCACCTTCTCCAAGTCCCGCAGTCTGGCAGGGGCCCGGCTGGGCTTCTGCGCGGCACAGCCCGCTCTCATCGCGGACATGAACCGAATCAAGTTCAGTTACAGCCCCTACAACATCAGCTCGCTGAACCAGGCCGCCGGCGCCGCCGCCATGAGGGACGAGGCCTATTTCCGGGAGACAGTGGCAAAGATCTGCCGCACCCGGCAGCAGACCACCGACGCTTTGCGCCGGAGGGGCTTTACTGTGCTGGATTCGGCCACCAATTTCCTCTTTGCCAGGCCTTCCGCCAAGCCGGCCAAAGAAATCTTTGAGGCCTTGCGGGAGCGTGGGGTGCTCATCCGGTATTTTTCCGCCCCGCGCATTGACAGCTGGCTGCGCATCACCATCGGCACGCCGGAACAGATGGAACGCTTTTTCCAGGAACTGGACAACATCCTGCACTGATTTTTTCATAGAGGGGGAACCAAGATGATCGCCATTGTGGATTACGGGGTAGGCAACCTGTTCAGCCTGGCCTCCAGCCTGAAGAGCCTGGGTCTGGAGACCGAGGTCACCCGGGATGCCGACCGGCTGCGGGCTGCCTCCCGCATCATTCTGCCGGGGGTGGGAGCCTTCGGCGACGCCATGCAGAAACTCACCGACACCGGCCTGGTGCCCGTCATCAAGGAGGAGGCTGCCAGAAAGCCCCTTTTGGGCATCTGCCTGGGCATGCAGCTTCTCTTTGAGGAAAGCTACGAGTACGGCCATCACGCCGGCCTGGGGCTGGTGCCGGGCAAGGTCTGCCCCCTGGCCGATGACCTGGCCGACCCCACCCTCAAGGTGCCTCACATCGGCTGGAACGCCATGGACATCGTGCC
Organism: Oscillospiraceae bacterium; assembly: GCA_019420135.1. GTDB lineage: Bacteria > Bacillota > Clostridia > Oscillospirales > Ruminococcaceae > Gemmiger. The sequence goes on along the minus strand of JAHZHS010000012.1, from coordinate 10,040 downwards.
CGGCCGGGAGGACGACCCCCTCTTCCGCTACGTGAAAAACGGGGAGTACGTCTACTACGTCCACAGCTACTATGCCAAGGACTGCGCCGCCAGCACCCTGGTCACCAGCGAGTACAGCATCCCGGTGACCGGCGCCGTGCGCAGCGGCCATGTCTACGGCACCCAGTTCCACCCCGAAAAATCCGGCGACACCGGCCTGCGCCTGCTGCGGGCCTTCGCCGAGCTGTGAGGAGGGGCAAAGCATGAAACTGTTTCCTGCCATTGATCTGCGGGGCGGTCAGGCCGTGCGCCTCTATCAGGGCGACTACGACCAGATGACCGTCTACAATCCCGACCCGGCCGACCAGGCCCGGGCCTTTGCCGCCGCGGGGGCGAAGTACCTCCATGTGGTGGACCTGGACGGCGCCAAGGACGACACCACCGCCAACCTGCCCGCCATCGCCCGCATCGCCGCCGAGAGCGACCTCTACATCGAGGTGGGCGGCGGCATTCGGGATGAGGAGCGCATCCGCCGCTACCTGGACCTGGGAGTCTCCCGGTGCATCCTGGGCACGGTGGCGGTGCGGGACTTCGACTTCACCGCCCGCATGGCCCAAAAGTACGGCGACAAAATTGCCGTGGGCGTGGACATGAAGGACGGCCTGGTGGCCGTGGCGGGCTGGAAGGAAGTCACCCCCGAGCCGGGGGTGGCCTTCTGCCGCCGTCTGGCCGAAGCGGGGGTCAGGGCGGTCATCGCCACCGATATCTCCCGGGACGGCACCATGCAGGGGACCAATATGGACCTCTACCGGGAGCTGCTGACCATCCCCGGGCTGGAGATCACCGCCTCCGGCGGCATCGCAAAGATGGAGGAGCTGGACACCCTGCAGGCCATGGGCTGCCACGCCGCCATTTTGGGCAAATCGGTCTATACCGGCGCCATCGACCTGGCCGAGGCCGTGCGCCGCTTCGGCTGAGAGAAGGAGGGCTTTTGCATGATTACCAAACGCATCATTCCCTGCCTGGACGTCAAGGACGGCCGCGTGGTCAAGGGCGTCAATTTTGAAGGGCTGAAAGATATGGCGGACCCCGTGGAGATGGCCCGCTGGTACAACCAGTCGGGGGCCGACGAGCTGGTCTTTTACGACATCACCGCCAGCGTGGAGGGCCGCACCCTCTTCACCGATATTCTGCGCCGGGTGGCGTCGGAGATTTTCATTCCCCTGACGGTGGGCGGCGGCATCCGCACCCTGGAGGACTTTGACCGGGTGCTCAAGTGCGGCGCCGACAAGGTCAGCGTCAACTCGGGGGCCATCGCCAACCCCGACATCATCCCGGCGGCCGCCCAGAAATACGGCGACCAGTGCGTGGTGCTGTCGGCGGACATCAAGCGGGTGGACGGCAAGTTCATGCTCTTCGCCAAGGGCGGCCGGGAAAACACCGGCATCGACGCCCTGGACTGGCTGGAGCGGGGCGTCAAGAACGGCGCCGGGGAGCTGGTGGTCAACTCCATCGACACCGACGGCGTCAAGAACGGCTTTGACCTGGAACTGCTGGACGCGGTGGCCAAGCGCTGCGCCGTGCCCATCATCGCCTCGGGCGGCGCGGGCTGCATGGAGGACTTCAAGACGCTGTTTTTGGAGCATCCCGCCGTGGACGCGGGCCTGGCGGCCAGCATCTTCCACACCCGGCAGGTAGACATCCGGGAACTGAAACAATACCTGCGGCAAAACGGCGTGGAAATGCGCCTGTGACCCTGCGGCAGCCGCGCCGCTTTTATGCCTTGCAAAATATCGCAAGGCAAGGTAAACTATATGTATCACATGACTGGAGCGAATACTATGCAATATCCTGACACCGAGAAGACCCTCAAGTTTGACGCCAACGGGCTGATCCCCGTCATTGTTCAGGACCATTATTCCCGCGAGGTCCTGACCCTGGCCTACATGAATGCCGAGACCTTGGCCCTCACCATTGCGGAAGGCCGCACCGTCTTTTACAGCCGCAGCCGCCAGGAGATCTGGCGCAAGGGGGAGACCTCGGGCAATGTGCAGCGGGTGGTGTCCATCACCGCCGACTGCGACAAGGACGCCTTGGTGGTGGACGTGGTCAAGGCGGGCCCCGCCTGCCACACCGGCGCTGAGAGCTGCTTCTTCAACCCGGTCTACGTGTCGGAGGAGCTGAAGCAGTTCACCTGGCAGGGACTGTATGAGCTCATCGAGGGCCGCAAGACCGACCCCAAGGAGGGCAGCTACACCTCCTACCTGTTTGACAAGGGCATCGAGAAGATCCTGAAAAAGGTGGGCGAGGAGAGCACCGAGGTCATCATTGCCGGGGCGAAAAAGGACAAGGAAGAGACCATCTTTGAGATCAGCGACCTGGCCTACCATGTGATGGTGCTTATGATCGAACTGGGCATCTCGGTGGAGGATATCACCAAAGAACTGGAAAAGCGTCATGTGATCGACCATAAAGTAAAGCAGGAGAGGATGCAGTAATGGCAGGCGAATACATGCTCAGCTCGGTACATGTTCACACCAAGCTTTGTGACGGCAAGAACACGATGGAAGAACTGGCGGTCACCGCCTGGCGTGCCGGGCTCAGGACGCTGGGCTTTTCGGGCCACAGCCACACCCCGTGCGATCTGGAATACTGCATGAGCCCGGCCCGCACCGCCCAGTACAAGGGCGAGGCCGCCCGGCTGAAAAAGCAGTACCAGGGCAAGATGGATATTCTCTACGGCCTGGAATGGGATCTGTATTCCGACGATGATCCGTCGAAATACGATTACTGGATCGGGTCCACCCACTATGTCCAGGGTCCCAAGACCGGCAAATACTACGAGATCGACGGGCGCGAGTCCGACCTGGCCGCCTGCATCCGCGACGACTTTGACGGCGACGGACTGGCGGTGGTGGAGGCCTACTTTGCCAATGTGGCAAAAGTGGCGGAAAAGCATCCCACCATTCTGGGCCACTTCGACCTCATCAAGAAGATCAACGGAGACGGCAAGTTCTTTGACGAGAACGCCCCCCGCTACAAGGCGGCGGCCTCGGCGGCGTTGGCTGCTGCGGCCCGCAACCGCTGCGTGCTGGAGGTCAACACCAGCACGGTGCACCGGGGCTTCCGACAGGATTTCTTCCCCTCCAACGACATTCTCAAGGAATGGCTGGCCCTGAGCGGCAATGTGGTCATCACCGCCGACTCCCACTCCGCCGAGACCCTCACCGCCGGCTATGAGCAGGCGGCCGCCGACCTCAAGGCCCTGGGCTATGACAAGGTCCTGGTGCTGGGCAAGGACGGCTTTACCCCCTGCGCCCTGTAAGCGGGCATTTACGGCAAAACAAAGTCCCCGGCCGGGAAACGCTCCGGCCGGGGATTTTTTGCCCCTCTGCCCGCCCGCTTTCCATCCCGGGGCGGATATGCTATAATAAAATAATACATGGATACACCCGGGAGAATCCCCGGAATACCTACAAGATTGAGGGAGGCAGAACCATGCGGATCATGCCCAACGACCTGGGGCGGCAGTACAGCCTGCACGCGGCCGAATATGAGGCGAAAGCCATCGAAGTGCTTCGCAGCGGATGGTACATCCTGGGCCGGGAGGTGGAGGCCTTTGAAAAAGAGTGGGCCGCCATGGTGGGCGCCAGACACTGTGTGGGCCTGGCCTCGGGGCTGGACGCCCTGTGGATCGCTTTCCGCCTTTTGAACATCGGGGCGGGGGACGAGGTCATCGTCAGCGCCAACGCCTACATTGCCTGCGTTATGGGCATCACCATCAACGGAGTCACGCCGGTCTTTGTGGAGCCGGATCAGTACGACAACATCGACGCCGACAAGATCGAGGCGGCCGTCACCCCCCGCACCAAGGCCATTTTGGCGGTGCATCTCTACGGCCAGAGCTGCGACATGGACAAGATCATGGACATTGCCCGCCGCCACAATCTGAAGGTGGTGGAGGACTGCGCCCAGAGCCACGGCAACCGCTGGAAAGGTCAGGTCACCGGTTCCATCGGGGACATCGGCTGCTTCAGCTTCTACCCCACCAAGGGCTGCGGCGCCTTCGGGGACGCGGGCTGCATCACCACCAACGACGACGACATCGCCGCCCGCTGCCGGGTGTTCCGCAATTACGGCAGCGACCGCCGCTATCAGAATAAAGTGGTGGGCGCCAACAGCCGCCTGGATGAACTGCAGGCGGGCCTTTTGCGGGTCAAACTGAAATACCTCCAGGACTTCAACGCGGAACGCTGCCGCATTGCCGCCCGCTACGACGCCGAACTCAATCTGCCCGGCCTCATCAAGCCCCGGGTGCGTCCGGGAGCGGACAGCTCCTGGCATCAGTATGTGGTGCATCTGCCCGGTTTCCGGGATGAGCTGGCAGCCTGGCTGGACAAAAACGGCATCGGCACCATCATCCACTATCCCATCCCGCCCCATCTCAGCGAGGCCTACGCCAACCTGGGCTACCATAAGGGAGACTTCCCCATCGCCGAGCGCTACGCCGACGAGGTGCTGAGCCTGCCCATGTACAACGGCATGACGGTGGAGGAACAGGAGACGGTCATCCGCACCATCAATGCCTACCGCCCGGGCTGCGTCTGACCGCCCGCAGGAAAGAAAGGAGAAGCACGCCATGGACATGACCAACAGCGCCTGCTTTATCGAGTTTGCCGAACACGGGGACGAGCGGGGCAACCTGGTCGTTGTGGAGGGGGAGAAAGACGTTCCTTTTGCCATCCAGCGGGTCTTTTATATCTACGGCTCCGACCCGGATATCATCCGGGGCCGCCATGCCAACCGCCGCAGCGAGTTTGTGCTGGTGAACGTGGCGGGCAAGAGTAAGGTCAAGGTGATGGACGGCCTGGGCAATGAGGTGGTGTTCTGCCTCAACCGTCCCCGCACCGGCGTCTACATTCCCCGCATGGCGTGGAAGGAAATGTACGATTTCAGCCCCGATTCGGTGCTGCTCTGCCTTGCCAGTGAGCACTACGACGAGAGTGAATATATCCGGGAGTACGATGAGTTCGAGGCGGAGGTCCGCGCCGCCCGCTCCGACGCCGAGTAAGGCGGAATTTCCGGGATGATACAAGCCGTCCGGCTGGAAACAGAAAGGGGAAGGCCCGGGTGCCCATGTGAGCACCCGGGCCTTCCCCGGTATGGGATGCGGAGTTTCCTCCACTAAATGTTTTGCTACCGTTTCCGGCACATCACGGACCGATTACTCGATCACGATAGTGCGGTCATCGGGCTGTTTCGGCGCCTGCTTGGGCAGACGGATGCGCAGCACACCGTCGGTGTAGGAGGCGGAAATCTGGCTGACATCCACGCCGGTCACATCAAAGCTGCGGCTGTAGGAACCGTAGCTGCGCTCGCAGCGCAGATAGCCGGACTTCTTGTCCTGATCCTCAAAGTCGCTGTGACGCTCCGCCTTGATGGTCAGGGTGCCGCCGTTCACAGACAGCTTGATGTCCTCCTTCTTGAAGCCGGGCAGATCAGCCTCCAGCTGGAAGCCGTCGCCCATGTCGCGGATATCGGTCTTGAACTCGGCCAGGGAGTTGTCACCAAAGAATGCGCGGTTGATGTCCTCGAAATCGCGGAACGGATTATAACGACGATCCATAAGAAGTGCCATAAGTCATATCTCCTTTTTCAAACGGCGCTTTGGCGCCGGTCATGTGCAAGTGTGTTTGTTTTTTGTCTTCCGGGCCTTTTCCCTTTCGACAATTCTAGAATACTCCCGGATTATGAATAAAGTATGAATAAACTGTGAAAAATTAGCAATCTAGCAAGTAGAGTGCTAAAAATTAAAAAATATAACGAGATGACGAGAGAAATAAAATTCGAATTTTCAAAAAGTTTTTGAAAAATAGTTGGCAGACGCGCCAAATTCGGCGTTTCCGCCGCCTTATTGGCCGCTTTTGGGTTCGGATGCCATGCCGGGCAAGCGCCGGACCCTGCGCAGGGAAAGGAAAAACCTCTTCCTCGGCGAAAGGCCGGGCAGGAGGGCGGACTGCCGGTCCGCGGGGAAACTCCGCCCGGCAGAAAGTCCCCTCGCCGCGTGGGAAGCAGGCGGCTTTTCGACGCCGCCTTGCAATTTTCGCCCCATAGTGATACAGTAGGGATATTATTTGCGGCCCCGCCCAAGGCGGGAAAATCCGTACCGGTACATACCGGATACAGCGGGGAAAGGAGTACTTTTTGCGCAAGATCAACCGTATCATCAAGCGGGTTTACAGTGCGGTATTCAGCCGCCTGGTACTGACGGGGCTATTGATCCTCAGCCAGGCGGTGTGGATGGCGTTTCTGTTTCTGCGCCTGACCGATTATATCCCCTGGATCAACGGCCTGTGCATTGCCTTCAGTGTCATCATGTGCCTGCTGCTCATCCGCGTGGATTCCATCGAGCCGGAGTTCAAGATCAGCTGGATGGCGCTGTTCCTGCTCATGCCGGTGCAGGGCGGCATTCTGTATCTGCTGTGGGGCAACAAGCGCCCGGCCTTCCGGCTGCGGCGCAAGCTGGACCGGGCGGCGGCCCGCATCCATCCGCTGCTGACCCAGGAACCGGAACCGGTGGAGCGCCTGAAACAAAACGATTCCCGGGGCGCCCTGACGGCCCGGTATCTCAGCCGCCGGGGGCGTTACCCCGTCTTTTCCGACACCGAGGTCAAGTACTATCCCCTGGGCGACGACATGTTTGCCGATATGCTCCCCGCTCTGGAAAGCGCCGAGCACTTCATCTTCATTGAATACTTTATTATCGGCCTGGGCACCATGTGGGACCAGATCCATGAGATCCTCAGGCGCAAGGCAGCCCAGGGGGTGGATGTCCGGGTCATCTACGACGACGTGGGCAGCGTCAGTGTGCTGCCCATGGGTTACTGGAGCAAACTGGAGGAGGAGGGCATCCACAGCCTGCCCTTCAACCCCTTTGTCCCGGTACTCAACCTGGTCATGAACAACCGGGACCACCGCAAGATCATGGTCATTGACGGCTACATCGCCTTTTCCGGCGGGGTCAATATTGCGGACGAGTACATCAACAAGCTGGATCGCTTCGGCCACTGGCGGGATACCGCCATCCGCCTGCGGGGGGATGCGGCCTGGAGCTTCACCATCATGTTCCTGGAATTCTGGAACGCCAACCGGCCCACCGACCGGGAGTTCGAGCATTTCAAGCCGGAGCGCCACCGTCCCGCCCCCTTTGTGGCGGACGGTCTGGTCCAGCCCTTCTCGGACAGTCCCGTGGACCGGGAGAGCGTCTCCCAGAACGTCTATCTGGAGCTCATCAATCAGGCGCGGTACAGCCTGTTCATCACCACGCCCTACCTGATCCTGAGCAACGAACTCCTGACCGCCCTCTGCCTGGCGGCCAAGCGGGGAGTGGATGTGCGCATCTACACCCCCGGCATCCCGGACAAAAAGATGACCTACCAGCTGACCCGCAGCTACTTCCCGCCCCTTCTGCAGGCGGGGGTGCGCATCTTCAGCTATACGCCGGGCTTTCTCCACGGCAAGACCTGGCTGTGCGACGACCGCATTGCCGCGGTGGGCACCGTCAACCTGGACTACCGCAGCCTCTACCTGCACTTTGAGTGCAGCGCCCTGCTCTACGGCTGCCGTGCCCTGGCGGACATCCGCGCCGACATGATCGAGCTGGAATCCCATTGCCGCGCTATCACCCTCAACGAGTGCCGCAACAGCTTTTTCGGCACCCTGCTGTCGGCGGTGCTGCGCACCATGGCGCCCCTGTTCTGACACGGGGCGCTGCCGGGGCAACCCCTTTTCCCGACCTCGAATCTTCGACCGACTCAAAAGGAGACCTCATGCTGCAAAAAGAACTGTTGTACGCGGCCCTGGGCACAGGCTTTACCTGCCTGGCCACCGTCCTGGGCGCCGCCATGGTATTTTTCTTCAAAAAAGAGATGGGCGAGCTGACCCAGAAGCTCTTCCTCGGCTTTGCCGCGGGCGTCATGGTGGCGGCCTCGGTGTGGAGTCTGCTCATCCCGGCCATGGAGATGGCCGAACAGCAGGCGGCCCCCGGCACGCCCCGGGCCCTGGCGGTGGGGCTGCCCGTCTTTGTGGGCTTTGCGGCGGGGGCAGCCTTCCTGCTGCTCCTGGACCGGCTGATGCCCCACCTGCACATGGGCAGCGACGAACCGGAGGGCCTGCCCGCCCGACTCAAGCGCACCACCATGATCGTGCTGGCCGTCACGCTGCACAATATCCCCGAGGGCATGGCCGTGGGCCTGACCTTCTCGGTGGCGGCGGCGGACCCCTCCCAGGGGGCACTGGCCGGGGCGGTGGCCCTGGCTCTGGGCATGGCCCTGCAGAACTTCCCCGAGGGCGCGGCGGTATCCCTGCCCCTCAAAGCCCAGGGCGTCGGCAACGGCAAGGCCTTTGTCTGCGGCGCGTTGTCCGGCGTGGTGGAGCCGGTGTTCGGCCTGCTCATCGTGCTGGCGGCGGGGCAGGCGGTGACTGTTATGCCCTGGCTGCTGGCCTTTGCCGCCGGCGCCATGCTGTATGTGGTGGTGGAGGAACTCATCCCCGAGGCACGCCTGGGGGAACACTCCAACACCGGCACCCTCAGCGTATTGACCGGCTTCCTCGTCATGATGATGCTGGACGTTTTCCTTGGTTGAAACCACAACAAAAGAAGGCTCCCTCCTCCCGCGTCCGTCCGGACGGCAGGGAAGAGGGAGCCTTTTTCTGTTGTGTTTGAGAGGAGGTCAGCCAGCGGAATGGTGGTCGTCCCACCGCTGCCAGATCCACACCACGAAGAGGATGGCAGCGCACAGGAACATGAGGCGGGTCTCCATGAGGTAGGTGAGGTAGACACCGCCCAGAATGCCCCCGAAGAAAGCGATGAACACCGCAATGTAGATGAGGGTAATGCGGCGTTCCTGATGGGCCTCCTCCTGGGAGGCGGGGGTCAGGCCGCGGCATTTCTGGCGCCAGATGGTGGCGTGGAGCGTCATCTGGCGGAGGTTGTTAGTGGTGAACAGGGTGGACACCGGCACGCCGTGGAGCGCCGTGAAGGTGTTGTACTGCAAGGCCGAGGCAAAGAACACTGGCCACAGGTACATGGCGGGGGAGATGGCGGACAGCTGCTCAAAGGGCAGAAGTCCCTGCAGCAGGAAGCAGGCCGCCTCGATGAGCAGGCAGCAGCGCTTCCACCGCCGCTGGTCGCCGCCGAACCAGAGGTAGGGCAGGCGGATGGACAGATAGATACCCAGGATAAACAGGCCGACGGCGGCGGTGCGGGACCAGACGCCCGCCCATTCGCCGCTGTGGATCTCGGACGCCAGGCTGATGATGTTGCCGGTCTGGGCGTTGGCAAACACATGAGAGCAGTATACGCTGCCGAACGAACCCGCAAACCCGGCGTTGACGGCCAGGGCGGCAAACCGTGCCTCCTCCCGCCGGGGCGCGGGCAGAGAGATAGAATGGCTGTACATGATGGACCCCTCCTTCTGTTGCGGAGGAAAAACGGCCCCCGCACCGCCGCGGCTGCATCCCCATGCGGCCGCGCACTTTCCCGGCAACCAGTATACAGCAGGGATACCGGGATGTCAAAGGCTGTCGGACCAGCGGGAAAAATCCCCGCAAAAATCCCCGGGCCTGCGGGGGCAGGTCCGGGGAAACAGGAAGGATGGAAAGAAACTCAGGCAGTGACGTCCTCGAACTGGCTGTTGTACAGGTCGGCGTAGAATCCGCCCTGGGCCAGCAGCTCGTCGTGGGTGCCCTGCTCCACAATGTCGCCGTCCCGCATGACCAGGATGAGGTCGGCGTCCTTGATGGTGGACAGCCGGTGGGCGATGACAAAGCTGGTGCGGCCCCGCATCAGGTTGTCCATGGCCTTCTGGATGCGCTGCTCAGTCCGGGTATCCACCGAGCTGGTGGCCTCGTCCAGGATCAGAATGCGGTTGTCGGCCAGGATGGCCCGGGCGATGGTCAGAAGCTGCTTCTGGCCCTGGCTGACGTTGGAGGCGTCCTCGTTGAGCTCCATCTGGTAGCCGCCGGGCAAGGTACGGATGAAGTGGTCGGCCCCCGCTGCC
>JAHZHS010000119.1 GCA_019420135.1 Oscillospiraceae bacterium | reverse complement strand
TAGGGGTCATCCAGCAATCCCAGCAGCATGGTGTGGGACAATTTGGGAGAGTTGTACTCCCGCACGTCGCTGTCGTCGGGCACGTCGGCAAAGTCGTCGGCGTCGGGGTCGTAGTCCACGGGTTCGGCCGGGGCCTCGTCGTAGCCGTCGTCCTCCTCGCCGTAGTCCTCATAGCCGTCGGTCTCAAAATCCTCCGCCGTATCCTCGGGTTCCTCGGGCAGAAGATCCAGCTCGGCCAGCAGATTCTCCATGGCACCGCAGTCCTCGGGCACGTCGGTGAGGCTGGAGCCGTAATGGCTGAACAGCACGGTGCCGTCGGCGTCGAGAATGAGGGTCAAAGGCATCTGCTGGGGCTGATGGGCAGGCATGACATAGCCCCGGCGGCGGGCCTTTTTCAGGATGCGCCATGCCTCCAGGGAGCAGGTCCGCCAGAAGCCCGTCTTGCTGGGAATGGCCAGCAGGTCGTACAATACGCCCTCAGCGTCGCAGAGCAGGGGATAGGGCAGGCTATTGGGGCCGATGTTCTCGGCCAGCTTTTCGGGGTAGGAGCGCACCACCATGGCAAAGCCGCCGTCGGTCAGCTTGTGGCGGGTGTGGGAGTACCGGGACACAAAGGTCCGGGTGACCGGATGCCCGAAGTTGCTCATGAACACCAGCACAAGAGGCGCATTTTGCTTCAGAAGTTCCCGGAAGCTGTTCTGGGCGCTGTATGGGGTGTCGTATTGAAAAAACGGGATCCTGTCCCCCGGGGCGATGCGTTTGCCCATGGAAAATTCCCTCCTCATCGTCCGCCCGGCGTGGAGAAAGGGGAACGGACGATTTTTTGTGTTCCGCAGGGGGCACGGCGCCGCAATGCCGGAGCCCCGACAAGAAAAAAGGCAGAGCTGCATTTCTGCGCGCCCTGCCTGGTAAAAACGAACAAACCCCCGCCCGGCCGTCTGCAGCCAATCAAAACCTACCGTATGGCAGGTGGGTGCCCTGCGGACGCTTTCACGCTCCCTTCCTCCGCCAAAGGCGGGAGGTCTGCAATCCGGCGGCCGACACCAGGCTCCCTGAATTTGATTAGTAGGATTATATAAAGCTGCAACAAATCGAACCGCGCAGGGGTCAGAAATCAGGATTCCAGCTCGGAATCGTCGATGTCGAACATGGCACGCAGGCGCTCTTCAAACACGTGGCCCACTTCCAGCAGTTCCTCATCGTCATCGACGATGTCCATATATTCGCCTTCGTCGTCGGTGCCCACGCGCATGATGATGAGTTCGGCATCATCGTTGAGGTTGGCCGGATCTTCCACGTAGGGGACCACCGCCAGATAGCGGGTGCCCTTGACCTCGGTGGCATCCACGACTTCAAAGGTGCATTCCTGCCCGTCCTCGTCCTCCAGGGTCAGAAGATCGGGTTTGGCTTCTTCCATCATTTCGGGGGTAAGCTCGTCAGACATAGTTTTGATTCTCCGTTCTGCGGGGGGCTGCCCCGTTACTATGCTATTAGTTTACTTGTTTTTTGTACTGCCGTCAAGCGCTATCTATTTGCCCGGCGCTGTGGTATAATATTATAGATATTTTTCCCGGGCAGCTGTTCCGGGCTGCGCCCTGCGGGGCGGAAAGGAGGGCCGCCCGTTGGCACCCAAGATAAAACGAAATCTCTGCGCTCTGTGCGCAGTTTTGCTGTCGTCGCTGCTGCTGTGTTCCTGCGGGGGCAGCCGCTATCCGGTGCCCGACCGCCCCGCAGTGGAAAGCACCGAGCGTCAGTTCACCGCCCCGTCGGACGGCGACCTCATCGCCATCTTCACCACCTCCCTGGGGGAGGTGCGGGCGGTGCTCTACACCGATGCCGCGCCCATGGCCGTCTACAATTTTGTGGGTCTGGCCCGCAGCGGCTACTATGACAACACCGTCATCTGGCGCAGTGAGTACGGCTTCACGGTGCAGGGGGGCGACGCCACCGGCACAGGGACCGGGGGCAGCACCATCTATTCGGACAACCCCATCCCGCTGGAGGCGGATTCCTCCCTGCGGCACTACGCCGGGGCACTGTGCGCCGCCACCACCAAGGGGGACCCCAACAGCGGGGAGAGCCAGTTCTATTTTGTGACGGCCCTGCCCGACAGTGTGGACGAGGAGATGCAGTCCCAGCTGACCCAGAACGGCTACACCGAGTCCCAGGTGTCGGCCTATGCGGCGGCGGGCGGCCTGCCTTACCTGGACAACACCGACACGGTGTTCGGCCAGGTGTTCGAGGGCATGGATGTGGTGGACAAGATGGCCTGCGTGGACACGGTGACGGATGAGGAGGGCAACGATACCTTCCGCCCCACTGAGGAGGACACCATCATCATCGAGAAGGTCACCATCGCCACCTACCCCGGCCCCACCGCCGAGGAGCTGGCCCAGGCGGCGGAGGCCTCCGCCGAGGATGCCGCCTCCGATGACGGAGCGCAGTCCCAGCAGACGCAGGACGGACAGTGACCCGCCGCTGCCCCTAGTATATGCAAGGGACCGGCGGTTTAGCCACAACTCCCCTTTGGGGATGCGCCTGCCTGAAAGCAAACGACAATATAAAAACCTCCCGGAATCCTTTCCGGGAGGTTTTTTTGCATATTCCATTGGAGTTGCTCGGTCAACGCCGGACAACGTCTGCTCCGGCGAAGGTTATCCGCGGGTGCCCTCGGTCTTGTAGTCGGTGCTCCAGCCCTGCAGATCGGTCTCATTCAGGCTGTAACTCCAGCGGGCGTCGTCCTGGGCGGCATCCCACTCGGCCCAGGCCTCCTCGCTGCGGATGGTGGTGCCGGTGAGATAGGCGTCGTCCCAGGGATTGGCAGGATCGGGGTCGGTGGGATCCCAGCCGCGCATGCTCTCGTCGTCGGGATCGGTGTAGATGGTGCCGGGACGTCCCATGGGGCCGGGATCGTTCTCGTCGTCGTAGATGACCACCGTGGTGCCGATGGGACAGTTGTCGTAGATCCACTTGACATCCACCACCATCAGGCGGATGCAGCCCAGGGAAGCCTGGGTGCCCAGCTTGTTGTATTCCACATACTCCAGGTCGTCCTTGTGCTGGGTGTAGTAGGGCACGCTGTGGAAGAGGTAGGCGTCCCAGATGCGGGTGGCGTACTGGCCGTAGCAGGGGCCGGACAACAGCCGCCAGGGATAGTTGACAGGGGTTTCAAACACGCCGGTGGGGGTGTCGGGGCCGCCGCTGCAGATCATAGCCATATAGGGCTTGGTGTAGCGGGCGTCCTCGCCCTCGCCGTCGGCGGCATAGACCGTCACCACCGAGGCGGCACGGTTGACCGCGATCAGGTAGGGGAAATCCTCCCGCACCGTCAGGTCAAGATCGCTGTATGCGGGGTTTGCCTGCAGCCCTTCCAGCAGGGCGACAGCATTTTGCTGCCAGGTGTCGGGGTCCTTGACCTCGGGGGCGTCCTTGGTGGCATTGGCAATGTTGCGGGAAGTCACCTGGGCAATGCGTTCCTCGGCAGGGTCGGGGGTGGGGTCCGGAGTGGGTGTTGCCTCCGCCACACCGGAGGCATCTGCGCCGGTCTGGGTCGCCGCCTCATCCAGAGTGTCGCCGGTGCGCAGGGAGGGCAGTCCGAACACAATGCCCAGAGCCCCCACCGCACAGAGAAGGACCGCGCACAGGCAGACCACCAGCCGGTTGCGGGCGTGACGCCGGCGGGCCTTGCGGCGGGCCCGGGCCCTTGCGCTGTTCTGACCGGGGGACGGCTGCTGCCTGGCGGGACGGGATGCGGCGCGCCGGGCGCGGGGATCGTCGCGATGATCCATAGAAACTACCTCCTGTTGGCAATGGCAAAGGCCGGAAGAACCGACTCCAAAATTTCACATAGTTCTATTATGTGCGGGAAGCATTCTCCGGTCAAGCCCTGACAAAATTTTTCAGCAAAAAGCGGCAGAATGCACAAAAAGCAGCCGGACCCGAAGGCCCGGCTGCGGATGAGCGGATGGAGACAGGAAATTACATACCGCGGCACATGTTGATCAGGATACCGGCGGCCACGGCGCTGCCGATAACGCCGGCCACGTTGGGACCCATGGCGTGCATCAGCAGGTAGTTGCGGGGATTGTACTCCTGGCCGACCTTCTGGGAAACGCGGGCGGCCATGGGAACAGCGGACACACCGGCGGAGCCGATGAGGGGGTTGATCTTGCCGTGGGTGACCAGGCACATGACCTTGCCCAGCAGGACGCCGCCGGCGGTGCCGAAGGCGAAAGCAAAGACGCCCAGGATGATGACCATGACGGTGCGCATGTTCAGGAAGGTCTCGGCGTTGGTGGTGCAGCCGACGGAGAAGCCCAGGAAGATGGTGATGATGTTCATGAGCTCGTTGCCGGCGGTCTTGGTGATACGCTCAACAACGCCGCATTCCTTCATCAGGTTGCCCATCATCAGGCAGCCGACCAGGATGGCAGCATCGGGCAGCAGCAGGCTGACCAGGATGGTGACGATGATGGGGAACAGGACCTTCTCGGTGTGGCTGACCTTGCGGGGAGCCTCCATGATGATCTGGCGTTCCTTTTCAGTGGTCAGCAGCCGCATGATGGGAGGCTGGATGACGGGAACCAGTGCCATGTAGCAGTAAGCCGCCACAGCGATGGAACCCAGCAGGGCAGGAGCCAGGATGGAGGTGGTCAGAATGGCGGTGGGACCGTCCGCGCCGCCGATGATGCCGATGGAGGCAGCTTCCGGCGGGGTGAAGCCCAGCAGACGGGCGCCGGTGTAGGCAACAAAGATGCCCAGCTGAGCGGCAGCGCCCAGAAGCAGGCTGGAGGGACGGGCGATCAGCGGCTCAAAGTCGGTCATGGTGCCGATGCCCAGGAAGATCAGCGGGGGATAAATGCCCAGCTTGACGCCTAAGTACAGATAGTCGGCCAGACCGCCGGAGGTACCCAGCAATTCCCAGTTGATGTGCTGGGTCTCGTTGATGAAGATTTCCATGTGGATGATGCCGTCCAGCGGCAGGTTGGCCATCAGCATACCAAAGCCGATGGGCAGCAGCAAAAGAGGTTCAAACTGGTGAACGATTGCCAGATAGATCAGTACACAGGCGATCACCAGCATGATCGCATAACGGTAGCCGCCCTCTGCAAAGAGGATCTGCGCATAGCCGGAGTTGGCAAAGATCTGTGACAGGTTGGTTATAATTGCGCCCATTTTATCATCCTTCCTTCCCAGTACCGTCCGTTACATAAAAGGGCGGGTGTTCTGCAGTACGCCGGCATCGCCCCAGACGCCGCGGCGGGATTTGCCGGGCTGCGGCAGACGGCGGATTCCCCGCACGGTCACATTTTCGCCCTCGGTGCAGTAGACGGCAGCGGAGATCGCCGCAATGATCTCACCGGGGATGCCGCCCTCCACGGCAGGTGCAGCAGGCGCGGCAGGCGCCGCGGCCGGTGCGGGGGCAGAGGGAACTGCCGGGGCAGGGTGATTGCCCACATGCAGGGCGTCCTGAGCCTGAGCGCGCTTTTTGGCATTGATCGAGTCGAAGATCTTGCCTTCCAGCGTGATGATCAGGCACAAAAGAATCAGAAGTCCGAACACGAGCACCAGGCTCGTCGACACCAAAGAGGCGTCGAAAATCGTCAGACCACCGGCGGGCAGCAGCAAAACATGATCCATGACGGTTCCTCCTTATTGTGTCGTTCCTCTCGAAAACAGCCGGGCGGAACGAATAAAACCCGAATTGTCACTATTATAACACGCCGTCCAATTTTTGGGTAGCAGGTTTTGAAAAACTTTTTGCATTTTCCACTTTTTTTGTTCAAAACGCCGTTTTTGCCCGACCGTATTCTATGACTTGAAAACTCGGACGGACAGGGATATACTTAGTAGCGCGGAAAACCGCAAATATGCGCTGTACTCCGAAGAAGAGACGGCAGCAGGAGGAAACTGAATATGAAAACAAGCAAGAACGTCCGCTACCTGACGCAGTTGGCGCTGTTGACGGCGCTGGTGCTGCTGATGGCAAACACCTTTCTGGGCTACATCCGGGTGGGCGCCCTGACCATGAGCCTGCTCACCATCCCGGTGGCCATCGGGGCCATGCTGTGCGGCCCGCTGGCGGGGGCATGGCTGGGCATGATCTTCGGCCTGACCAGTCTGGCCAACGCCATCAGCGGCGCCGGCGGCCTGACCTTTTTTGCCTTCCAGTACAGCCCGGTGCTGTGCGTTGTCATGTGCGTGGGGGCCCGGGTGCTGTGCGGCCTTTTCTGCGGGCTGATCTACCGCGGTGCCTGCAAGCTGATGCCTGACCGGGACAAGACCTGTGCCTTCATCGGCGCGCTGAGCGCCCCGCTGCTCAACACCATCCTGTTCATGGGGATGCTGGTGGCGTTCTTCTACAATATGCCTGAGGTTCAGTCCAAGGTGGCCGAACTGGGCGCCGCCAACCCCTTCATTTATGTCATCCTGTCGGTGGGGCTGCAGGGCGTGCTGGAGGCAGTCATCTGCTGCATCGTCGGCACCGCCGTCACCGTGCCCCTCAAGCGGCTGCTCAAACAGTGAGCCCGCCGGGACGGTTCCCTGTGTAGCTATTCCTATATATAAAATATAATAAAAAAGCGCTCTGCCGTCTGCAGGGCGCT
>JAHZHS010000118.1:5697-6774 GCA_019420135.1 Oscillospiraceae bacterium | reverse complement strand
AGCTACATGGCTGCCGGCAAGCCGGTCATCGGCAGCATCGACGGGGTGGGCTTCGAGGCCATCCGGGCCGCCGGAGGCGGTCCCGCCTGCCCCGCCTGCAACGTGGATGCCCTGGCCGAAGGGTTGCTGGCCCTGCACGTTGCCTCCCCGAAGGAGCGCGCCCGGCTGGGGGCCAACGCCAGGGCCTACTATCTTGCCCACTACCGGCGCAGCATACTGCTCAAGCGCCTGGAGACGTTTATTCTGGACGGCACGGTCGGCTAACCCTGCCGCTGTAACTGCAATCAATTTGGTCACGCCCCCGCGTGCCGGATGTGAGGTGTCCTTTTGAATACTTCCGCAAGGATCCTTGTACTGATCCCCTGCTACAACGAACAGGACAATATTGTCCGCGTGGTGGAACATCTGCGCGAGACCTGCCCCTGGGCAGACTATCTCGTCATCAACGACTGTTCCACCGACAACAGCGCCGAACTGCTGCGCAGCCACGGCTACAATTATCTGGACCTGCCCGTCAACCTCGGCATCGGGGGCGGCGTACAGTGCGGGTATCAGTATTCCCGCCTGCACGGCTACGATGTGACGGTACAGATGGACGGTGACGGTCAGCATGACCCCGCCTATCTGGCCACTGTGGTGGAGCCGGTACTCTCCGGCAAGCTGGATATGTGCATCGGCAGCCGGTTCATCACCCACGAGGGGTTCCAGACCAGCTTCATGCGCCGGGTGGGCATCCGCTTCCTCAGCGCCATGATCCACCTGCTCTGCGGTCGCAAGGTCTCTGATGTGACCAGTGGCTTCCGCGCCACCAGTGCCGAAATGACCGCCTTTTTTGCCGACCACTATGCTCCCGACTATCCCGAGCCGGAGGCCATCCTGGCCGCCAGCCTCCAGGGGTTCCGGGTGGGTGAGGCCCCCGTGGTCATGCATGAGCGCCTGGGCGGTGTGTCCAGTATCTCGGCAGTCAAGAGCGTCTACTACATGCTCAAGGTGTCGCTGTCGCTCATCATCGACCGGCTGGCCATTCACCGTCTGCGCCCCGGGGCCAAGCACTGATCTGCGCCCCAATACAATCAG
>JAHZHS010000118.1:5025-5687 GCA_019420135.1 Oscillospiraceae bacterium | reverse complement strand
TCCAGGCCTGCATGCTGGTCGGTGCGCTGGCGCTGCTTGCCATCATCTTCATCTTTCTGAAAAAAGGCCTGATGACCGTCAAATACAGCCTTCTCTGGCTGGGGCTTTCCATCGTTCTCGTCATCTTCGCGGCATTTCCCTATGTGGTATACGTACTGCGGGATCTGCTGGATGTGGAGATGCCGGTCAATCTGGTATTTCTCTTGATGTTCTGCTTTGTGCTGGTGGTGCTTTTGAGTCTGAGCATCGCCATCAGCCAGCTGGCCGAAAAGTGCCGGCGGCTGACCCAGGCCAACGCGATCCTGGAAAAGCGCGTCCGCGACCTGGAAAACCGGATGCAGTCCAAATAATTTTCCTGTCCTGCGGTACTTGCGGTTTGCGCTGCGGGGCAGCCGTTTTTTATCTGTGGTTCTATAAAATTCTTGCCCTTTGCGGCGGCTGGATGTGAATGTAACGTGACAATAACGACCCTTCTGTATCTAGGCTTTTTTGCCGCGGTTGCCGTGCTGAATTATGCCCTGCCGCGGGTGGCAAGGCCTTACTTCCTCCTCATCGCCAGCTATGCGTTTTTCTGCTACACGCCGGAAAACCGCGCCCTCGTTCCTGTCTTGCTTGGCGCCACCGTGGTGACTTGGGCCTGCGGACTTGCCATCGGCAACAGC
>JAHZHS010000118.1:4090-5015 GCA_019420135.1 Oscillospiraceae bacterium | reverse complement strand
ACAAATACTGGGACCTGTTTGACCTGGGCATTGTCAATCTGGCCGGCCTGTTCGGACAGAAGGTGGAACCCTATTCCTTCAACCTGATCGCACCACTGGGGCTGAGCTATTTCACCTTTGCCTCGTTGAGTTATACCATCGATGTCTTCAAGCGCCGGTGTAAGGTGGAGCCCAATCTGCTGCACTACGCCATGTTCGTCAGCTTTTTCCCTACCCTCGTCACCGGCCCCATTGAGCGGTATCCCCATCTCCGTCCCCAGATTGAAAAATCCCGCCGGTTCAGCTATTCCCGCTGCGCGGGGGGCGCCTTCCGTATGGCATGGGGCTATGTGAAAAAGATGGTGCTGGCCGACAACCTGGCCCTCTACGTCTCCTTTGTGTACGGAGACTTTTCCCAGATGAGCGGCCCCAATCTGCTGGCCGCCACCTTCCTGTTCGCCCTGCAGCTGTACATGGACTTCTCCGGATGCTGCGACATCGCTCTGGGCGCGGCACGCATTCTGGGCTACGATCTGATTGAAAACTTCAACTCTCCCTTTGAGGCCACCAGTTTCGGTGATTTCTGGCGCCGGTGGCACATCAGCATGACCGGATGGTTCCGGGATTACATCTACTTTTCCCTGGGCGGCAGCCGGTGCGGCAAGGCCCGGCATCTGCTCAACCTCATGATCATCTTCATCGTGTCCGGCCTGTGGCACGGCGCCGACTGGCGCTATCTCATGTGGGGCTTTGCCTGCGGTGCGGTGTCGGTTTTGTCCGCCGCCACCCGCCGGCCCAGGGCCGTCATCGCCCGGTACAACCCCATCTACCGCGCCGATTTTGCCCGCCGGTGGATCCAGCGAGTCATTGTGTGGTTCCTCTTTGCCGGGACCCTGGTCTTTTTTGCCAGCGCTCTCTACAACGCCGACCCCTACGCCGTCTACAC
>JAHZHS010000118.1:2513-4080 GCA_019420135.1 Oscillospiraceae bacterium | reverse complement strand
GGGCTGGACGCGTCTGGAGCCCGCTTGGACAGCCTTCACTCCCCTGCTGGTCAGCTGCGGCCTGGATGGCCGGCTGCTCGTCATGCTGACCTGCGGGACTCTCATCGTGTTTGCCGCCGAGAGCGGTGGGCGCAATGTTGCCAAGTGGATCCGGCAGCAAAATTTTGTCCTGCGCTGGACCTTGTATTATGCCATGGGCGCCGCGATTCTGTTCTTTGCGGTGTTCGGCCAATCCGCATTCATCTACCAGAACTACTGATACTACAGGGGGAGGCGTAAAACATGGCAAAATCTATCCAGACATCCGGTGCGCCCATGCCGGCCACGCCCGCTTCCATCCGGCGCAACGACAATCCAAAGACACAGATTTCCCCTTCATCTCCCAAAAGGCGGCGGTCTTCCGGGAAGAAAAAAGGCCCATCCCTGCTCCACCGCTTTCTTGTTGGCCTGGCCCGGAGACTGTTTTTCGGCAGCAAAACGCTGGTCAAATGTCTGCTGCTGGTTCCCATTCTGGTTTTTATGGTGGTATTCAGCTACAACGTGGACTGCAGCGGTCTGTTCCAGGGGGCCCTGGCTCCCCGCCGTATTGTGGACCTGATGCTGGAAGGCTACGACGTCACCAACTTTGAGCAGATGGATGAACGCCAGGTGGTTCAGCTCTTTGCCCAGGACGTACCGGAAACCCCGGAGGTCATTGGCATCGGGTCCAGCCGGGTATTGCAGTTCACCAGAGAACTGGTGGGCTCCGACAGCTTTTTCAATATGGGCGTGACCGGCGCCGACGTCCGTGACAATATGACCAGCTACTACAAGATGGTCACCTACGGCAAAGCTCCCAAGGTCCTTTTGTGGAGCGTGGATCCCTGGGTCTTTTATGACAGCGAAAACGCTTTCGATTCCCGCGCCGATGCCGAGCTGTACGATGAATTTCTGACCAATGTTCTTGGCATCGAGACTAACTACGAGGAGCCGGACAAGGTGGAACTCTGGAAGGCTCTTGCCGAACCGGCCTACTTCCAGGGCAATGTTTCCTACTACTTCAAGAATCGCGGCCAATCTACCATCACCGACGAGGATGGCAATCCCATTGACTTCAACCCCGTGGAGGGGGATCCCATGGATCAGGAGACCGCCATCAAGCGCTCTGACGGCAGCGTCCTCTACGATGTAAACTTCCGCAATCTGCCTGTGGAGCAGATTCTTACCAAGGCAGCAGAGGCTTGTGCCACTTTCAACAGCGTCCACATGGAAGGTTTTGACGCTTTGAGCGACACTCAATGTCAGGCTTTCGACGCATTCATCCGCTATGCCCGCAGCCAGGGTACCACTGTCATTCTGGTCCTGAGCCCCTGGCATCCCTATCTGTACAACTATCTGCTCAATGAGACGGATCTGCACAAAGGTTTCTTTGAAGTGGAAAACTGGGTCCGTCAGTACTGTGCCCAGAACGGTGTTCCTCTCTATGGAAGCTACGATCCCACGCTCATTGACGGACTGGAGGAAATTGATTTCTTTGACGGCCTGCATTGCAAGGGATCCGGCATCGCCAAGTTCTTCCCCGGTGTGC
>JAHZHS010000118.1:0-2503 GCA_019420135.1 Oscillospiraceae bacterium | reverse complement strand
GATCCTCTGGCCGTGACGCCCCGTACCACCGCCCCGGTGCCGGAAGCTACCGACGAGCCAGCCTGACCCCCAACATCCAAAAGGAGGCCGCACCATGAAACTGTATTTCAAACAGCGTTTTTTCTCCTGGTTCGACAGCTATGACATTTACGGGGAGGATGGCTCCGTCCTCTTTACTGTGGAAGGTCAGCTGAGCTGGGGTCATACCCTGCACATTCTCAACGCCCAGGGAGATCACATCGCCACCGTCAAGCAGGTGGTGCTGACCTGGCTGCCCAAGTTCGAGTTTTACATCGGGGAACAGTATGTGGGTATGCTGCAAAAAGAGTTCAGCCTTTTGCAGCCGCGGTACAATATTGATTTCAACGGCTGGCACATCGAGGGCAACTGGCTGGAGTGGGACTACCAGATCCAGCGCGACGACGGCTCCCCTGCCGCCGTCATTTCCAAGGAACTGCTGCACTGGACCGATACCTACACTATCGAAACGGAATACGACCGGGATGCTCTCTGTGCCCTGATGGTAGTCCTGGCCATCGACGCCGAAAAGTGTTCCCGCAGCTGAGAGAATTGCCTTTTCTCACAATCCTATCCATACAATAAGGCCCGCCCTGCTTCTGCCGGTATCTTACCGGGAAGCGCGAGTGACATAAGAAAACGAAGGTTCTGCAAGAACTGCGAAGCATCGCAAAATCGCTGCAAGGCGGCAGATGCAAGGCAGAGGGCTGCAGCCCTCCTTTGTGGAAGGCAAAGCCCGATCACGCGGCAGATGCCGTCTTGCAGTTAGAATTTTGCGACTTTGTTTTCTTATGGAACCGCGCAGAAGCAGGGCGGGCTTTTTCTGCCGTCTGCCGGGTATGGCCCGGGCAGAGGTCAGTTGTCCTGACGGGTCTTGATTCCGAAGATAAAGTAAAGGATATGAAACACCCAGACAATGGACAGCACGATCTGGCCGACCACAATCTCGTTCATCATGACAAATCCCACCGACATGAGCAGCGTCACGGTGATCATGATGCGGATCTTGGTCTTGCGGGTCATGCCCTGGCCCTTGACAAAACTTTCCAGGTTATCCTTATAGAGACGGGTTCCTATGAACCAGGTGTGCAGGCGCTCCGAGCTTTTGGCAAAGCTGTACGCCGCCAGCAGCAGAAAGGGAAAGGCCGGCAGCAGGGGCAGCACGGCCCCCACCGCGCCCATCACCAGGCCGAAACAGCCCAGGATCAGAAAAAGGATTTTCTTAGCATTCATCGTGTTTTCTCCAGTCTTGCCTGTTCTTTTTTGCTCTCGATCAGATGGCGGATGGCCATGACGGGGTGGTGAAACAGCATCCGCGGTCCCGAAAATCGCATGACCTCCCGGATCTTGTCCCGCATCTCGGGTTTGTAGCAGTGCACCCTGCAATTGGAACAGAAGGTCTTTGTCTCCATGAAGGGACATTTTTCCGCCCTCTGCCGGGCATAGGCATCCAGTGCCGCGCAATCAGGACAAAGCTCTCCTTTGGTGCCGTGTTTCTTTTGGCAGTAGAGGACGATCATCTCGGAGACCATTTGCTTTTCCCTCTCCCGCCGAGCTTGTATATCCACAGGCATTCAGCTCACCCGCCCTTTCTCCACCGAGCACACCGTGTCGGCAATGCCCATGGTCGAACGGCGGTGGGACACCAGCACTACGGTACGGCTGCCCTTTTCCTGATGGAGAGATCGCAGGATCACCGCCTCGTTGAGGCTGTCCAGATTGCTGGTGGGCTCATCCAGAAGCAGAAGCGGCGCATCGTGTAAAAACGCCCGGGCCAGTCCCAGCCGCTGCCGTTCTCCGCCGGACAGGGTATCTCCCAGTTCCCCCACCGGCGTATCATAGCCCCGGGGCAGTGTCATGATGAAATCATGCACCGATGCCTTTCTGCAGGCGGCCTCGATCTCCTCATCGGTAGCGCCGGGTTTGGCAATGCGCAGATTGTTGCGGATGCTGTCATGGAAGAGATGGGTCTCCTGGGTCACATAGCCCTCCATACGGCGAAGATCGACAGTGTTGATGTCCGCTACCGGGCGGCCGGAGATCTCGACGCTTCCCTGCTGTACATCCCAGAACCGCATCAGCAGCTTGAGCAAGGTGGACTTGCCGCTGCCGCTGCGTCCCACCAGGCCGATCACCTGATTCTGGGGGATGGGCAGCGACACATCGGAAAGGACATTTTCTCCTTCATAAGCAAAGGTCACATGGTCGGCCGCCGCGCCGGCAAAGGCGGTTTCGGGGCGGGCAGACACCTCCTCCACCGCCGGGGATTCCTCCAGGATATCCAGAACACGGTTGCCCGCGGCAAAGGTATTCTGCAGTGTGCTGCCCAGATTTGCCAGGGCGATCACCGGCCCGAAAGAGGAAAACAGTGCCACCGTGGGGAGCAGCACGCCGTCGAAGCCAACCATGCCCCTTGCGTACAGAAGGCCGCTGGCCAGCAACATCAGCAGGTCAAAGGCCAACACCGCCGTGTTGGTCACCGCCT
>JAHZHS010000117.1:6055-6774 GCA_019420135.1 Oscillospiraceae bacterium | reverse complement strand
GGCGCTGCTGGATGAAATCCAGAATGGCATCCACCGTCTGTGCCTGCTGTTCCTCGGCCGAGATGGTCGCGGTGGCGTCACCTTTCTGGGGGCCGTAGTTTCCGAACTGGGCGTGGTTGCCGCCTTCGATCTCCACCACATTCTCGGTGTAGTCCAGCTGATCCTCCACGCTCTGGTTGAGGGAGCCGTAGACCGTCAGGGTATCCGACGGCGGATAGTCACCGTAGATATAAGCGCCCAAAAGAATCAGGCCGTCCACCTCTTCAGGATGGTCTGCGGCAAACTGGGAAGCCATGGCTCCGCCCATGGAATGCCCGGCAATATACCAGTGGCTGTACTGGGGGAACTGAGCCATGACCTCCTCGGCAGCGTTGGCGTCGAAAATGGCCATGTGGAAGGGCATATGCACTAGAATGCAGGTCAGGCCATTCTGCCGCAGCTGATCCAGCAATGGCAGATAGGCTTCCGCCTCCACCTTGGCTCCGGGATAAAAAATCAGGGCCGTATCCCCCGGCTTTGACGGTTCCAGCACCGTCAGGTTATCCTGCACTGTGATGCCGCTGCCGTTGTTCATCACTTCCAGGGCCACATCCTCCGCCCGGTAGTAATCCGACACATACAGGAAAAATGCTCCTGCCAGCAACACCAGCACTGCCAGCAGGATACCAACTGCACGAAAAAGCAGTTGTTTTTTTGTCAGTTTTGCTCGTTTCATCTGT
>JAHZHS010000117.1:4437-6045 GCA_019420135.1 Oscillospiraceae bacterium | reverse complement strand
TCAGGCAAAGACCGCCGGGCGCACCTTGACAAAAGAAAAATGCGCTCATATAATTACCAATAGTAACTATATCAGGAGGCCAAACCGTGGAAACCAAAACCATCAAATCCCTGTTTGATGCCTGTTATCTGGCCAAGCGGGTCCTCGACCTGCTTCCTGCGCTGCCCGGGGAGGTCACTGCATCCTATATCCGCTATCTGGATGTGATCGAAACGCTGGAGGGACAGGGCCTCCAGGTCAAGATCTCGGACATCAGCGATGTGCTGAACATCCCCCGCCCGGGTGTGACCCGGACGGTCAAGGAGATGGAGAGCAAGGGGTATCTGCGCAAGGAAGCCTCCCGTCAGGACGGCCGGGTGACCTACATCACCGCCACCCCCGCCGGGGAACAGCTTCACCACAGATACAACGAACAGTATTTCGATGATCTGGCGGCCTATCTCAAGGATATGCCGGAGTCGGATGCCAAGTGCGCCATCCGGACCATTGAAAGATTCTATCAGGTCATGTTGGAAAGGAGAGATTCCTTTGAATAAGGACATGTCAGATTTCACACAGGGCAGCATTTTGAAAAAGCTGTGCTGGTTCATGCTCCCCGTCCTGGGGGCGCTGGTTCTGCAGGCTGCCTACGGAGCCGTTGACCTGCTGGTGGTGGGACGGTTCGGCTCCACCTCAGGCCTGTCGGCAGTCTCCACTGGCAGCCAGGTCTTGAATCTCGTCACCTTCGTGGTAACCCAGCTTGCCATGGGCGTCACGGTGCTCATTGCCCGGTATTTGGGTGAGAAGAAGCCGGAAAAGATTCCCGCCGTCCTGGGCGGCGCGACCATCGTGTTCGCCATGGTATCCGTCGTGCTGTTCATCCTGCTGGTTTTCTTCGCCCGTCCCATCGCCGTGCTCATGCAGGCGCCCCAGGAATCCCTGGACCTGACCGTCAGCTATGTGCGGATCTGCGGCTGCGGCATCTTCTTTATCGTCGCGTATAACATGCTGTCTGCCGTGTTCCGTGGGTTGGGTGACAGCAATTCGCCTCTGATCTTTGTGCTGATTGCCTGCATCGTCAATATCTTCGGAGATCTGTTCCTGGTGGCCGGGCTTCATCTGGATGCGGCCGGCGCTGCTCTGGCCACGGTATTTTCTCAGACCATCAGCGTCATCTGCGCTGTGGTGATCCTGCTGAAAAAGAAGCTGCCCTTCCAGCTGTTGCTGAAAGATTTCCGTCTGAACCCCCAGTGCCGGACCTTTTTGGCCATCGGCCTGCCCCTGGCTTTACAGGAATGTCTGACTCAGATTTCCTTTCTGGCTCTGTGCGCCTTCGTCAACCGCCTGGGTCTGGAGGCCTCTTCCGGCTACGGCGTGGCCAGCAAGATCGTCAACTTCGCCATGCTGGTTCCCAGCGCCCTGATGCAGTCCATGGCTTCCTTCGTCTCTCAGAATGTGGGCGCGGGCAACATCAAGCGGGCCAAGCAGTCCATGTTCACCGGCATTGGGGTAGGGCTGACCTTCGGCTGCGTGGTGTTTGCTCTGGTCATGGCCAAGGGCGATCTGCTGGCATCCTGCTTCTCCTCCGATGCTGCAGTCATCCAGAAATGCTTTGAGTACCTCAAGGGC
>JAHZHS010000117.1:0-4427 GCA_019420135.1 Oscillospiraceae bacterium | reverse complement strand
GCCACCGCCATCCTCTTCAGCATGGTGGGCTATTTCAACGGTAACCAGATCACCTTCTGGGTCATGATCCAGGGACTGGTACAGACCCTCCTGGTCCGTCTGCCTCTCGCCTATTACATGAGCATTCAGCCCAACGCCAGCCTGACCAACATCGGTCTGGCCGCTCCCATCTCCACCATGGTGGGCGTGGTTCTGAATATCATCTTCTACATTTACCTCAACCAGAAACAGAAAAAGCAGGGGCTCTTCCAACGGATCTGAGCGCCTCTGCCTGGATAGAACAAAAACCGCCCTGCCGGATGCAAGGCGGTTTTTGTGTTTTTGTCGCTCAATTTCCGTAAGGCAGCCCCTGCCTGGGGCCGTCTGCGGTCACGGATGCTGCTGCAGATACTGGATGAGATTCTGGCAGGAGATGGTCTGGAGATCCTCCATGGATTCGATGGAATAAAAGGCGGCGTGGGGCGTGAGGATCACATTCTCCCGGTTGGTCAGCCCGCAGTGTTTGAGGTCGGGATTTTCCGCAGTCAGGACGTCCAACCCCGCCCCTGCGATCTGTCCCCGGTCAAGGGCGGACACCAGCGCCTGTTCATCCACCGCGCTGCCCCGGGAAACGTTGATAAAGAATGGCGTCCGGGCCATCCGGCGAAATTTGTCCTCATCAAAGAAGTGATAGTTTGCGGCAGACTGGGCCATGTGATTGCTGATGACGTCGCTTTTTTCCAAAAGCCCATCGATGTCCGTCCGCTCCACCCCGTACTGCCGGGCCACTTCCTCGGTGCAATGGGGAGAATAGACGATGACCTTCATCTCAAAGGCCTGGGCCCGTTTGGCCACCGCCTTCCCGATTTTTCCGAAGCCGCAGATGCCCAGGGTCTGGCCTTCCATACGATGGATGCGGGACAGGGTGGAATACTGCCAGCGCTTGTCTCGGTCAATGTCCGCCTCATAATGTTTGAGGCCCCGTTCCAGCGCCAGGATCAGGGCCATGGTATGGTCCGCCACCTCCCGGGTACAGTATTCGACCACGGGAACCACCCCGATGTTTCTTTTGGCGGCGTCCTCGATCTGAATAGAATCATACCCTGTGGCGTTCAGGGCAATGCATTTCAGCTTTGGAATCTGGTCCATCACTTCCCCGTCTATTTTGAGGAAGGCGGTGAGGAGTGCGTCCGCATCCTTGACCTGGGCCAGCCAGGACGCCCGGTCCTCAAAGGGAACCACATCCACCTGTGCTCCGGGAAGGCCGGACTGAATCAGCCGGATCTCATACGCAAGGTCCCGTTTCAGCACGTCCGGGAAATCGGTGATCACAATTTTCACTTGGGATACGCTCCTCTCATGACACGGCAGCTCTCGTGGAAGGCCGCTTCCTCCTCCTTGGAAAGAGGGATGCCGTCCAGGGGCTTTGCGCCCTCTTTGCCCACGCAGCACAGGATACTGGCATAGACATCCCTTTCCCCATACGCGCCGTTCAGGGGCACGGAACAGGGCAGGATGGCACGGGCGTCCTCAAAGATGCACTTCACCAGCTCGCTCACCGCCATGCCCACACCAAACTCGGTGCTCCCCTTGCCGGAAGCGATCTCCCATCCGGCAAAGACGGTGCTTTTGGTAATTTTTGCTTTCGTGGCTTCCCAGTCTGTCTCGGGATGTGTCTGCAAAAAATCCTCCAGCGCCAACCCGTTGATGTGGACCTGGGACCAGACCGGGACCTGGCTGTCCCCGTGTTCCCCGAAGCACCAGGCCTGCACCGAATGAGGGTCCACCGAGAGGGCGGCCGCGATCCGGCAGCGGAAGCGGGCGGAATCCAGGATGGTCCCACTGCCGATCACCGGGACGATGAGTTTTCTGCTCAGATGATAGGCCACAAGGTCACAGGGATTTGTGACCGAGATGACGATGCCGTGAAAGCCGCTGGCCTGGATTTTGGGTGCGATGTCATCCGCAATCCCCAAGGCCTCCTCCAGTTCCTCCAGGCGGTTTTTCTTGAACAGTTTGCCGCCGACGCTGATGACCAGGATATCCGCATCCTTTAGTTCTTCATAGTTTCCCTGGTGAATCCGGCAGGTCCCGCTCTGATAGGCGCAGGTATCGGCCAGGTCGATGGCCTGTCCTTTCAGCTTGTCTGCGTCCTGATCGATCAGAACGATTTCATTGCAGAGATTTCTTGTGCACAGCATGCTCGCCACGTGGGAGCCCACATGTCCCACGCCGATAATGCCCACTTTTCTCCTTTTGTCCATGGCAGTCTCCTTATGATAAAGGGGCGGGAGTTCTTGCGAATCCCGCCCCTGGTGCGCGGCTCCACAGGAAAGCAAAGCAGCAGAACTTTCCTCTTTTCATGTCACCCGCGTTTTTTCATATGTTCGGTTTAGCCTGCGCTTTCAGCAGACTTCTGGCTGTACTCTTCGACCCACTTGTCAAAGTTGCCGTTGTCCTGGTTTTCCTTGATGACCTTGTTGATGATCTCGAGGAGGTCCTCGTTGCCCTTTTCCAGAGCAACGGCGGATTCCTTGTCGCGGTCAAGATCGGCGTCGGAGAACTGCAGGGTATCGTCAGACATGAGGTACTGTTCACCGACGATGTTTTCCACAACAACGCCCACGGCCTTGCCGTTCTTCAGTTCCAAGATGCAGTCGGGAACCCGCTCCAGAGAGGTCAGCGGGCTGTCCGGGAACAGTTCCTGGCAGACGGTTTCCTGAGTGGTGCTCTTCTCAACGGCCAGAGGCTGACCCTTGAAGTCTTCCAGCGTCTTGTAGGTCTCTGCGTCGGCCTTGTTGATGATAATCTTGTTTTCTGCGGTCAGGTAGCTGTCCGAGAAATCCAGGGTCTTTTTGCGCTCATCGGTGGGGTTGATGCCGGCGATGGCCAGGTCGATCTTGTGCGCAGGGAGCGAAGACAGCAGTGCGGAGAAGTTCATGTCCTGGATTTCCAGCTCAACGCCCAGCTCATCGGCGATGGCCTGAGCCAGGGCGATGTCGATGCCGATGACATCCTGATTGCTGGATGCCACATCCACAAATTCATAAGGAGGATAGCCGGACGCCGTGCCAACCACCAGTTTGCCGGCGGCTTTGATGGAATCCAGCAGGCCGCCTGTGGAAGAAGACTCTGCCGACGCGCTGGTGCTGTCGGAGGCGGTGCTGTCACTGGCGGTAGAGGTGCTGGACGACTGGGAGCTTCCCTCGCTAGACCCACAGCCGACAAGCAATGCAGCGCTCATGGTAAGTGCCAAAAGCATGGACAAAACTTTCTTTTTCATAATCTTACCTCGCTTTCATTTTCTTTCTCTCTATATACTAAAGCAGAAAAGATTCTGCGTTAGCCTGGTATTATCGTGCACTCTTGCGCATGGACTTCTCCAGACGCCGCAACAGCAGCGAGAAGAAGAAGGTAATCACGAAATAGATCAGAGCGACCACAATCAGGGGAGCCATCGGCCGGAAGCTGATGCCGCGGATGGTATCCGCCGCGTACATCAGCTCGGCGATGCCGATGACCGAAACCTGGGAGGACGTTTTGATGATGGTGATGAACTCATTGCCCAGGGCCGGGAGGATATTGCGGATGGCCTGGGGAAGAACGATGCAGAACAGCGCCCGGGTGTTTGTCATGCCCAGGGCAAGGGCGCCTTCGGTCTGCCCTACACCGATGGACTGGATGCCGCTTCGGACGATCTCACATATGTAGGCGGTGGTATTGATGCTCAGAGCCACAATGCCAGAAACCAGGCGGGAGATGTCCACATCGCCGACCCATACGGCGGGAATGTCGATGCCCATCATGGGCAGGCCGTAAAAGACGATGGAAATCTGCACCAGAACCGGCGTGCCGCGGATGAACTCCACATAGATATTGGCCAGCCACCGCAGGGGCGGGATCTTGCTCATCTTCATGAATGCCATCAGCGTGCCGAAGATCAGACCGATCAGAATGGTGATCAGCGATACGATCAGCGTAATCTTGGCGCCGTCGAACAGCATGACTCTGTATTTCACCAGGATCTCTAGCAAACTCATCATAATGATTCTTCTCCTTACAGTATTTTTTGCAGGAACATTTTTACTCGTTCATTCTGAGTATGTTCAAATACTGCCTCGGGACTTCCCTCTTCCATGATGTAGCCTTCGTCCATGAAAACCACCCTGTCGGCAACCTCTTTTGCAAAGCCCATCTCGTGGGTGACAACGATCATGGTCATGCCGGTCTTTGCCAGGTCCCGCATGACGTTCAGCACCTCGCCGACCATCTCCGGGTCCAGCGCGGAAGTGGGTTCATCGAACAGCAGAACCTCCGGGTGCATGGCCAGCGCTCTGGCGATGGCCACCCGCTGCCTCTGGCCGCCCGACAGCATGTCGGGATAGGCATCTTTCTTGTCCTTCAGCCCGACGGTATCCAGCAGCCGGAGTGCTTCCTCCTTCACTTCC
>JAHZHS010000116.1 GCA_019420135.1 Oscillospiraceae bacterium | reverse complement strand
ATTTATTATATCTCATTGAGTTCCGTTTGTCAAGAACTTTTTTGAAGATTTTTTTTGAGCCGCCCGGCCGTTCGACCGGTGCTGTCTCGCGACAGCTTTTTTATTTTATCTCATCAAGATCTCTTTGTCAAGACCTTTTTGAGATTTTTTTGGGCGGCTTTTCAGGCGCTGATCTCCCAGTTTGTCCGTCCTGCTCCGCTCTCAGCGGTGATTCAGGGTCCGGCCGAACCGGTGCAATTATATTACCATGGCATTTCCCCATAGTCAAGCGATTTTTCGCCATTTTTTCTCTAAAGTATCACTTTTGGCGTTTTTTACAGTTTCTTTACCGGAAAGCGATCGTTTTGACAGTCTTCTTTCTGATGTTTATACAATGCGTAAAACCTTTTGCCGTCAAAAAATCACAGTGTGTATTCCTGTTTTCCTTATTCTACCTCTCTACTCGCCCTTCTTCTCCGGTCAGTTCCTTCCTCATCCATTTCAAGATCTTGCGTTCCCGGCGGGAAATTTGCACCTGCGTTGTCTTGAGTACTCTTGCCGTCTCACTCTGCGTCTTTCCCCCAAAGAAGCGCAACCGGATCAAAAGCCTGTCCTGAGGCGACAACTGGTTCATCACCTCATTCAAACTGATCTTCTCTGACAGGCTTTCCTCGGGCGAGTCTACCGGGATGTCCCATTCCCTGCCATTGTCCTCGCTCTCCACAGGTGTGAGTGATAGCGCCGGAAGGGACGCCCGGATGGCAAGCGCAATCTGTTCCGGTGTCGTCCCCAGCGTTTCGGCCAACTGGGTGACGCTGGGCTCAGTACCGGTGCGTTTCAGTGTTCGCTCCCGCTCCGCATTGATTTTGAGTCCCAGCTCTTTCAGCGTGCGACTGACTTTGACTGTACCACCGTCCCGGAACAGCTTCTTGATCTCCCCCAATATGACCGGGACCGCGTAGGTGGAAAAGCAAAGCCCCCGGGAACTGTCAAAACCGTCGCAGGCCTTGACCAGCCCCAAGCATCCCGCTGCGTACAAATCCTCATACTCGATGCCTCTGCCGCGGAATCGCCCGGCGCAGCAATGAACCAGTCCGAGATTGTTCTGGATAAACTCTCCCCGCTTGGCGCGGTTTTCCTCCAAAGAGCCGGCAGCTGTGGGAAATTGTGCGGACATAGTGTATCCCTCCTTTTCAGGTGCGGCCGCACAACGGGCGGCCTATGTAAGGAGAGTCATCCCCGCGCTGCCGGCAACGCCTGTGCCGTATCCAGACGCTTTACCATAGTGACGCGGGTACCGCGGCCGGGCGCCGATGTAACCCGTACCTTATCCATAAAGCTTTGCATGACCGCAAAGCCCAGACCTGCACGCTCATCCGGATTACCGGTGGTGTAGAGCGGCTCCATGGCCTGTGCCACATTCGCAATCCCCACTCCCTTGTCCGATACGGTGATGCGGACAACGCCTTCTTCATACAAGGCAGCGCGCAGCGTAATTTGTCCGATGGTCCCGGGGTAAGCATGTACAATGCAGTTGGTGACCGCCTCCGACACCGCGGTCTTGATGTCCGCCAGTTGGGGAACCGTTGGATCCGCCTGGACGAGAAAAGCTGCCAGTGCCGCCCGGGCAAAGCCCTCGTTGACGCTGCGGCTGTAAAAGCTGATCTTGACCTGATTGAGCAGTTTCATAAGACGCCCCCGTTTTATACATAATGAATCTTTGCAAGGTCCAGCATTTTGCAGATCTGCGCCGGCGGGTTTTGCACTGTCATGTGTCCGCCCAGAGAGGCAATGTACTTTCCCCTGCCAAGGATCAGCCCCACACCGGAGGAATCCATAAATGTGACGCCGCTGAAATCCAATGCCAGCAATTCCGGCATCTGGGTATCGATCTGAGCGTCGATCTCCCGCCGCAGTGATTGAGCCGCATGATGGTCGATCTCCCCCGAAAGATAGGCCGCCAGTGTTCCTCCCGCCGGGATGAACCACACCTTTGCCATAGCTTGTCCCCCATTTTCTGCTTCGGATAGCGGCTGCTGCTTCTGCCTACGGCAAAACAGCAGCCCCGCATACCGGTTTGCATCCAGTATACGGGGCCACATCCAAATATTTTGTTACACTCTGTCGCGGGGCAGAAAAAGAAAGGCGCGGTGTCTGTTGAAAAGCACCGCGTCCTGTTTGGCGTATTCTTTTTTCCAGGCAAATCCGCAGGAGGTCAGTTTTTGGCTTCCTCCAGCAGGATGGGACGAGCTTCCGCAGCGAGATAAAGGCTGCCGCATACTACCACTCCCGCCAAGGTATTGTCATCCGCATAGTCCACTGCCTTCCGGATGGCCTCGGCAACAGTACCGCCCACCTCGGCATCAAAGTGGAAGCGGGCCTTTTTGTACATTTCCTCCGCTGAGAGCGCCCGGGGCGTAGCCGGCGCCGTGGTAAAGACCTTGGCAAAGCAGGGCTCCAGCTTTTCCAGGAAGCCGTCGCAGTCCTTATCCGCCACCATACCGATGACTGCCACCAGATTTTCCGAGTATCCGGCGTCGGCCAGCGTCTGGGCAAGGCCAGAAGCTCCATCCGGATTGTGGCAGCCGTCCAGCAGAAGCAGAGGATGGCGGCGCAGCACCTCGATACGGGCGGGCAGGCTGGCCTGTTTCAGTCCCTCCAGAATGGCCTCGTCCGAAATATCATAGCCGTAATTGCGCCACAAAGTCAGGGCAATCTCCACCGCCATGGCAGCATGATGGCCCTGGTGACGGCCCGGGAAATTGAGGGCCACCTCATATCCGCCGTAATCGATGCGGTTTTCCAGCGGGCGGCCCTTGCGGCGGATGAGATCCTCCGGGTCAGGTGTGACGATGGTGGCGTGGTTCTCGGCGGCTGCCGTGAGAATGGGCCCCATGGCCTCGGCGGGCTGATCGGGATAACACACTACGGTACAGCCTTCCTTGATGATTCCCGCCTTTTCCCCTGCAATCTCCGCGATGGTATTTCCCAAAAGGGCCATATGATCCATACCGATGCGGGTAATGGCCGAAATCAGGGTATTGGTCACCACATTGGTGGCGTCATAACGGCCGCCCAGACCGGTTTCCAATACTACAAGATCACACTTTTCCTGGGCAAACCACAGAAAAGCCACCGCAGTGACCGCCTCGAACTGAACCGGCGCAGGGCCGCCCGCAGCCTGCACCGCATCGGCAGCGTCCAGCACCCGCTCGGTCAGATCGGCCAGCGTCTCGGGTGGAATCATCTTGCCGTCGATCTGGAAGCGTTCCCGGAAATCCGTCACATACGGGCTGATGGTCAGCCCCGTTTTGTATCCTGCCTGTGTCAGGATACAGGCCGTCATCACGGCGAGGGTGCCCTTGCCGTTGGTCCCGGCGATCTGAATACATTTGAGAGTGCGCTCCGGATTGCCCAGGGCGTCCATCAATGCGCGCATCCGGTCCAGTGTGGGGTTGCCGCCGCTGGGCAGCGCGTGAAGGGCCTCAACGGCCTGTTGTGGTGTCATATACTCTCCTCCCCCTCTTCGGGTGTGTCATTCTCATATTCCCGGGCGGCATTCGAGGATTCCGCCCGGCGGATATGCGAATCCCGGCTGCGGCGAAGGCGGTCCCGTTCGGCCCGCAGACGGCGGTTTTCCTTCTTGATGGCATGAAAGGCCATAATGGCCCGCACAATCAGCAGCAGCACAAGCGAAACCAGCATGCCCGCCACGACGCCGGAAAAGTCAATCCAGACATCCGTGAGCTGAGACGAACGTCCCGAGATGTATTTCTGGATGGTCTCATCAGTTACGGCGGTGAGCAGTCCCCCCAGCAGCGGCCAGCTGATGTGGCGCACAAAGCGCGCGGTGTAGACCCGCAGGCAGAGCGTCAGCAGCAGGCCTTCCAGGCAGTACTCGGCAAAATGGGCCAGCTTGCGGACCGAGTGTTCCGACAGAGGTCCCAGGCCGATGCGGTCCAGGACGGCATTCATGTAGCGCATGACTTCCTGACTGCGTGCCGACGAGACGGGCCCTGCCTCCAGGGAATTGCTGAAAATGAATGCGATGCATGCCAGCACCGCAATGGTGAAAATCACGCGGAACGCGATCAACCATGGGCTTGTTTTTCCTTGTGTCATGATATGGTTTCCTCCTGCACGGCACGGGGTGCCGTGTGTCTTTCCCTCCTCAGGATGCGGCATTTTCCCTCCGCATCGTACCGACATTATAGCATTGCACCGCGTCAAGGGCAAGCAAAAAGGCCGCGCCCGCGGGAGCAAATCCCTGCGCGGACACAGCCTTTTGCGGCAGACTGCTAGTTTCTTGATTTTACAGATTCATCCCAGGATCAGCCCAGCGCCTCGATGGACTGGCGGATATTTGCCTGCTTGTCCCTGGCGGCGGCAAGCTTGGCACGGACATCCTCCACCAGCTTGGCGGGGGCCTTCTCCACGAACTTGGGGTTGGAAAGCTGATTTTCAAACATGGCCAGTTCCTTCTCGGTCTTGGCCAGCTCCTTGTTGAGGCGGGCCAGTTCCTTGTCCCGGTCGATGAGCTCCATCATGGGAATGAAGCCGCGGGCCGAGGTGGTATTGACCTGCACCATGCCGGCGGTGGGGCCGTCATAGTGATCGGTGAGGGTCACATCGGTGGCGAAGGCAAAGCGGGCCAGGTAGGTCTCGCCCTTCTGGAAGGCAGCAGCATCCGCCGTCTCGATGACCATGCTGGTCTTTTTGGCGGGATGGACGTTCATGTCGTTGCGCACCGCACGCACTGCCTTGATATAATCCATCAGCTTGGCGAAGTCGGCTTCCTCCTCCGGCCAGTTGTGGCCGGCGTCGAAAGCGGGCCATTGTTCGGTCATGATGGTCTCGGCGCTGCCGGGCAGGCTCTGATAGATGGCCTCGGTGACAAAGGGCATGAAGGGATGCAGCAGCTTGAGCGCCTGGCTCAGCACATACACCAGCACCTTGCGTGCGGTGTCGGCCTGCTGCTCGTCGCCGGAGTTCAGGCGGGCCTTGCAGATCTCGATATACCAGTCGCAGTAGACCTCCCAGATAAAGCTCTCGATCTTGTCGGCGGCCAGACCCATTTCGTACTTGTCCAGGTTGGCCGTGGCATCCCGGGCGGTGGTGTTGAGCTGGGTCAGCACCCACTTGTCGCTCATATCCAGCAGGGACACATCGGGCAGGCCGGGAACAAAGTCCTCGGGCAGGTTCATCTGGACAAAGCGGGAGGCATTCCACAGCTTGTTGGCAAAATTGCGGCAGGCCTTGACCCGCTCCTCGCTGTAACGCATGTCGTTGCCCGCGGTGGATCCCACCACCAGCATCATGCGCAGGGCGTCGGCGCCGTACTGAGCAATGACCTCCAGCGGGTCAATGCCGTTGCCCAGGCTCTTGGACATCTTGCGGCCCTGGCTGTCACGGACGATGCCGTGGATGAGCACGGTATCAAAGGGTGCCTTGCCGGTATAGGCCAGGCCGGAGAAGATCATGCGGGAAACCCAGAAACCGATAATATCATAACCGGTGACCAGGGTGTTGGTGGGATAGAAATACTTGAGGTCCTCGGTATCCTGCGGCCAGCCCAGGGTGGAGAAAGGCCACAGGGCGCTGGAGAACCAGGTGTCCAGGGTGTCAGGGTCCTGAGTCAGGTTGGTGCTGCCGCAGCGGGGGCAGGTCTTGGGGGCTTCCTTGGCCACGACGGTCTCGCCGCAGTCGGCGCAGTACCAGGCCGGGATCTGATGTCCCCACCACAGCTGACGGCTGATACACCAGTCGCGGGTGCCGTACATCCAGTTGAGGTAATTCTTGGTGAAACGCTCGGGCACAAACTTGATGTTGCCCTTTTCCACCGCCTCAATGGCAGGCTTGGCCAGAGGCTCCATCTTGACGAACCACTGCTTGGACACCATGGGCTCGATGACGGTGTGGCAGCGGTAGCAGGTGCCCACCTCATGTTTGAGGGGCTCGGTGGACTTGAGGTAGCCGCCGGCCTCCAGGTCGGCCAGAATCGCCTTGCGGGCCTCCATGGCAGTCATGCCGGCGTACTTGCCGCAGTCCAAGACATCGGGCTCATCGGCGGCCGCGCGGCCGCTGGCCTTGAGCTCATCGGCGGCAGCCTTGTCGGCGGCGCCGGTCATGTGGCCGTCGTAGGTCAGCACGCGGATCATGGGCAGGTTGTGACGCTTGCCCACCTCAAAGTCGTTGGGATCGTGGGCCGGGGTGATCTTGACGACACCGGTACCCTTTTCCATGTCGGCGTGCTCGTCGCAGACGATGGGGATTTCCTTGTTGAGCAGCGGCAGGATCACATGGCAGCCGTGCAGATGGGTGTAGCGGGGGTCATCCGTATTGATGGCCACAGCGGTATCGCCCAGCATGGTCTCGGGACGGGTGGTGGCCAGCTCCAGCATCTCACCGGTCTCCTTGACCTGGTAGAGCAGATGCCAGAAGCTGCCGTCCTTCTCCTCATACTCCACCTCGGCGTCGGAGATGGAGGTATCACAGTGGGGGCACCAGTTGACCATGCGGTTGCCGCGGTAGATCAGGCCCTTGTCGTACAGGCGGACAAAGACTTCCTTGACGGCGTCGGAGCAGCCCTCATCCATGGTGAAGCGCTCGCGGTCCCAGTCGCAGGAGCAGCCCAGTTTCTTCAGCTGGCTGACAATACGGTTGCCGTACTTTTCTTTCCAGGCCCATGCGCGCTCGAGGAAGCCGTCACGGCCCAGCATATCCTTGGTCAGGCCCTCCTTGGCCATCTCCGCGACAACCTTGGCCTCGGTGGCAATAGAGGCATGGTCGGTGCCGGGGACCCACAGGGCGGCATAGCCCTGCATCCGCTTGTAGCGGGTCAGGATATCCTGCCAGGTCTCGTCCATGGCA
>JAHZHS010000115.1 GCA_019420135.1 Oscillospiraceae bacterium | reverse complement strand
TGGCCGATACCGTCTACGGCGGACGCCGCATCTGTGCGGCGGTGGCCCACGGCAATGTCTACGGCACCCAGTTCCACCCCGAAAAGTCGGGGCCGGTGGGGCTGTCCATCATCGAGGGCTATCTGCGGATGTGCGAACAGCACTGATGCCGGAAAACAGAATCTGGGAATCATTTCAGGAACCGGTATCCCCGGCTGCCGTTAGGCGGGGGATACCGGTTCCTTTTGTTGTGCAAAAGCTGGATTTTCCCCGGGGCCCGGCGGGGGGATAAATAAAAATGTTTGAACATTGTGGCTAAAGTTGTTCAGCGGACTGCATTGCTTTTTCAATCCCGAGTCGGTATAATAAACTCGGTATGCCATTTTTTTTGACAACCGTTTGAGAGAATCTTTTCCGCGGCCGGACAGGATTGCCCGCCGCCGGATTTTGTCCGCCGCAAGGCGGAAGAGGGGCCTGCCTGCCCCGGAATGCAGAAAGGTAGTGCTGCAAGTATGGCAAAGGATCTTCTGGTGGGTTCCACCGGTTTTGTGGGGGGCAACCTGGCGGCAAAGCATACGTTTGCCCAGGCATGCCATTCCTCCGATATTGCGCAGAGCTACGGCACAAAGCCCGAACTCTGCGTCTATGCCGGGGTACCGGCGGCCATGTTTCTGGCCAACGCCGACCCCGAGGCTGACCTGGACGTCATGCGGGACGCCCGGGAAAATCTGCGCGCCATCGACCCCAAACAGCTGGTGCTGATCTCCTCCATCGCCGTCTACCCGGACAGCCGGGAGTGCACCGAGTCCGACCTGCCCGACCCCTTTGACAGCGACCTGCCCGCCTACGGCCGCAACCGCCGGACGCTGGAACTGTGGGTGCGGGAGGATTTCCCCGATGCTCTCATCATCCGGCTGCCCGCCTTGTACGGCATCGGGCTCAAGAAGAATTTCCTCTACGACCTGCACACCATCACCCCCGCCATGCTCCGCATCGAAAAATATGAGGAACTGGCAGCCAAAAGCGAGCTGGTCCGCCGGGGCTACCGCCCTGCGGACAACGGCTTTTACAAGCTGGACCCGACAGCGGACGCCGCGGCATTGCGGGACTTTTTCGAACAGAACGATTTCAACGCCCTGGCCTTTACCGACAGCCGCAGCCGCTACCAGTTCTACGACCTGCGGCGGCTGTGGACGGACATTGAGACGGCACTGAAAAACAACCTGACGCTGCTCAACCTGACTCCGCCTCCCGTCTCGGCGTCGGAGGTCTACACGGCGGTCACCGGCCGCACCGGCTGGACCAATGAACTGCCCCGCCCGCCTTTTGACTATGACCTGCGCAGCGAACATGCGGCGCTGTTCGGCGGGGTGGAGGGGTATCTCTGCACCAAACAAGAGGAGCTGGACTGCATCTGCCGTTTCATGCAGGAATGGAGGCATTGACCGATGACGGACCCCATCCAACTGAGTATCAGCAACATTGCCTGGGACAAGGCCGACGATGAGGCGGTCTACACCGAGATGAAGGCCCACGGCTTCACCGGCCTGGAACTGGCCCCCACCCGGATCTTTCCGGAGCAGCCCTATGAGCAGCTGACCTCCGCCATGCTGTTCGGCGGATACCTGAAAAACCGCTGGGGCTTCTGTGTCCCCAGCATCCAGAGCATCTGGTACGGCCAGACCGGCAGCATCTTTGACGCCGCCCAGGCCGACGAGCTGCTGGAATACACCGAGGGCGCCTATCAGTTCGCCCACATGCTCAACTGTCCCAGCCTGGTGTTCGGTTGCCCCAAAAACCGCAATCTCCCCGAGGGTACCGACCCCGCCGCGGGGGATGCCTTCTTTGACCGGGCGGGCACCCTGGCGGCCCGCTATGGGGTGCGCCTGGCCGTGGAGGCCAACCCGCCCATCTACACCAACTACCTGACCCGCACGGCGGATGCCTTTGCCCTGGTCAAGCGTCTGGGAAACCCCGGCCTGGCCGTCAACCTGGACCTGTCCACCATTCTGGCCAACGGGGAGCGGCTGCGGGATTTTGTGGCCGACCTTGCCTGGGTCAGCCATGTGCATATCAGCGAGCCGGGCCTGGAACCGGTCCGCCGCCGCCCCGAACACATAGAGCTGGCCGCCATGCTCCATGCCGTGGGCTACCGGGGCTTTGTATCCATCGAGATGCGCCGGGCGCCGTTGGACGACGTGCGCCGTGCCATTGAGGAGATTGCGGAGGTATTTGCATGAATACTGCCACTGTAAAGCACGTTTCCGGCGTGCCGGACTATGAAATCTGCGAGATCGCACCCCGCCGTACACCCTACTGCCTGCTCATCCCCGTCATCAACGAGGGCGCCCGCATCCTCACCGAGCTGGGCCGTGCCCAGCGGGCGGGGGTGGACAAGGCCTGCGACATCATCCTCTGCGACGGCGGCTCCACCGACGGCAGCATGAACCCCGACACCCTGGCCCTGTACGGCGTCAACACACTGCTCACCAAGACGGGCCCCGGCAAGCAGGGTGCTCAGCTGCGCATGGGCATCCACTATGCCCTCAAGCGGGGGTACGAGGGCGTCATGACGGTGGACGGCAACAACAAGGATTCCATCGAGGACGTGCCCAAGTTCATCACCAAGCTGAAGGAGGGCTACGACCTGGTCCAGGGCAGCCGCTTTGTCAAGGGCGGCCATGCCGTCAACACCCCCAAATCCCGGTATTTTGCGGTGCGGCTCATCCATGCGCCCATCATCAGCCTGGCGGCACACCAGTGGTTCACCGACACCACCAACGCCTACCGGGCGTACAGCCGCGCCTACCTGACCCACCCGGAGGTCAAGCCTCTGCGGGATGTCTTTGCCGGGTACGAGCTGCTGGCCTATCTCAGCGTGCGCGCCACCCAGCTGGGCCTCAAAGCCTGCGAGGTCCCCGTGACCCGGGCTTACCCCGCCACCGGTGCCACCCCCACCAAGATCAGCGGCTTCAAGGGCAACAGCGACCTGCTCAAGATCCTGTTCGCCACACTGGCGGGAAAGTACAATCCGTAACACAAAGGAGCGTTTGCCATGACGGTGGACAAGATCATTCTGGGCGCGGGGCTCTACGGCCTGTACGCTGCCCTGCAGTGCGGACGCCGGGGCCAGCGGGTGCTGGTTTTTGAGCGGGACGCCGCACCTTTCATGCGCGCCACCTACATCAACCAGGCGCGGGTGCATATGGGGTATCACTATCCCCGCAGCTACTCCACTGCCATCAAGAGCGCCCATTACTTTGAGCGCTTCTGCAAGGATTACGGTTTCTGTCTGCGCACCGATTTCGACCAGATCTACGCCACCAGCGCCCACTTTTCCTGGACCAACGCCGCCGAGTTCCGCCGCTTCTGCAACGCTGCGGGCATCCGCTGCGACGGCGTGGACCCGGAAAAGTACTTCAATCCCGGCATGTGCGACGGCGCCTTCCTCACCACCGAATATACCTACGACGCCCAGGTGCTGAAGGACTGGTTCCTGAAGGAACTGAGCCAGTGCCCAGACGTGGAGATCCGCTACGACCACCCGGTTGAGCACATCGAAAAGGGCAGCGACACCTGGCGCATCACGGCGGGGGGCGATGTGGCCGAGGCCCCCTTTGTCCTCAACGCCACCTACGCGGGGGTCAACGACATCCACGCCATGGCGGGGTTTGAGCCCTTCAAGATCAAGTATGAGCTGTGCGAGATCATCCTCTGTGAGGTGGACAAGCGGCTGTACAACACCGGCATCACCGTCATGGACGGCCCCTTTTTCAGCCTGATGCCTTTCGGGCAGACGGGGCTGCACAGCCTGACCAGCGTGACCTTTACCCCCCACGAGACCAGCTATGACACGGTGGCTACCTTCCCCTGTCAGGCCCGCAGCGAGGGCCGCTGCCGTCCGGGCAGTCTCTACAACTGCAATGAATGCCCCGCCAGACCCCGGAGCGCCTGGCCCTACATGGGGCAGCTGGCCCGCAAGTATCTGCGGGAGGAATACGGATTCACCTACAAAGGAAGCCTGTTCAGCATGAAGCCGATTCTGAAAGCCAGCGAGATCGACGATTCCCGCCCCACCGTGGTGCGCCGGATGTCCGACACGCCGGTCTTTTACAGCGTGCTTTCCGGCAAGATCAACACGGTATACGATTTGGATGAGGTGCTGGCGCAATGACGACAAACAAGGAAAAAAACTTTATCTCGGCGGTGGTCTACCTGCACAACGACGGTGTGCGGGCGGTCAAGTTCTTCAAGCTGCTGACCGAACAGCTGGACGCCCACTTTGAGCAGTACGAGCTCATCGCCGTGGACGACGCCTGCACCGACGACACCATCCCCCTGCTGCGGGACTGGGCCAAGGACCTGACCAAGCCGCTGACTTTTTTGCACATGAGTTTGTTCCAGCGTCTGGAACCCTGCATGAATGCAGGCCTGGATGCTGCCATCGGGGATTATGTCTACGAGTTCGACACTACCGACGTGCCCTACCCGGCAGACATGATCTTTGCCGCCTACCAGACCGCCCTCACCGGCAGCGACATCGTCTCTGTCTGCCCCGACCAGAGCAACGGCAGCAGCCGGCTGTTTTACGGGGTGTTCAATGCAAACTCCCACTCCGCCTACCGGCTGCGCACCGATGCCTTCCGCCTGGTCTCCCGCCGCGCTGTCAACCGGGTGCACGCCTCCAGCGAGCATCTGCCCTACCGCAAGGCTGCCTACGCAGCCTCCGGCCTGAAAATGACCGATCTTACCTTTGAGGGACGCATCATCGACAAGGGTGCCGGCCGCTTCAGCCTGGCAGCCGACAGCCTGACCCTCTACACCGATGCGGGGGTCAAGCTCAGTGTGGGCATCACTCTTGTCATGATGGTGCTGGCCCTGGCCGAGCTGGTCTACACCCTGGTCGTCTTCGCCACCGGCCACCCGGTGGCGGGCTGGACCACCACCATGTTTGTTCTCACTCTGGGCTTTGCCGGCGTCTTTGCAGTGCTGGCCATCATCGTCAAGTATCTGTCCCTGCTTGTGGACCTCATCTTCAAAAAGCAGAAATACCTCATTGAGAGTGTGGAAAAAATCCAGAAATAACGGCACGGAACAACAAGCCAGGAAAGGAGGGCATGCGCCCATGGAAACCACAAACAAAGGACAGCTGCACTGCCCTCGTCTGCCGGAACTGTCCGCCCGGGCCTTCTGGCTCTGCGCGGCGGCTATCGTTGCCGTCAAGTGTGTGCTTTGCGCCTTCCAGATGGCATATACCTGGGTGGGAGGGGCTCCTCTTGACGACGAACTCATGTTCCGCGCCGCCAACGCCATCTCCAGCGGCCAGTGGCTGGGCGCCTACGATTATCTCACCCTCTCCAAGAGCATGTTCTTTGCAGTGTGGCTGGCCTTTCTCCATGCCCTCCATCTGCCTTACCTCATCTCGGGGCAGCTGCTCTGGTGCGGCGCGTCGCTGCTGGCGGCCCTGGCCTTCCGGCCCTGGCTGCGCCATGCCGGGCGGGGCCGCTGGGCGGAGCTGGTGCTGCTCGGC
Source organism: Oscillospiraceae bacterium (assembly GCA_019420135.1). GTDB lineage: Bacteria > Bacillota > Clostridia > Oscillospirales > Ruminococcaceae > Gemmiger. Next base: position 1,362 of record JAHZHS010000115.1, on the reverse strand, counting down.
GTGCTGGCCTTCAACCCGGCCTCCACCGCCGCCTTCACCCTGCGGGTTTACCGGGACAACATCTTCCCGGCCCTCTGCCTGATCTGCTTCGCGGGCTTCTGCGGGGCGCTGCTGCGGGCGATCTTTACCCCGGAATCCCGTCGCTGGCCCTGGCTGCTGGCAGCGGGGGCGGGGCTGGTCACCGGCTACCTGGACCGGGAGGACGCAGGGCTCTTCCTGCTGCCTTTTGCTGTCCTGGCCACCCTGGTGCTGGCCGGGCTGACTGTGCGGCAACGCCATCCCCGGCGGCTGGCGGCGCTGGTGCTGCCCTTTGCCCTGCTGGGGGCGGGGATCCTCACCTTCTGCGGGCTGAATGAGCAGTATTACGGCGTCTTTGCCCTGTCCGACTTCTCCACCGGCAGCTTTGCCGACGCTATGGGTGCCATGGCCCGGGTGGAGGCCCCCGAGGGCTACACCCCTCTGGTGGCGGTGACCAAGGGCACCCGGGAACTGCTGTATGAGAACGTCCCCGAGCTGGCCCCCCTGGAATACTGGCTGGAGGAGGACCCCCAGCTGCAGAACGATTTCCGTGATCCGGAGCTGGACGACTACCGGGCGGGCAGCTTTTACTGGGCTATCCGCCGCGCCGCCCAGTTCGAGGGCCTTTACGACACCGCCCAGGAGGCGGAGGAATACTGGGCCTCGGTAGCGGCGCGGATCAACGCCCTGTGCGACGACGGCACCCTGCCCTCCTGGACGGGAAAGCGCAGCAGCACCACCCCGCCCATCCGGGCCGAGCATGTGCTGCCGGTGCTGGCCGAGAGCGCCAAGGGCGCCCTGTGGTCGCTGACCTTCCAGGACTGCCAGCCCTATGAGGCGCTGCGCTCCATCGGTACCGAGGAGGACTTTGCCCAGTGGTCGGCCTACCTCCATTGCAGCTTCAACGGCGCGGCGGAGGCGGGCAAGGATACCCCCTATTACAGCCCTTACCAGAAGATCGTCTTCGGATTTCTGCAGGGTGTGCGCTATGTCTATGCCGCCCTGCTGCCGTTGAGCTTTTTGTACGCACTGTATTTACAGATCAAAAAAATACCTACCGTATTCAAGGCGCGGAAGGCGGAAACGCTGCTGCCCTGGGCACTCTTGCTGGTGCTGCTGGGCATGGCGGCGCTGCGCTGTGCAATGATCGCCTTTGTGGAGGTGTCCAGCTTCGGCATTGGGACCTCCACCATGTATCTGGCCACGGTGCATCCGCTGCTGCTGCTCTATGCGGCGGTGGGAATTCTCACCGAAAGGAGGTCCGGCCATGTCCATGCCTGATCTGTTGATTGTGGGCGGCGGGGCGGCCGGACTGATGGCCGCCGGTGCCGCCGCGGCCCGGGG
>JAHZHS010000114.1 GCA_019420135.1 Oscillospiraceae bacterium | reverse complement strand
GGCATTGGGAGCGATCAGTTGTCTATACTTTTTCAGCCTCTCCACACCGCTGCCGCAACTCCTGAGGGCGCTGCGCCGTTGGCATCTGCCTTCCGCGGTGACAGATCTTGCGTTTTTGATCTACCGCTATATTTTTGTCCTGTTGGAAACCGTACATCATATGCAGAGCGCGGCACGGAGCCGTCTCGGCTATGCAGGAGTGCGGCGCAGCATACACACAACGGGCCTCGTGTATGGCGGGCTTCTGGGCAAAAGTTACCGCAGTGCCCGGGTTCGTTTTCAGGCGATGGAAAGCCGTACCTTTGCAGCAGAAATGCGCTTCCCACACGGCCCCGGAGACGACAGCGCTTCCCCAGGTCAGCAAGGTTTGCTGATCGGGGTAACCGCGCTCTTTGCTGCGTTGCTGCTTTTGAACTGACCCAAGGAGGAGAGAAGGATGCAGGAAGAAATTCTGCGTATGGAACAGGTATCCTACCGATACCCAGGAGAAAAGACATATGCCCTCTGTGATTTTTCCCTGACCATCGGCCAGAAAGAAAAAATTGCCGTGCTGGGCGGAAACGGGGCAGGGAAATCCACCCTTTTCCTTTTGGCCAACGGGGTGATCCGGCCGGAAAAGGGAATGCTTTCCTTCTGTGGCAGGGAATTGAAGAAGGAGCAAGATTTGTATGCGCTGCGGCAGGGCGTGGGGCTGGTATTTCAGGATCCTGATGTTCAGATTCTTGCCGGGACAGTGTGGGAGGAGGTGGCCTTCGGTCCGGTAAATATGGGATTTGCGCCGGAAAAGATTCAGGCGGCGGTAGAGACTGCCCTGAAAGGAATGAACCTGGAGGGTTATGCCGAGAGGGCACCGCAATATCTGTCCGGTGGAGAAAAAAAGCGTGTGACCATTGCCGATGTGCTGGCCATGCATCCCCGTCTTATGCTGCTGGATGAACCGTCTTCCAGTCTTGACCCACAGGGGCGCAGAGATCTGGAACGGCGGCTGGAAATGCTGCATGACGCCGGTATGGCGCTGCTTGTAGCGACCCACGACCTGGATTTTGCCTGGCGTTGGGCCGACAGAATCCTTGTTCTCCAAAAAGGCCAGCTTGTGTCAGACGGCACACCGGAAGAGACCTTTTCCAACGATGCGCTGCTTCAGGCGTGCGGTTTGGAAAAGCCGGTTTTGTACCAGGTAGGGGAGATTCTGGGGATTGCACCTCCCCGCAGCATTGCGGAACTGCGCGCGGGGAAACGGTTCTTTCTTTGCCAATAAAAAACAGGCTGCCCACTGTGAGATTACCACAGGAAGGCGGCCTGTTTTCTTGTGCTCATCGAAGCTGTTTTATTTTTTTCAAAAGTCGTCCGTCCGGATCCACGGCAACAACCGGCAGACGATGCCCCAGTCGGGACAGCAATTCGTTGGTGATGGTGCCGCACTGTTCTGCCACCGTCTCGGCAGAAATCCTCTCCTTTCCGTCACGCCCAATGAGCGTTACAGTGTCACCCGACTGCACGATTCCGGCCTCTGTCACATCAATCAAAAGCTGATCCATGCACAGGCGGCCTACCATGGGACAGAAGTTGCCATGGATGAGAACCTGTCCGCCGTGATAAGCCAGATCACGGGGCAGTCCATCCGCATATCCGATGGTGACAACAGCGATTCTGGTAGGGCGAATCGCGGTGAAGGCCAGCCCATACCCGGCGCTTTCCCCGGAAGCCAGTTCCCGGACGGCGGCAACACGGGCGCGCAGGGTCAATACCGGCTGCAGATCCGGCCGGAAACAGACCGGATTGTTATCGCTGTAAACACCGTAGAGGATAATGCCTGCCCGAGCATAATCAAAGCCTTTCTCGGAGCGGTTCAGCATCCCATAGCTTGCCAGCAGATGGATCTTGCCCGGGGCTATCCCCTGGGCTTTCAGCCGCTCCACCACTGTGCGAAAGGCGGATACTTGCCGGTCAGTGTAGGAAATATCCCTGCCTGCCACACTGTCGGAAACGCATAGGTGGGAGAAAATACCGTCCACCCGGATTCCGGGCAGTTGGTAAAGTGCCGCAAGAGCCTCCACATCGTCACTGGAAATGCCCAGACGATGCATTCCGGTATCCACTGCCAGATGCACATGCACGTTGTACCCGGTGCGGGAAAGTGCGGTTCCATGGGAAGCATCGGCAACGGTCTGGGTTAGACGCCAGCGGGCCAGCAGCGGAGCCTGATCCGGAGGTGTCCATCCCAGGATCAGGATATGCCCCCGGATCCCGGCCCGGCGCAGGGCGATGCCTTCCTGCAGGCAGGCAACGGCAAAGGCGTGGATTCCTGTCCTGGCAAGAGCCCGCGCAATCACCTGAGCGCCGTGCCCGTAGGCATCAGCCTTGACCACAGCCATCAGTTCGCAGCCTGGCCCGGCGGTTTGCATCAGAACATGAGCATTATGGCGGAGGGCACTGAGATCCACTTCTCTCCAGGCACGGGCTTTGGGGTTCACGGGCAGAGGCCGGACGCGGCATAAGAGGAAGGCAGCCAACAGGCTGAGGATAAGGACTGCCGCAAAATGCAGCAGACTGTTCTCCACCAGCATCCCCCAGCTGTGGGTCAAACGGGCCAGCAGGCGGACGGCAACGATGCATCCTGGATGGAGAAGGTAGACCAGCAGAGAAAGGTCCCGCGCCGTGCGGGAACGGCCCCGGTTGCCGTTCAGAAGCAGTGCAAAGAGAAAGACCATGCAGACCGGCAAAAGCAGATACATGCTGTCGTGGCGCTGTGCATGAATGCCGCGCAGGAAAAATGCCTCTATGCTCATGCACGTCATAGACAGACAAAATCCGGTCAGAGCGGGCTTTGGCCGGAGACGGATACCCTGGGCACCGAGCAGCAGAAACAAAGGAACGAAAAAGATGCCGTTACGGGTGTATTCGGTCAGGGAAAAGAGGAGATCGTATCCCTGCTTCCATGCGGGAAGTTGTACGGACAGGCCATAATAACTGTCACCGCCCAATCCGATCAGATAGAGAATCGCTGCAATGGCCAGGGCACGGTGATTGCCCAGGCGGAGCAACAGCCATGTAAAAATCGTACCCCAGAACAGGGCGGGAAAGTACCATAAATGATACAGCGTTCCCTCCCAGCACACTGCCCGCAGCCATTCGACGGCAGAGAAGCCGCCGGCATACAGGTTCATGGGCAGATACAGCAGGACGGCAGCGCCATAGAAAAGCAAGGTACGGCCCAAAAAGTTTCGGATATGATCCCAGTGATGCAGGGCCAGAAAGTATCCGCTGACCATCAGAAAGAAGGGGACTGCGGTTCGAGCAGCGACCCGGCTGAGCCAGAAATCGGCTTCGGCGGAAAGACAGCAGAGCGGGGAAGTGTGAATTGCCACCACGAGGATGGCAGCAACAAGCCGGAACCAGTCCAGTGCCGGCAGCGCCCGCCGCCTCATAGCGCCTGCTCCCAATGCGTCACAATGATTCCGCCGGCATGATCCGGAGAAAGCTGAAATGTTCCGTCGGAAGACGGGGCCCAAACCGGTAGATCCCGGATGTCAAGGCGGCGGACACGAATGCGGCTGCCGTTCTCCAGCGTACAGGTCATTTCCTGCTGGCGGAGAAGATCGATGTATTCCTCTAAACAGAGTTGACGGCTTTCCATCAGCAGGGAATGAGGAACCCCCACATAGCGAAAATGCCAGGGCTCAGCTGCGATTCCGGTGATAGACTGTTTGTCGGCCCGGTATCTCTCTACAAAGCCGTAACGGGGTGCCAGGCGGCGAAAAACGCCGCACACGCCATCGTAAGGCAACTCCGGACGGATGAAGTCTACCTCCGGAGCGGCTTTGGCCAGATCCATGGCAAGGCCTGTCTCATGTTCACTGCATCCGGGAAAGGCCACATACTGTCGGGTGAAGGCTTCCCCTTCCTGGTCCATCGTGTCGTCCCAGATCCTCTGTTGCTCTTTGTGGCTTCGCCAGCCCGACACGGGAATGATCTGCCCCAGAGCACCGGCATCCCGGATGCAGGCGGCAAGGAGCAAGGCTGCACGGCGTTCCATGAGGATGTGGGGGTACGCAGGATCCAGCGCCGCCAGTTCGGGACAGGCAAAATCCTGCAAAGGATGGGTGCGATTGACGAGAATCAGGGAACCCGGGGCCTGGGCAATGCTGCGATATTTCATTGTGCCACCTCCAGCTCAATCATGCGGGTGAGCAACTCGGTAAAACCGATACCAATGGCCTTCATCATGGTAGGGTAGCGGCTGTGAGAGGTAAAGCCAGGGATGGTGTTGACCTCATTGAAGACGATACGGCCTTCCGGCGTCAGGAACAAATCCACGCGGGCAAAATCCCGACAGCCGAGAGCCCGGTAAATTTTACACGCGGCATCCCGGATACGCCCGGCGGTTTCCGCCGGAATCCGTGCCGGGCAGTGAATGACGGAGGTTTTTAGGGTGTATTTTTCGGTATAATCAAAAAATCCCTGTGCCAGTTCCACTTCGTCCACCGCACCGATCAGGACTGTTGCGTTGCCAAGCACCGCACATCCCACTTCAAAGCCGTCGATGGCTTCCTCCAGAAGGATTTCGTTGTCATACAAAAAGGCCTGCTTGACCGCGGCGGACAATTCCCCGGGAGCGGTCGCTCTGCTGATACCGAAGGAAGAACCTGCTCTCACCGGTTTCACAAACAGCGGCCAACCCAACAACCCGGCACACCGCTCGATTTCCTTTGTGTCGGCTTCGGGGCCAAAAGCAAAGCTCTTGGGTACGTCTATCCCGGCCATGGCTGCCAGCCGGTGGGCCCGATTCTTGTCCATGCAGAGCGCGCTGGACAATGTGCCGCAGCCAACCAGCGGTGCGCCTGCCAGTTCAAACAAGCCCTGAACGGTGCCGTCCTCGCCGTTTCTGCCGTGCAGGACCGGAAAAACAGCGTCGTAGGACTCGGTGACTGCGGGGGTGGGGCGCAGGACCAACAGGTGAGACCCCCGGTCGGCAATAACGGCGCAGGGGATACAACAGTTCTCGATGCTGCACCATTTTCCCGAGGAAATTGCCTGCACCGGGCCGGTGTAGCGCAGCCAGCGTCCATCTCGGGTAATACCCAGGGGCATTGCCTCAAAGCGTGAGGGATCCAGGTGAGTGATGACTTCCGATGCCGATACCAGCGATACGTCGTGCTCACTGGAACAACCGCCAAACAAAACAAGGATCTTTTTCCGATTCATCCCAAAATGCCTCCCAACCGAAATCTTGTACGTAAGGCTGCCTGTCATTCAGGGGGCAGCGCTTTCTCTTGCGGCAGGGAGGCAAAAAAAGAGAAGCCCCGCTGCCTGCTTTTATGGTAGCAGAGCGGGACTTCTCGGATTTCAATACTTTTTGATAAAGAGCTTGTGTTTTTCCGGATAAAATCTTACGATTTTCTTGCAGCGGCCTTTTTGCCGCCCTCCACGGTGGGAGAGGCCTTTTTCAAGGGGAGACGCACCACAAAACGGATCTGCTCGTCGGCGCTTTCGGCGGTGATGGTGCCATGATGCAGCTCAATGATTTCCTTGGCAATGGCCAGCCCCAACCCGGCACCGCCCGTGCGGCTGGCACGGGATTCGTCCAGACGGAAGAACTGTTCGAACAGCCGGTCAAGCTTTTCCGGAGGAATGGTGTGACCCCGGTTTTCGAAAGACAACATGACTTCGGTGTCAGTCGTCTCAGCCCGGATGGTCACTTCGGTGCCGGGATAGCTGTAATGACAGGCGTTTCTCAGCAGGTTGTCAAACACGCGGGCCATTTTGTCAGGATCGCAGGCGTATTCCAGACGGGCAGGCAGCTCGGTACGGCAAGTCAGCTGCTTTTCGGCCAGCATAGGCCCGAATTCGCTGACAACCTGCTCCACCATACGGGTCAGATCGGTCTTGCGGGGTTCCAACTCAATGTGGGATAGATTGAACCGGGTGATGTCGAAAAATTCATTGATCAGATCTTCCAGACGCTCAGCCTTCTCCAGGGCAATGTTCGTATACCGGGCACGCAGCTCGGTGGAGATCTGCGGTTCATCCCGCAGCAGAGTCAGATAACCGATCACACTGGTCAGCGGTGTTTTCAGATCGTGGGCCAGATAGACAATCAGGTCGTTCTTCCGCTGCTCTGCTTCCCGTGCGATCTGGGCATTGCGCAGGGCCTGCTGGCGCGCCAGGCGCAGCTGAGCTTCGGCAACACTCAATTCGGGAGGAAGCTGCAGATGGGAAGCGTCATCCAACAGATGAGCCGCCGCTTCCACCACCATATTCAGCTGCTTTTGCGGATAGCGGAAAAACCAGTAGGTCACAAAGAACCAGCCGCTTGCAAACAGGACGATCACTACCAGCAGGGCCGAGTCCCGGACGCGCACCATGATGTAATAGAGCGGCAGTGTGACCCGGGCCAGCACGACGTTGTCGGAGTAATAGTAAATATTGACCAGTGCATGATAAATGTTGAGCCCCAGCAGGAAGATCAGAAAAATAGCTGCCGCCGCCCCTGCCAGTGAGAGCAGGTACAGCCATACCATGGAGAAAGCACTGCGTCCGTATTGTGTCCAGCGCGCACCGCAAGGTCGTTTTTTTTTATTCAATGGTGTAACCCACCCCCCAGACGGTTTTGATGAATTTGGGCTTGCGGCTGGGCTCATGCATCTTTTCCCGCAGGCGGGCGATGTGGGACATGACGGTGTTGTTGCTGTCCATATACTTTTCACCCCAGACTGCTTCAAACAATTCCTCGCTGGAAACCACATTGCCGCGGTGTTCACACAGATACCACAGGATGGAAAATTCCAACGGCGTCAATGCCAGTTCCTCTCCGAACAGAAAGCATTTTGGGTTGCTCCTGCAGATCTGAAGGCCGCGCAAATCGTATGCTTCCGGCTCCCTGG
>JAHZHS010000113.1:6650-6951 GCA_019420135.1 Oscillospiraceae bacterium | reverse complement strand
TATCTGATCTCGGAGCCCTGCGGCCCGACGTTGGGGTATCACAGGGCAGGCAATGCCGTCAGCCCGGTGCGGGAACGGGTCGAGCCCCCGGCGGAGCTGCTGGCGGTGCAGCGGGGTGTGCTGCGTTTTGCCGGGGAGTGGAACGATTCCCCACTCCGGGAGACGGAGCTGCCTCCCGATACGGCGATCCGGCCCTTTTTACAGATGGCCCGCCGTCCGAAAATGCGGCAGGCAGCCTGTTTCGGAGATTTTACACTGGAGGATGGCGTCAGCTTTCGGCTGGCGGCCCCGGCGCCCGTGG
>JAHZHS010000113.1:0-6640 GCA_019420135.1 Oscillospiraceae bacterium | reverse complement strand
TTAAAAGACCCCGCCCGTCTGGTGCAGGATCTGGGTGCCTCCCGCTGGAAAATCGGATTTTTGCGGCGGCTTTTGCGGCTGCCGCTGCCCTATGACGCGGTGTACCGCCTGCTCAAAGGCGGCTCTGCCCCGGGAAAGGATGGGTGAAGTCTGTGACGTCTGTCAGTGTCATTATGCCGGTGTATAATGCGGCGGCCCATCTGGAGGCTGCCGTGCAGAGTGTGCTGTGCCAGACGTTGCAGGATCTGGAACTGATCCTGGTGGACGACGGCTCCACCGATGGCAGCGCAGTCATCTGCGACGCCGCTGCTGCCGCCGACCGCCGGGTGCGGACGGTACACCAATCAAACGCCGGCATCTGCGCCGCCCGCAACCGGGGCCTGGAACTGGCAGCGGGGGAGTATGTCTCTTTCTGCGATGATGACGATGCCCTTCTGCCCGATTTTCTTGCAACGGCTTTTGCTGCGGCAAAGGAAAACGATGCCGACCTGATCCGGATGGACTACCGCCTTTTCCGCAGCGATGCCGTCGGACATGAGTCCGAACTCCGCCACCCGGCGGGAAATTCCTGTCGTTTGATCCGCGGGGAGAACCCGCAGGACTACGGCGCTTTTCTGCGCGGGGCGGGACCGCTGTTTGTCTGGAATGCCCTCTACCGCAGAGCGGTGCTGGGGAACCTCTGCTTTGATCCCCGGTGCCGCCGGGGCGTGGAGGACTTCGTCTTTAACGCCGCTTTCCATGCCCGAATGGAGCGGGCGGTGTATCTGCCGCAGGTGGCCTGCCTGCACTATGAGCGGGCCCGGGGCAGCACCTCGGCCTGTTTCTCTCAGACGGCGGTGGAAGCCCGGGTGGAAGCTGCTGTTCTGTGGGCGCAGGCGGAGGCCGGAGCACTGGCCCGCTGGTGTACGCCGGAAAACGCCGGCCCGGTCCGGAGCGAGCGAAAAGCGGAACTGATCACCTTTCTCATGCATCAGCTCCGGGACGCCCGCGCTCCGCATAAGGTCCGCCGGGAAAGCTGGCGGATTCTCCGGCAGGCACTGGATACGGAACTGCCGTCCAAAGGAATTGACTTTTTGCGTGTGGAAGGGCAAAATAAGAAGCAGATACTGGCATTGCTTTTGTATGCGGTGCATCTGCAGGGATTGTACCAATGGTTCCCAAACAGGGAGGATAAAGAATGAAAACGATTCTTGTGACCGGCGCAGGCGGGTATATCGGCCGCCACGTTGTCAAGGAGGCTCTCGACCGCGGATACAAGGTCATTGCTTCCGATTTTTCGTTCAAGGGCGTGGATGAGAGGGCACAGTTCTGCGACGTGCCCATCTTCAGCGGCAGCCGGGACATCTACCGCCAGATGGGAGAACCCGACGTGCTGATTCATATGGCGTGGCGGGACGGCTTTATCCACAATGCACCTTCTCATATGAAGGATCTGTCCAGCCATGTGGTGTTCCTCAACAACATGGTCAAGGGCGGTCTGCCTGCACTGACCGTCATGGGCACCATGCATGAGGTGGGCTACTGGGAAGGTGCCATCGATGAAACCACTCCCTGCAACCCCCAGAGTCAGTACGGCGTTGCCAAGAATGCCCTGCGCCAGAGCCTGATGCTCTCCCTCAAGGACTCTCCCTGCCATCTGCACTGGCTGCGTGCTTACTACATCACCGGCGACGAGGCCCACGGCAGCTCCATCTTTGCCAAGATTACCCAGGCCGAACTGGACGGCAAAAAGACGTTCCCGTTCACCAGCGGCAAGAATCTGTACGATTTCATTGACATCCATGACCTGGCCCGCATGATCGTGCTGGCCAGTGTGCAGACCAAGGTGGACGGCATCATCAATGTGTGCACCGGCAAACCCATGTCCCTGGCCGACCGCGTGGAGCAGTTTCTGCGGGACAAGGGGTATCACATCCGACTGGATTACGGTGCCTACCCGGATCGTCCTTATGACAGCCCGGGGGTATGGGGCGATCCCTCCCGCATCGAAAGCATCCTGAAGGACGCGCAGACCAACGAGGAGACTGTATGAAACGACTGGGAATCTTCTTTTTCTATGAAAAAAACGGCTATGTCGATGATTTTCTGACCTACTACCTGGCAGATCTTTGCAAGAATCTGTCCGAGCTGGTGGTGGTCGTCAACGGCAAGCTGAGCAAACAGGGCCGTGCCGCCTTTGAGCAGTTCACGCAGAACATTATTGTGCGGGAGAACAAGGGCCTGGATGTCTGGGCCTACAAGACGGCCATCGACTCCTACGGCTGGGAAAAGTTGTCCGAATTTGATGAGGTGGTCATGACCAACTCCACCCTCATGGGTCCGGTGCGTCCCCTGGCCGAGATGTTTGACGAGATGGCCAAGAACCCGGATCTGGATTTCTGGGGCCTGACCATCCACCACGGCGCGGAGGGAAACCCCTTCAAGGGCAAGCACCTGTACGACCATCTGCCGGTGCACATCCAGTCCCATTTCATTGTCTACCGCAAAAAGTTCATCCAGAGCCCGGAACTTCAAAATTACTGGGATACCATGCCCATGATCCAGGGATATATGGACTCGGTGCAGCGGTATGAGTCGGTGTTCACCAAACTGTTTGCCGACAAGGGGTTCCAGTGGGATGTCTACGTCAAGACCGACGACCTCAAGGAATTCACCGATTATCCGCTGCTGGTTTGCCCGGTGCGGCTGCTGCGGGACAAAAAGTGCCCGCTGTTCAAGCGCCGCAGCTTCATGCATGAATTTGAGGCTTACCTCAACGATACGGCCGGTGAGCCTGCCCGGGAGCTGTACGATTACCTGCGCAACGAGACAAACTATCCGATGGAGCTCTTGTGGCGCAACATGATCCGTACCATGCATCCCCACGATTTTACCCGGGACCTTGCCCTGACCCGCATCATCCCCGAGCGGCTGCAGGACCCCCAGTGTGCCGAGCAGGTGTGCAAGACCCGCCGCATTGCCCTGGCCATGCACCTGTTCTTTCCCGATATGCTGCCCCAGAGCAAGGAATTTGCCGCCAAGATGCCGCCGGAGACCGACGTTTTCGTCTCCACCAACACCGAGGAGAAGAAGGCCGCCATCGAGGCCTGCTTTGCCGATCTGCCGGTGCACAGCGTCACCGTCAAGGTGGTGGAAAACCGCGGCCGGGATGTGGCTGCTTTCCTGTGCGATTTGGCGCCGGAGCTCAAGGACTACGACTACGCCTGCTTCATGCACGACAAGAAGGCAATCCAGACCAAGCCCGGCAGCGTGGGCGCCAGCTTCGGCTATGTCTGCAATGAGAATATCTGCCGCAGCAAGGACCATGTCCTCAACGTCCTGACTGAGTTTGAAAAGGATCCCTTCCTGGGCATTCTCTGCCCGCCCTTCCCGACCCACGGCGCCTACTTCCTCAATATGTGCTCCGGCGGCTGGGGCCCCAACTTTGACAACACCAAGGCCCTGATGAAAAAACTGGGCATTGACGTGCCCATCTCGGGGGAAAAATCCCCCATCGCCCCCTTCGGCAGCGTGTTCTGGTTCCGGGTCAAGGCCCTGCGCCCGCTGTTTGACCGGGAATGGCACCACGATGACTTCCCGCCCGAGCCTCTGCCCCCGGATGGCACCATCAGCCATGCCATCGAGCGCATCTATCCATTTGTGGCGCAGGGGGCGGGGTACTATCCCGCCGTTGTCATGAGTTCGGTGTTTGCCGTGCAGCGCAGCGATACCATGCAGGCCTATGCCATCGGGATGATCCGCCCGCTGGCCCGCATCATGGACTGCACCACCTTCTGGGGGGCGTCCCGCGCTATCTCCATCTTTGCGGCCAAGCGGCATTTCGGCCTCAAAGTCTACGGACCCTATTCCAACACCAAGCGCCGCCGTGCCCGCAACTGGCTGCGGGACCGCATGCCGGAATCGGCCTACAACCGGATGATGGGCGTCAAGCGCGCGGTGTTCGGCCCCCATCTCGACAGCTACGAGGACTGACGTTCCACAGGGGGAAGACAGATGCCCGGACGTTTTGTCATCTATTTTCATTATGATCCCAACGGGCAGGCGGACAACGCCTGCCTGTTTGCCGTGCGTGCCATGCGCGCCCAGTGCGGCGGTCTGCTGTTTGTGACAAACGGCAGACTCAACGCTGCCTCCCGGAAAGCGGTGGAGGCGCTGGACGTGCAGCTCCTGGAACGGGAAAACACAGGTTTTGATGTGGGTGCCTACCGGGACGCCCTCATGCTTCTCAAGCAGCAGGGGCTGGACGGCATTGAGGAGCTGATCCTCATGAATTACACCCTGGCCGGGCCGGTCACGCCGCTGCAGGCGCTGTTTGAAAAGATGGACGCCCGCCCCGAGCTGGATTTCTGGGGCCTGACCCGGCACTATGCCATGAAGAGCCGCCGCTTCCGGACGGAATACGGCGAGGTGCCCGAGCACATCCAGTCTCACTTTATCGCGGTCCGGGCAAGGCTGCTGCATTCCCGGGAGTTCTGGAATTACTGGGAGACCATGTCCCTGCCGCAGAGCTACGAACAGTCGGTGGCAGGGCATGAGGCACGCTTTACCCGTTACTTGGCCGATCTGGGCTACCGCTGGGATACGGTTGCCGACACCGGCGACCTGAAAACGATTTTTGTCAATCCCATCATGGCCTGTCCCCGGGAGCTGGTCGCCCGGCGGGATTGTCCTTTCTTCAAACGCCGCAGCTTTTTTACACCCTATGAGGATGAACTGCGCCGTACCGACGGTACCGCCGCCGCTGAACTGTATGACTGGCTCAAAACAGAGACCGACTACCCGGTGGACGATCTGATCCGCTCACTGCTGCGCACCCAGCCTCTGGCTCCCATGGCGCAGAACCTCCACTGGAACGCTGCGTTGCCCGCCGGTGGGGGAAGCAGCACCCCGGAGGGCACCCCGTCTGTCCGGCTGGCCCTCTGGCGGCCGGGGCAGCCTGTGCCGGAGATTCACCCGGAGGAAATTCTCTGTCTGTACAGCCCTGCTGAAGGTGCCCCAACCACACCGGAGGACTGGTATCTCCAGAACAGGGACCGCACGCTGGCGGAGGACGAGAAGGCCCGCCGAGCAGCGGCTACTGTTCTGGCAGCCCACCCGCTGGCAGGGATTGCAGCCCCGGCGCCCCCGGCATACGGCCCGGCCTATGCAGCCAGAGCAGGGGAGTGGCAGACTCTTCTGCCGGTCCTCCGTGCCGAGGCTTCCCGTCTCGGCTGGCAGGCGCCCATTGCCGAGCAGCCTCTGCCTCTGCCCTGGGGACGCTGTGTCTTTCTGCGGGGAGAGGCCTTCCACCGGGGATTGCCGCCCCTGGATGGCCCGGCGGGATGGTGGCTGCTGCCCCTGGCCGCCCAGCAGGCGGGGTACGGCTGCCTGACACTGTACACACATGCCCAGGCCCACGCCGCGCCCGAGCACCTCGACTGTGCCCTGGGCGCCCGGCAGGATGCCGGGGAGACCGCCAAGGACCTGGCCCGCATCCTGCGCCGCCGTCTGCGCGGCAAACACTAACCAAGGAAAAGGGGACTGCCTGATGTCCAAGCGCCCGCGCCTGTTTTATCTCGATCTTGTCCGCACCCTGGCGCTGATCTGTATTCTCATCATCCATTTCAACGCCACGGTCACCGGTTATTTCACCCTGCCCCATAAACTGTTCACCAGCACGCTGCCGGGGGGGATTTACCTCGGTGATTTCGGTTCCTCCCTCTTCTTCATCGTGTCGGGCGCAGCCCTTGCCTACACCGCAAAGGAGCCCTTCTCCACCAAAGCGTTTTACAAACGCCGGGCCCATGCGGTCTATCCCATGTTCTGGCTGGCGTGGTGCATCTGCTTTTCCGTCCGATTTGTCACCCAGCCGGGGTACTATTCCGCCGCCAAGACCCCCACGCTGATCCTCACTGTGCTGGGGTTGGATAACTTCGCCGTGGCGGCGGGCTGGGTCCACACCGACTTCGCCTGTGTGGGCGAGTGGTTTCTGGGCAGCATCCTGTTTTTGTATCTGCTGTTCCCGCTGCTCTACACGGGCATCCGCAAGAATAAATGGATCACCTGGGCGGTGACGCTGGTGCTGGCCCTTGCGCTGCATTTCTCCGGCCTGGATGCCCAGCTCATCGGCGTGCATCTGCTGGAATTCCTCTTCGGAATCACCGTGGTGGGAACAAAGCGCCCCCGGCTTCCGGTGGTTGTCGGGGCGGCACTAGTCTGGCCGGTGCTCTGGGCAGTCAGCAAGGTGACGGTGCTGGATGCAAAGCTTCTCTGTGCCGTCGTATCCGCTGCCGTGTTTGTGGTGCTCTCCGCCTGGCCCAAGGCAGCATCCCCGGCCTGGCTGCAGCGTATCTGCGCGTTGGCGGGCAAGTATTCCTATGCAGTGTTTCTGGTCCATCATTTCATCATTTTGCAGATGGTCCAGAAATTTGACCTTGCAGCGCTGACCCGCAAGGATACCGCCCTGCTGTTCGGGGCGTATCTTGTCATCACCGCCGCCGCATCCTGGGGGCTTTACCGCCTGGATCTGCGGGTGCGCGCTGCTGCAGGGCGGCTGTTTATCCGCTGATTTCAGAAAAACAGAAAAGATTGACCGCCCGATTTTTGTGCAAGATCGCTGTACAAAAATCGGGCGGTAAGTTATAATAACTTTATATACTGG
>JAHZHS010000112.1:6157-6982 GCA_019420135.1 Oscillospiraceae bacterium | reverse complement strand
GATGCGGGCGTTGCTGCGTACGAAGAGGGTGTCCGGCAGTTTGAACAGCTCAAACTGCTGAATCAGGCCCAGAATGGTCTGACGACCGGTATTCAGACGATCCTCGACCTGGGCTATGCCGGCAATGAGGCGGAGGCCCGTGCTCTTTTCTCTGACGAGAGCTTGGCCGAGACCGGGGAAGCCATCGACCAGCTGAATCAGCTGGCGCAGCTGCGCACCCAGGAGAAGGAAGCCAGGCAGACGTATGAGTCTGCTCTGGCGGCGGCCGGAGAAGATTCCGATACGGAGCAGGACCCCGAACCCTTACCGGATTCCACCAGGCAAGGAGATGCCGGGGCAGAAGAACCGGCAGACGAAACCGCGGAGCTTTCTGACGGGGAAAACGCCCAGGATGAAACCGGCCAGGAGAACCCCGCCCTTGATGCGGACAAGGCCGGAACAGCCGCAGAGGACCCCCCCATAGAACCGGAAACCGCGGGGGCGGAAGCGTTGGAGCCGGACGGCAACGTGCAGACGGAACCGGAAACCGATGACGAGGTGGACGATATCCAAACAGCCTCCACTGCCGCCGGAACGCCTGCCGGGGAACAACCGGCCTCTGAAGTGACGCCCGAAACCGACCCGGCGAAGCCGGATCCCTTGGAAGAACAACAGCCTTCTGTCACTGCCGGGGAAAAGGAGACGGCAGTCGGCGGGGGCGGCCAGCCGGAGGCCAAAGCCCATGCGGCGCCCCTCACAACGGATGAAGATACGGAACTCCCCGATGTGGAGACGGCGAAAAAGGCCTGGGACGAGGCCCGGAATGCCTGGCTCCTTGCACTGAAG
>JAHZHS010000112.1:2664-6147 GCA_019420135.1 Oscillospiraceae bacterium | reverse complement strand
TGGACATCGAAAATCCGCTTCTTGTCAACTTTGCCGAGCAGATCGCGGATGAGAAAATCGCAGAACTTCCGGATATGCAGCAGCAGTATGAGCAGCTCAAGCAGCTGAATACGGCGCAGCATGGTCTGGAAACCGGTGTGCAGGCGATCCTGGATGCCGGCTACGCCGCGTCGGAGGAGGAAGCCTACGCACTCTTCTCCGACGAGGCCATTGCAGCGACGGCGGCAGAGCTGGAAGAAGGCCGCATAGAGCTGGAGGAAAACGCCGCATTGCTGGACGCCACCGAACAGCAGCTGGCCGATGCCAAGAAAGAGCTGGATGCCGGCAAAGCCCAGCTGGATTCCGGCTGGGAGCAGTACAACACCCAGGGGGCGGCCTTCTACGAGGGCAAACGCCAGCTGGAGGACGGCAAGCGTCAGCTGGACGATGGCTGGGCAACCCTGACCGACAAACAGGTGGAGCTCAACGATGCCAAACGGCAGATCGCTGATGCCTATGCCGAGCTGGCCGACGCCCGTGCCGAGTTGGATGACGCCCGGCAGACCATCGCAGAAAACAAGCAGAAACTGGCCGACGGCGAGATAGAATACGCCGACGCCAAGGCGGAGGCGGAGCAGGAGCTGGCCGATGCCCGTGCCGAGATCGAGGACGCCCAGGCCAAGGTGGACGAGATCGAGTATCCCTCCTGGTACGTATGGGACCGGGATGATAATGTGAGCTTTTCCTCCTTCCGGGGCAATGTCTCCAAGGTGGAGGCGCTGTCCGGCGTGTTTCCCATCTTCTTCTTCCTGGTGGCTGCCTTGGTGGTTTCCACCACCATGACCCGTATGGTGGAGGAGGAACGCCTGCAGATTGGCACCATGAAGGCGCTGGGCTACTCCAACCATGACATCATGCGCAAGTACATCCTCTACGCCATGACGGCGGCGGTGTCCGGTGCGCTGGTGGGACTGGCCGTCGGGTTCACGGTGTTCCCGTCGGTTATCTGGTACGCCTACGCCATGATGTATTATGTGCCTGCGTTCCACGCGGTCTGGCGCTGGAACTACGCCATCTTCTCCAGCGGGCTGCTCATCGGCAGTGCTTTGCTGGTGACCTGGACGGCCTGCCGCAATTCTCTCAAGGAGACCCCTGCGGATCTCATGCGTCCCCGGGCGCCCAAGGCGGGCAAGCGCATCTTCCTGGAATACATCCGCCCTCTGTGGAAACATCTGTCCTTTACCCAGAAGGTCACCTGCCGCAATCTGTTCCGTTATAAGAAGCGGTTCTGGATGACCGTCATCGGTGTGGCGGGCTGTACCGCCCTGCTGGTTACAGGTTTTGGCATCTCGGATTCCATCAACGGCATCATTGTCAAGCAGTACCGGGACATCGACCATTATGATCTCATGACTGCTGTGACCGATGCGGGAGATACCCAACAGGGAGAAGTTTACGACTATCTCTTTGGCAATGATGCTTTCCTGGTATCGCTGGCCACCCTGACCGAGAAGACCACCCAGGAACTGCCGGACGGATCTTCGGCGGAAGTCTATATGATGGTTCCGCAGGATGTGGAGGAATTTGCACAGTTTTACGATCTGCACGAGCGGGTCTCCCGCAAGGCGACCCCGCTGGGAGAAACCGGCATCGTCATGACCGAGAAACTGGCGGAGCTTATGGACGTCAAGACCGGCGATACCGTGACCCTCGTCAACGCCGACGGGGAAGAAGCAGAGTTCACCATCAGCGGCATCTGCGAGAACTATGTCTCCAACTACGTCTATCTCGGTGCCGATACCTACACGCAGGCGTTCGGGGAGGAACCGCAGTGGAATGTTATTCTCAGCCGCATGGCGGATACCTCCCAGGCATCCCGGGATGCCGTGTCGGCGGTGCTGCTGGGCATGGAGGATGTGGCCAGTGTAACCTTCACCGTGGACACTACCACTTCGGTGCTGAACATGCTCAACTCCATCAATGCGGTGGTTGTCATGATCGTCATCTGTGCAGCGGTGCTGGCTCTGGTGGTGCTGTACAACCTGACCAACATCAATATTGCCGAACGGGTCAAGGAGATTGCCACCATCAAGGTGCTGGGCTTTTATGACCGGGAGGTCAGCGCCTACGTCATGCGGGAGAGCATTGCCCTCACGATTATCGGCGCACTGTTCGGTATGGCGGGTGGCATCGCCCTGCATCGGTTCGTCATATACACGGTGGAGGTGGACGCGGTCATGTTCGGCCGCACCATCGATTTCTCCAGTTTTGTCTACGCCCTGGGACTAACCATTCTGTTCAGCATGGCGGTGAATCTGTATATGGGACGAAAACTCAAAAAGATTTCGATGGTGGAGAGCATGAAAGCCCCGGAATGAGACCGGTTTCCACGGTCGCCCGCAACCCCGCATAGGATGCGTAAAAATTCATATTTTTGCAGAAAATACCTGAATGTTGCCCGGACTGTTTTTAACAGTCCGGGATTTTTTGTGCAAAATGCCGCTAAAACGTATAAAACTTGACTGACAAGAAAATATTGGATATAATATTGTCGTACGAGCGGCAAATCGCCGCCGACCTATGTGCCGGAGGGACGCGCCTCAAGACAGGCCGACGGTGCATCGGATACATGAACACCTTTTAGGAGGGGAACAGCAATGGCTGTAAAGAAAACCGCAAAGAAAGTGGCTCAGACCGTGATCGCGGAAGACAAGTTCTACACCATCAGCGCCGCCAACGGCAAAGTGGTGGAGGTTGCTGATTACAATACCGACAATGGTGCCAAGATCCAGCTGTGGGACAATGCCAATGCCGAATGGCAGCAGTGGGGGTTTGTCCGTGCAGGTGAGGGCGTTTACCGCATCAAGAACCGTTTCACCGGCAAGATGATGGACCTGGATTGCAGCGGCGTCACCGATGGCACCCGCGTCCATCAGTGGGAAGGCGCCAGCGCCAGCAGCCAGCTGTGGGTGGTTGAGCCTGCCAACGACGGCCGTGCCAAGATCAAGTCCAACCTGGCCGGCAAGTGCCTGGACGTTGTGGCCATGAGCACGGAGAACGGCGCCGCCCTGCAGATCTGGAGCGATGTCAACGGTGATAACCAGTACTGGACCATCACCGAAGTCACCCGCAAGCCCAAGGCCAGCGCCAAAGCCAAGGCTGCCAAGGCCAAGGCTGACCTGGAAGCTGCTGCCGGCAATATCGGGGAAGCTGCCAAGGCTGCTGCCGATGTCCTGACCGATGTGGCCGATGCCGCCAAGAAGGCTGTTACTGATGTGGCCGACACCGCTGTCAAGGCTGTGGAGACCGTCAAGAAGCCTGCCGCCAAGAAGACCGCAGCCAAGAAGGCTGAGCCTGCCAAAAAAGAAGAGCCCGCCAAGAAGGCCGAGTCTGCTGTCAAGGCTGTGGAGCCGGCCAAAAAGGCTGAGCCCGCCAAGAAGCCCGCAGCGAAAAAGACTGCTGCCAAAAAGCCCGCTGCCAAGAAATAAAGTTCTGCTCCATTTC
>JAHZHS010000112.1:0-2654 GCA_019420135.1 Oscillospiraceae bacterium | reverse complement strand
TCTCGGAGTTCTGAGCTTCCGCAATTTTGTGCTGTAACGAGGCCGCCCCGCACGGGAGTTCCTGTGTGGGGCGGATTTTTGTATTCTGTTTTCCTTGAAGGGAAAGATGGATTATTTCAGCTTGCCGATAAACACCAGCCAGGAATAGACATACAGCCAGGCGATGGACAAAAACAGGGACGCCACGATAACAACGGCGCTGATGCCCAATCCGGTTGCCAGATCGAACAGTGTGGAAAGGATCATCATCAGCCCGATGACAATGAAGCAGATGCCGCCCATGCGCTGGGTGCGCTGCCAGCAGTGTTCGCTGGCCAGGGCCCACGGCGTGCGCACGCCCATGGTGTAGTTTTTGCGGATGCGGGGCATGTAGTTGCCCAGTGCCACCAGCCCGGCGCCAAGCAGGCAGATGACGGCGGCAGGCAGGTAGCCCCACAGGGATTCCGGCCCCCAGAAATACAGTTCCGTCATCCAGGTGAACCCAATCATCAGAAGGGTCATGGCGGTGACGAATACGCCCCACAGTCCCCGCATTTTGCGGTAACTGTCAGCCCTGGGCTCGATGGCCGGAATCACCTTGAACAGAATCACCAGAGCCAGGGGCAGGGCATCGAGAAGCCACAGATATTCTTTGCTCATCCAGCTGTTGACCCCGCCGTTCAGCGCCCACTGGCGGGGAACCTGGTCCGGCAGAGCAGGGTATACGATCAGATGGGCGGCAAAAGAAACCAGGGACAGGGCCAGCAATCCCCAGAAAAGTCCCCAGCCCAGGACCGGCTGTTTAGTGTTGTTCGGTTTCATTGCTGTCACCTCCCGAAATCAGGCCGAAATCATAAAACCATTTCATCAGTTCCTGCAACACCGTCAGGTTGAGATGGTAGATGATGCTCTGCCCATGCCGCTCATCAGTCACCAGCCCCGCATCCCGCAGAATGCTGAGGTGGTGGCTCACCGATGGCTTTGCCATGTCAAAGTGGGCGGCAATCTCTCCGGCGGAAAGGTCGCCCTCGGACAAAAGCTCGAGGATCCGCCGCCGGGACGGATCGGCCAGTGCTTTGAAAGCGTCTCCCAAAACGGACCCCTCCTTTGTGGTATATCTGATGGGAATATTATAGTTAGATAAACTTCTAAATATACTGTATCACAGGGCACGACAGATTGCAAGCATATACTCCCGGACAGGTGCCAAAGGACGCAAAAATCCCCGGGCCTTCGGAAAAGCCGGAGGTCCGGGGATGGCGGTTTCTGATAAAATCAGGTTCAGGCCGCAGCCACGGTAGCGTTGGCAACCAGCTGCTTCATGAGCATGTCCTGCAGGACATTGGTCTTGATGTAGTTCTCACCGTAGTTGGTGATATAAGAACTGGTGTCGTCGGTGCTGAAAAAGTCGTTGACGTTGGCATCCAGAGCAGCGTCATCGCAGACAACGCCTTCCTTTTCGGCAATCGCCTGCATGAGCAGGGCCTGCTTCATCGAGCTCTCGATGGAGGAGGACGCTGCGCTGAGCAGGTCGGCGGCGCTGCCGTAACCGGCGGCGGCGACAAAGTCATCCAGGGTCATGCCGTAGTTGGCGGCATACATATAATAGGAATAGAGGAAGCTGTCGTTGAAGTAGTCGGTCACCGACTGGGGCAGCTCATCCGCAAAGGTGGTGTTTTCCACCAGCTGATTGTAGACAGCACTGCTCATGCTGGACTTGACCAGGGAGTCGTGCACGTAGGACTTGAGGCCGTCCACGGTGGTCAGCTGCAGGTAGGGGTTGATGGGCTGGGCGACCAAGCTGTCGGTGAGCTCGGGGTTGACGCTCTCGGAGATATAGTTCAGGGTGGTCACGAACACAGCGTCCTTGCCGGCCAGATCGGGGTTGTTCTGGTAGGGATCGGGGAAGGTGACCTCCACGTTGAAGGTCTCGCCGGGGGTGTGGCCGGCAATCTGATCCTCGAAGTCATCAATGAAGGAACCGCTGCCCAGCGTCAGGTCGTAGCCCTGGGCGGAGCCGCCGTCAAACTCGACGCCGTCCACAGAACCGACATAGTCGATGTTGACGGTATCGCCCATCTCGGCGGCGCGGTCGGTGACCTGCTCGTCGGTGGCAAAGTTGGAGAGGATGTTGGACTCGATGTAGGAATCCACGTCCTCATCGGTGACAGTGTCGGTGCCTGCGGGCAGGGTCAGGGAATTGTAATCCTCGGGCAGAGTGACGTAATCCAGTGCCTTGACCCCCTTGAGGTAGCCGTTCTCGTCGAAGCCGTCGCTGAAGGAGAAGGTCGCCAGGTAGGCGTAGGGATCTGCCGTCTCAGCGGTAGCGGTCTCGGAGGTCTCGGCCCCTTCGGGAGAAGAGGTCTCGGAGGTGGCGGACTGGCTCTCGTCCTTGTTGGAACAACCGGCCAGCACCATCGACAGTGCCAGCATCAGGGCGCCGGCACGGATAGAATGTTTCAGTTTCATGTGATACTCCTGTCTTTTCGGCGCTCGCAGGCGCCTTTTAATGCAATACTTTACCATTATACAACACAGCGCGGAAAAAGTACAGGCCCAAAAACGGGGGACAGCGGCTTGGCCCCGACCGTGTGCGGGGATAGGTTTGAAAAATTTACAACCGGCCCTGCGGTTGCGGCGGGGGCGCGGCTGTGCTACACTGGACATGCAGCCGA
>JAHZHS010000111.1:3054-6995 GCA_019420135.1 Oscillospiraceae bacterium | reverse complement strand
CTACAAGGGTCTGCCCTGCCCCAACCTGGGCACCGGCGGATTCAACTGCCACGGTCCCTTTGAATGTACCACCGTGGAAAAGCTGGACAAGATGACCGAAGTGCTTGTCAACCTGGTGGATCTGTACAAGGACTGAGATCCCCGGACCGGACAGAGAACCTCTCATACAAAACAAAAGAACAGCCCCGCGGCAAACTGCCGCGGGGCTGTTCTTTTGCTGACGCCGTGCAGAAATCCTGACGGAACAGGGGCGTTTAATTGGCGATGGCGTTGCCGGTGTAAAGCTGGTAATACCGGCCCTTCTGGGCAATCAGCTGGTCGTGGGAGCCGCGCTCGATGATGCGGCCCTGTTCCAGAACCATGATGCAGTCGGAGTTCCTGACGGTGGAGAGCCGGTGGGCGATGACGAAGGTGGTGCGCCCTGTCATCAGTGCATCCATTCCCTGCTGGACCAGGGCCTCGGTGCGGGTGTCGATGGAGGAAGTGGCCTCGTCCAGAATCAGCACCGGCGGGTCGGCCACCGCCGCCCGGGCGATGGCCAGCAGCTGCCGCTGGCCCTGACTCAGATTGGCGCCGTCGCCGGTGAGCATGGTGTTGTAGCCGTCGGGCAGGCGGCGGATGAAACCGTCGGCGTTGGCCAGCCTGGCTGCCGCCATGCACTCCTCGTCGGTGGCATCCAGCCGTCCGTAGCGGATGTTCTCCATGACGGTGCCGGTGAACAGGTGCGTGTCCTGCAAAACAATGCCCAGACTCCGCCGCAGGTCGGCTTTTTTGATCTTGTTGATGTTGATGCCGTCATAGCGGATCTTGCCGTCGGCGATGTCGTAGAACCGGTTGATCAGGTTGGTGATGGTCGTCTTGCCGGCACCGGTGGAACCCACGAAGGCGATTTTCTGACCCGGCTCGGCGTAGAGCTTGATGTCGTGCAGCACGATCTTGTCCGGGTTGTAGCCGAAATCCACCCCGTCAAAAGTGACATTGCCCAGCAGCCGGGTGTAGGTGACGGTGCCGTCGTGGTGAGGATGTTTCCAGGCCCAGACGTTGGTGCGCTGGGGGCACTCTTCCAGTGTGCCGTCGGCCTTTTCCCGGGCATTGACCAGGGTGACGTAGCCCTCATCGGTCTCGGGCTGCTCATCCATCAGGTCAAAAATCCGCTTGGCACCGGCCATGGCCATGACGATGGCGTTGGTCTGCATGCTGATCTGGCTGACAGGCTGGGTGGAATTTTTGTTGAGGGTCAGAAAGGATACCAGGGTGCCCAGGGTCAGCCCGGCGTAGCCGTTCAGAGCCAGCACCGCGCCGATGACGGCACACAGCACATAGCTGATGTTGCCAAGGTTGGCGTTGATGGGCATGGTCAGGTTGGAAAAGGTATTGGCCTTGTCGGCACTGTCCCGCAGGGCTTCGTTGAGCTTGCGGAACTGCTCGAGACTTTTCTCCTCGTGGCAGAAGACCTTGACCACCTTCTGGCCGTTCATCATTTCCTCGATGTAGGCGTTGACGGAGCCCAGGTCCTTCTGCTGGCGGGAAAAGTAGAGGGCGGAACGCCCGGCAATGCGGGAGGTGACCAGCAGCATGACGGCGATCATGGCCAGGGTGAGCAGCGTCAGGGGAATGTCCAGCACCAGCATGCTCACAAAGGAGGTGATGACGGTCACCAGGGAGTTGATGATCTGGGGAATGCTCTGGCTGATGAGCTGGCGCAGGGTGTCCACATCGTTGGTGTAGACCGACATGATGTCGCCGTGGGCGTGGGTGTCGAAGTAACGGATGGGGAGGGATTCCATGTGCTGGAACAGCTCCACGCGGAGATTGCGCATGGTGCCCTGGCTGATGTTGACCATGATGCGGTTGTAGCCGTAGGCACACAGGATGCCCGCCGCATAGAAGAAAGCGACCCGCAGCAGGGCGGCGGCCAGCGGCCCGTAGTCGGGATCGGCGGAGCGGGTCAGGGGCGTGGTGTAAGCGTCAATGAGCCGCTGGGTGAATAGCACACCCTGGACGGAAGCCAGTGCCGAACCCAGAATGCAGACCACCACCATAAAAAAGGAAAACTTGTAATTTCTGAGCATGTAACCCAGCACCCGGCCCAGGGTGGAGGCAAGCTGCCGGACGTCGGCGGGTTTCTTTGGAACAGTCATGGTATGGGGCATCATTGCGCACCGTCCTTTCCGCTGTCGCCGGGCTGGTCGAAGTCGCCGCCGGCGCTGCTCTGTGCTTCACAGATCTCCCGGTAGATGGGGTTGTTTTTCAGCAGGTTATCGTGGGTGTCAAAGCCGCTGACCCTGCCGTTATCCAGCACCAGGATCCGGTCGGCGTCCTGCACACTGGAAATGCGCTGGGCAATGATCAGCTTGGTGGTGCCGGGAATGCTCCGGGCAAAGGCGCGGCGGATGCTGGCGTCGGTGGCAGTGTCCACCGCGCTGGTGGAGTCGTCCAGAATCAGGATCTTGGGCTTTTTCAGCAGGGCCCGGGCGATGCACAGCCGCTGTTTCTGACCGCCGGACACGTTGGTACCGCCCTGCTCGATCCAGGTGTCGTACTTGTCGGGGAAGCGCTGGATGAATTCGTCGGCACAGGCCAGGCGGCAGGCCTCCTGACATTCTTCCAGAGTGGCGTCCTCCTTGCCCCAGCGGAGATTGTCCAGAATGGTGCCGGTGAAGAGAACGTTTTTCTGCAGGACCACCGCCACCTGATCCCGCAGCAGTTCCATGTCGTAGCTGCGGACATCCTTGCCGCCGACTCTGACGCAGCCCTCGTCCACGTCGTACAGACGGCTGATCAGATTGACCAGACTGGATTTACCCGAGCCGGTTCCGCCGATGATGCCCACCGTCTCGCCGGCCCTGATATGGAGGTCGATGTCCTGCAAGGTCTTTTCACCGCTGCCGTGCTTGTAGGAGAAGCTGACGTGGTCAAAGTCGATGCTGCCGTCGGCGATCTCGGTGTCGGGGTCGGCGGGAGCAGCCAGATCGGGGCGCTCGTCCAACACTTCCGCGATACGCCGGGCACTGGCGGCGCTCATGGTGATCATGACGAAGATCATGGACAGCATCATCAGGCTCATGAGTACGCTCATGACGTAGCTGAACAGGGAAGTCAGCTCACCGGTGGTCAGGCTGCCGATCACAATGAAGTGAGCGCCGAACCAGGACAGTGCCAGGATGCAGCTGTAGACCACCAGCATCATGACGGGGTTGTTGAGGGCAAGCAGACCTTCCGCCTTGACAAACAGGCGATAGAGGTTGCCGGCGGCCTGTTTGAATTTGGCGTTCTCGTGATCCTCCCGGACAAAGGCCTTGACCACCCGGATGGCAGAGACGTTTTCCTGCACGCTGGCGTTCAGGTCGTCGTAGCGGCGGAACACCTCGTTGAAGATGCGGGTGGTGCGCAGCATGATGGCAATGAGCGCCGCCGACAGCACCAGGATGGCGGCCAGAAAGACGAGACTCAGCCGTGCGCTGATGAAAAAGCACATGACCATGCTGCAGATGAGCATCAGCGGAGCGCGCACCGCAATGCGCAGGATCATCTGGTAGGCGTTCTGCACGTTGGTGACGTCGGTGGTCATGCGGGTGACAAGGCCCGCAGTGGAAAATTTGTCGATGTTGGAAAAGGAAAAGGTCTGTACGTTTTGATACATGGCGTCGCGCAGATTGCAGGCAAAGCCCGACGACGCATGGGCGGCATAGCGTCCGGCCAGCACGCCGAACACCAGACTGAAAAATGCCATGCACAGCATCAGAAGTCCGTAGCGGTAGGCCTGGCCCAGGTCCCCGGCCTCGATGCCCCTGTCGATGATGGCGGCGGTCACAAAGGGGATCAGCACCTCCATCAGCACCTCCAGCCCGGTGAACAGCGGCGCCAGCAGGGATGCCGTCCGGTACTGCCGGACCTGTGCCAACAGTGTTTTTATCATATGGTTTTCCTCCCTGTGTTGA
>JAHZHS010000111.1:2134-3044 GCA_019420135.1 Oscillospiraceae bacterium | reverse complement strand
TCCGGGCGGAATGTCCCGGCAGAGCGCGGTGCTGTGCCCGGTCATCTGCTCCTCCATGCGGTGCCGCAGCTGCTGCGCCCTGGGGGTGAGCAGAATGCGCTTTTTCCGGTCGTCATCGGGAAAGACCGCCCTCTCCAGATAGCCTTTGCGGCACAGGGATTTGAGCGTTGAGGACAATGCCGCTTTGGATACGCCCAGCCGTTCGTGGAGCCGGGCAGCGCAGAGGTCGCTTTCGCTGTGGCGCAGAAGGTAGCACAGTGTCAGCCCCTCCGAGGTGGATAACCCCAGCGGCTGCATCTGCGTGCGCCCGCACTGTTCCAGCTGCAGGTTCAGCTGCCGCAAAAGTGGAATGAGCTCGGTGGACATGATGATTCCCTCCCGTCCGGATGTGTCTGCATCGGGCAAATCGTACGTAAGTGAACGGTTCGCCTGTTGACTATTATACGGATTCCGCCTTGAATGTGAATTCAGAAAATGCTATTATTGATAATAAAAACTTATTAATTACTGGCCGGCGCCCGGCCGGAAATTTTTACAGGAGGACGCCATGAATACCTTTCAGCTGGCCTGTTTTCTGGCCGTTGCACAGACGCTCAGCTTTGCCCGGGCGGCGGAGCAGCTGCATGTCACCCAGCCTGCCGTCACCCAGCAGATCCACTCGCTGGAAAAGGAACTGGGCGTGACGCTGTTTCACCGCACCACCCGCATTGTGCGCATCACCGGGGAGGGGCTGGCCTTCCTGGACGATGCCCGGCGGATGGTGGACATTGCCATCCAGGCCAAAAAGCGGTTTGAGCATCCGGGGCAGGATGCGGTCCGCACGCTCTCGGTGGTCGCCGTATCATTAAAAAAGCTGTTTTTGCTGTCGCCGCTGCGCCGACGACTGGCGCAGCAGTATCCCGAGCTTCAT
>JAHZHS010000111.1:1162-2124 GCA_019420135.1 Oscillospiraceae bacterium | reverse complement strand
CCAGCCTGCGCACCGTGCCGTTTCCCCATCTCCACCGCATGCTGGAGGAGGGGGAGGTGGATCTTGTCCTGGCGTTCCGGCAGTCGGAGCCACCCAAGGGAACCCGGTCGGTCTACCGGGAACTGTGCCGTGTGCCCATGGTGGGAATCTGTGCGGCGGACCATCCGCTGGCCGGAAACGAAAGCCTCACGCCTGAACAGCTGGAACCATACCGCCTGGTGCTGCTGGACCCTGCCCGTGCCCGCCTGGAGGCCGCCCAGATGCAGGGCCAGTTGATCGGAGACCGGGGCCCGGCCCAGCTGTACTTCTGTGAGTCGGCGGAGGCCGCAGTGGTGCTGGTGGAGGCGGGATTTGGGGTATCGGTGCTGCCGGATCTTTTCATCCCACCTGCGGCATCCATCGTGCGCATTCCCATGCAGGAGGCGGAGGAGGCCTCTTTCGGCGTCTATTACAAGGCAAAGGCATTGCAGAACGACCCGGTGCTGAAAAGCCTGGTGCATATGCTGCAAAAGGAGCACTGGCCCGGACAGCAGCTGACCGGCGAAAAAGGGAACGCCGCACCCGGGCCCGGACAGAAACTGCCTTTGGAGCATACAGAAATATGAGGAACGGGGATCCGACATTCCGGCCGCTGCCCGAATCATGCGGGCAAAGTGGCAGAGGACAAGTTTTGACGGCAAGACCGGAGCAAAGGAAATCGAGGCCGCGGTGACCGCAGCCGTCCCTTCCGCGCGGCACAGTCCCGGCGCACGCAGGAAAGGCAGAAGTGTTTCGGCGACTGATCGGACGGAAACGCTTGAAACAAAAGAACTCCCCGCCCGGCAGGATGATATCTGCCAGGCGGGGAGTTCTTGGAAGAAAATATGCGAGAATATGAAAAAAGCGCCGAGACCAACGTCTCAGCGCTCTTTTCTTGGTGCGGAAGATGGGACTTGAACCCACACGTCATGGACACACGCACC
>JAHZHS010000111.1:0-1000 GCA_019420135.1 Oscillospiraceae bacterium | reverse complement strand
GTGGAGAGATACCGCTCTCCGGTATCGGGCATCAGGGCTACGATCATCTTGCCCTTGTTTTCGGGGCGGCGGGCCAGCTGTACGGCTGCCCAGGCTGCGGCGCCCGAGGTAATGCCCACCAGATAGCCTTCCCTGCGGGCAATCTCCCGCCCGGCGGTGTAGGCGTCCTCGTCGGTGACGGGGATGACCTCATCATAGACCGAGGTGTCCAGCGTGTCGGGCACAAATCCTGCGCCGATTCCCTGCAGTCCGTGGGGACCGGCCTTACCGCCGCTCAGCACCGCAGAGGTGGCGGGCTCCACCGCCACCACCTTGATATTGGGATTCTGCTGTTTCAGATAACGTCCCACGCCGGTCAGAGTGCCACCGGTACCCACGCCTGCCACAAAGATGTCCACCTGACCATAGGTATCGTGCCAGATCTCGGGGCCGGTGGAGGCTATATGGGGGGCGGGATTGGCCGGATTCTCAAACTGTCCGGGAACAAAGCTTCCCGGTGTGGCAGCGGCCAGCTCATTGGCCTTTTCGATGGCGCCGGCCATGCCCTTGTCGCCGGGGGTCAGAACAATCTCGGCACCGTAGGCCTTGAGCAGATTGCGGCGCTCCAGGCTCATGGTTTCGGGCATAGTCAGGACGACGCGATAGCCGCGGGCGGCGGCCAGGGCAGCCAGACCGATGCCGGTGTTGCCGCTGGTGGGTTCAATGATGACTGCACCGGGGGAAAGTTTACCCTCCTGCTCCGCGGTGTCCAGCATGGACTTGGCCACGCGGTCCTTGACGCTGCCGGCCGGATTGAAATACTCCAGCTTGGCAACGATGGGGGACTCGAGCCCCTGGGAGGCCGAGTATCTTGACAGATATGCCAGAGGTGTATGCCCGATCAGGGCGCTGATATCGGATGCAATTTTCATGCGGGAAACCCTCCTGTCCGCGTTTTGATTCCAAGCCCGCCCGCAGCGTGCTTACCGTCATTATAGCACATGCCGGTGCCTGCGCACAG
>JAHZHS010000110.1:4770-7014 GCA_019420135.1 Oscillospiraceae bacterium | reverse complement strand
CGGCCGCCTGCTCTTCTTCGCTTTGCAGCGCCGGGCCGATGGTGGCCAGCAGTTCGCCTTCACCGGTGAGCGCCCCCATGACCATGAACCACAGCACCCACCAGGTGAACAGCGCCAGCAGCGTGAGGGTGGCCAGGTAGAAGAATCGTTTCAGCATTGCTTTTCCTTTCGTTGCAGCAGGCGGCGCAGAGCCAGAACGCCCCCCGCCGCGGCCAGCATCACGCCCACCACAATCACCGCCGCGGAGGCTCAAAACAGCGGTGAGACCGAGGGTGGGCCCGAGACCCGGCCAGGTGATGGCACAAAAGGTCTGCCACGCGTTTGCCCCGTCCACTGCGGCCGCCTCGTACTGGCTTTTGGGGATGCGGTCCAGCCCTGCGGCCCAGAGAACCATGTCGTAGCTGCTGTTCTTCCACAGGTAGGTGGCAATGAGTACCCAGAAGGCGGCGCCGGTGCCCATGAAGTTCACCGGCTGCGCACCCAGGCTCGTCAGCAAGGTGTTGGCAAGGCCGTTTGGGGCAAAAATCACCTTCCACAGCAGCACGATGCTGGCCACCGGCACCGCCAGCGGCAGCAAAAAGCTGGTGGAAAACACCCGACCCTGCTGCCTCGCCGCACGCACCAGCAGCGCCATTACGAGGCTCAGCGCCAGCAGTGCCGGGATGCACACGCACAGGAAACGGGCAGAATTGGATGCCGCCGTGCGAAAGGCGCTGTTGTTAAGCACCGTTTTGTAATTGGCAAAGCCCACGAAGCGGCGGCCCAGCGCATCTGTAAAACTGCGGCGTACCACCTCAAGAAAGGGGATGAGATAGAACACCGCGGTGCCCGCAAGGCTGGGTACCAGCAGTAGTGCCGCAGCCCGACGCTCCTGCTGTAGGCCGAGTCGGATAGACTTATTGTTGTTCTGCGAGAAAAATTTTAAGTGCATACTCCACCCAGTCCAGGATTGTTTTAGTATGGTTTTACGCTTGATGAGGGGTGTAGCGTTCTTCGAAAGGGCATTACTGCCCGCCAAGTCTTTTTACGTCAGTTTTGTTCTGCCAACCAGAGGGCCGATTCTTGCCGTGCGGTCTCCACCGCCTCATCCAGACTGGCCCCGTCCAAATACTGCTGCGCTCCCGCGCCCACCGCCCTGCGCAGTACGGTGGAGGGAACGTTCGGGTCCATGCCTTCCAGCACGGCCACGATGTCAGTGCTGGTGGAAGTGCCGTACTGAGCAAAGCCCTCCTCCCACTGGCTAAGTACAGCGCTCTTCAGCACCGGCACGCCGTCGTAGAGGGGTTGTTGCTGCACTTCCTTGCTCAAGAGGGTCTGGATGAACTTCACCGCATCATCGGGGTTCTGAGTACTGACGTTTACCCCCACTGTGCAGACAGGCTGGATGCTGGTGGTGCCGCTGGCCGTGCCCAAAGCTTTCACCTCACCGGCGTTGGCTCCGCTGACACGGGAGGCATAGTAGAAGTTGCCGCCCAGACCGTTCAGAGAATAGACCGGCGAGCAGAAGGCGCGGCACAAACAGTTTATGAATGCTCCTTCGGTGTTGTTCTGAGGATGGTAGTAGGTACCGTCGGGCCGATCGAAAGGGGCGGTGTTTTTCAGGGTGGCACCGCCGCCCGTCCGGATTTGTCCCAACAGTTCATAGAACTGGCGGCAGGCGGTCTCGTTCAGCTGCCCATCTCTCCAGATGTCCTTAGCATAGAGGGGGTAGAAGGTGTCGAACAACTGCACGGTGTTGTAGTAGGTCAGCAGTGGCATAGTCTCGTTTCGCCCGTCATCATAGATGTTGGGTTCGGCGGCCAGCAACCCTGCCAGCGTCTCGGCGTCCGTGATTGTGGAAAGGGTGGCTTCGTTCGCGCCTGCCAGCAGAGGAAAGCACCGGGCGGGCAGGGCAAACAGACCCTCTTCCGTCTGCCACACGCCCGTTAGATTTTCCAGCATGCCGCTGGTGTCCACTTGGCCGGAGAGGTTCATCAGCAGCCCTTTTTCAATGAAGCTGTCCACCGGCATATCGTCCAGGATAAGCACGTCCGGCCCCGCGCCCGCCAACAGCTGAGTGTTCAGCTGGGTCAGCGCGTCCTCACGGCTGCCGTTCACGGTGGTGTGGCCGTCCTCCGAGCCCTCTTCCAGGGCCCGGGTGTAGGTGGCGGCACCGCCGGTGGCCTTCTGCCAGGCGTTCACTGCCGCCTCCACCGTGTCTGAACGGTAAAGGCTGAAGATGGTCAGTTCGCCCCCGGCGGATAC
>JAHZHS010000110.1:1056-4760 GCA_019420135.1 Oscillospiraceae bacterium | reverse complement strand
AACATAGAGGGTTTCGTCTGGCCCCACCGGCGCCGACTGCACGAACAGGCCCGGGTCGGAGATGGAGTATCGGCTACCGTCCAATGCCAGCTCGGCAGTGGTGCCGCCCAGAGTGTAGTGCCAGACTTTGTTCTGATTGTCAAGTATATAATAACCGTTGGCGCTGCCGCAGAGAAAGCGGCTGCCCATCTCCAGCTTGGCCAGTTCCATCTGCACTGATGCACCGGTCAGATCGCAGGCAGTCACCTCCAAGGAAGAGTTTGCCATTAGCAGGGTGTCGCCACAGGCAGCCATCGTCACGGTGTCTTCATCAAAGGCAAGATCCGCTTCGCCTGCGGGCAGGACATCCAGCTTTTGAGCTGTGCCGTTCTCCACTGCGAAGTAACTGGTCTCAGAGGATTTTTCGGTTCCCTCGGCGATAACGGTCACGACCAGTAGAGCTTTCCATCCTGGGTGAGGTAGGCGGTGGGATAAGCGATGCCATCTCCCACCTGAGCGGCCAACTGCTCAAAGCCGCTGCCGCTCTGCTCCTGCCACTGGTCGTCCTGGCCCAGGACATACCAGTGAAGTGTCTGCTGGGCGAGGGGGGTGACGGGGTTCTCCACCGTGAAGACATTCAGAATGCCGTTCACCACAAAAAGCCCCACATTGTAGTTGTGGTCGGGGCTGACGTCCTCCTCTACGTAGCCGCCTGTGGACGCAACAGAGAGAGCGCCGGAGGACGCAATGGAGCTGTCCTCGACGGAACAGCCGGCCAGCATCGCGGCCGAAAACAGAGCGGCCAGCGCCCCGCAAACGAGCCTTAAAGGTTTTTTCATGTCGGGTTCTCCTTTCGGTTTTGCTCTGCCGCCATTGTAACAGGCAAATCTCTAAGCAGTCTCTAAGTTTTTTAGAGATTGTTTAGAGGTCCGGCGTGGTAGTATAATTGTATCATTTCCTAGAAAGGCCGGGTGGCACTGTGAGAATTTTACTGGTGGAGGACGAAAAAAATCTTCGGGAGGCATTGCGGGACACCCTATCTGCGGCGGGCTATACAGTGGAGTGCTGCGCCAACGGCCCCGATGCGCTGGACGCTCTCTGTGAGGGAGGATGCGACCTTGCGCTGCTGGACCGGATGCTGCCGGGACTGGACGGCCTCTCCGTTCTGCGCCAGGCCCGCGGGGCGGGCGTGCGCACGCCGGTGCTGGTGCTCACTGCTCTGGATGCGGTGGGTGACCGAGTGGAAGGGCTGGACGCCGGAGCGGACGACTATCTGGCCAAGCCCTTTGCCGCCGAGGAACTGCTGGCCCGGGTGCGGGCGCTCAGCCGTCGTCCGACGGAGTGGGAACAGGCAGTCTTTCGCCGGGGCGACGTGGAGCTGCGCTTGCCGGACCGGCTGCTCACCGGGCCTGCAGGTTCCCACACCATCTCCCGGCGGGAGTGCGCCTTGCTGGATCTGTTTTTGCGCAATCCCGGCATCACCCTGCCCCGGGAACGCATTCTGCTGAACGTCTGGGGCCCGGACAGCGATGTGGAGAGCGGCAATATCGAGAATTACATCCATCTGGTGCGCCGGCGCCTGCGGCTGGTAGGCAGCCGGATGGAGCTGACCACCCGGCGGGGCGCGGGCTACTGCCTGGAGGCGGACAAATGCTGAGGCGGCTGCAGATGCGCATCGCGCTGCTGGCGGCGGTGCTCACCGGGGCGGTGCTGGCCGGGGCGCTGCTGTTTGCCTACGGGGTGGCCCGGCAGCAGTATGTGGCCGGCCGCGTCTCTGCTTTCGAGTCGGCGGTGAACCAGCTGCAATACCAATGGGACCGCTACGACCAGCTGGACGGTGACTGGCTGGCCCGGCTGGAGTCTCAGAACGACATGAAGCTGCTCCTGGCAGAAAACGGCCAGCCGCTGCTCCACACGCTGCGGCTGGGGCAGGAGGACCGGGCGGTGCTGGACGAGGCGGTTCGTATCGCAGAAGAACAGCACGGCCTGTCTCCCGACGCGCCGCCTCTGGCGGGCAGCCAGAGCGCCAGCTTCACCTTTTCGGCGCAGGACGTCGTCTGGCGGGCGGAACTGCGGCTGGACGGCAGCGCCGGCGGCCGCTGGACGAGCCTTTTGGCGGTGCAGTCCCTCGCCCCCGAGGCCGCCCGCGCCCGGCAGCTGGCGGGGCTGTTCATTTTGGCGGGAGTCGCCGGTTGGGCGGGCCTGGGGCTGGTGTGCTGGTTCGTGGCGGGCCGGGCGGTGCGCCCGGTGGGCCGCGCCATGGAAGAGCAGCAGCAATTTTTGAGCGCCGCCGGCCACGAACTTCGCACCCCGCTGGCGGTGATTCGTGCCAACGCGGCGGCGGCCGCCGGCAAGCCGGAGCAGGCGGGCCGGTATCTGGAGGTCATCGACGGCGAGAGCCGCCGCATGGGGGCGCTGGTAGACGACCTGCTGCTGCTCAGCGCGGGAGCCAGCGCCCGGGTCCGGCTGCGCCGGGAGCCCCTTGAGCCGGACACCTTCCTGCTGGATTTTGCCGAGAGCATGGAGCCGCTGGCCCGCAAACGGGGCCGAGGGCTGCGGGTGAATCTGCCCTCCGGAGCGCTGCCCGCCGTAAGCGCCGATGCCTTTCGGCTGCGCCAGCTGCTGACCATTCTTGTGGACAATGCCCTGCGCTTTGCCCCCGCAGGCGGCGAAGTGGAGCTGCGCCTTTCGGAAAAGGGCGGGCGGGTGCGCTTTGCGGTGGCGGACCGAGGCCCCGGCGTGCCGGACGCGGAAAAAAAGCGCATTTTCGGGCGGTTTGTCCGTGGTGCTCAGGCGGGGGACGACGCCCGCCACTACGGCCTGGGCTTGGCGGTGGCAGCCGAGCTGACCGCCCTCCACGGCGGCCGCCTCTGGGTGCAGGATACCCCGGGCGGTGGCGCCACCTTCTGTCTGGAACTGCCGAGGGCAGATGACCCGGGCGACATGGAACCGGGACGGGGACTTGATAAGAAATCGCCCCATTGAATCATGCAGACGAACGGGGCGAGTTTTCCGAGCGAAATAGTGCGGTTGACTGTAAAAACATCCTCCGTGTGTTCTTGCGACAAGTGTTTTTTTAAATCAAGCCCAGACCAATAACTGTCAGTTCTGTTTGTTTGGAACGAAGTTTTGTGTTCGGATACGCTTCTCTCAAACAAAAAGCAGCCTCCCAGTAGGGAGGCTGCTTTTTGTCATTCTTCAGGAATCTCCAACCGGGCCAGGGCGTAGTCGATGCACATCTGCACCAGTTCATTGCGGGTACGGCCCGTTTGAGTGGCCACATCCTCCAGTTTGGCGAGCATCGTGTCCGGCAAACGCACCGATACCACCGTGGATTTGCCCACAGCTGGTTTGCGATGCGGAACGATAAACTTATCCTCCTGCGCCATGTTGCACCTCCGCCAGTATTTTCTTGTAGTTATTATGGTGCACAATGGCGTATGATTTATATATTACAAATATGTAATACAAAATGCGTCGTGAGGAGGACGAGGACATGGACAAGCGACCATTTACCTGCTGCTTCACAGGACACCGTATTCTGCCGATTGGACAAGAAGAGGAAATATGGAAACGGGTGTATGCCTGCTTGAATCCGCTGCTGGAGGAGGGCGTGCGCTATTTTGGCGTGGGTGGTGCGCTGGGCTTCGACACGCTGGTAGCGGAAAAACTACTGGCATTGCGGGAGAGCCAACCCCAGATACGCATTATCCTGGTGCAGCCTT
>JAHZHS010000110.1:0-1046 GCA_019420135.1 Oscillospiraceae bacterium | reverse complement strand
CGCTCAGCAGGCCCGTGTAGCGGCGGTGGAGGCAAGGGTAGACAAGGTAGTCGTCTGCTGCCAAGCGCCCAGCCGTGAGGCCTTTCTGGCCCGAGACCGACATCTGGTGGACGGCTCCTCCTGCTGCATTGCCTGGTGTACCCGCGCCATTGGCGGCACCGCCTACACTTTGCGCTATGCACAAAAGCAGGGCCTGAGGGTGTGGAATGTGGTGGATGCAGAGGAGCGGGAATGAGGTGCTTTGCTGAACCGAGCGATTACCATAATAAAGGCGAATGACATCACATTATGTGCGATTCTTTATCTGGAAAACTAGGAAACGGGATGCTTCACTAGGGGTACTAGAACTGCTTACAATCAAAAAATTAGCTCCGAAGGGGGAAAGATTTGCTGATAAGGGCAGCGATGGTACTACCTCTATTCAGCTGGTTGACATGACTAAGCGGAGAATTCTGACTAGCAAGAGGTGGAGGTATCACATCTGAGGCTAGTTCCTATTAACTGTGTGTTGAACGCACGGCCATGAAGACTGAAGAGAATAGATATAGACACTGATTTGTGCTGCGAGGACACTAAGAACCTTGCAAACACATGATTTCCTTGTGTGTTGCTGGTAAATGTGCTATCATTATATACGACGCTGTCAGATGCTGGAATAAAATCTATCAGTATGACCGCATAAACAAAATTGTCCCCTACACAATCGCCAAAATTCTAAGTTCCATTCCCAAGGGGTATACATTGAATTGGAAAGATATCTGGGATAAGCAAAGATTGTCTCCGGCCTTCATACGTGAAATTGAAATTGTAACACGGATGACCAATGATTTTATTTGCGACAGCCATGGGGTCATTGTTACGGAATACTGTAAACGTCAGCCCACATGGGAAGAGTACAGGGATAAAGTCAAGTATGAGCTTTCCAGGGACTTCCTTGCAGAATTGATTCCGGAATCCTTGTTGAAGGAAGTGGAAAAAGACGCGAAAAAGGACCAGAAGGAAACCAATGACTTGCAGACGATTATGGATATGATCACAAAAGGCGC
>JAHZHS010000011.1:3554-23304 GCA_019420135.1 Oscillospiraceae bacterium | reverse complement strand
ATGCTTCGGAGAGACGGCTTTGGAAAAGACCACTTACACCCATGACGCGGCCGCGGCGCGCACGCTGGCCGAATACTACGACACCCCGCCCATGGCCTATGTGCACAGCTACGGCTGCCAGCAGAACGTCAATGACGGTGAAAAGATCCGCGGCGTCCTGATGGATGTCGGCTACGGCATCTGCGACAATGTGGAACAGGCGGATCTGATCCTGTTCAACACCTGCGCGGTGCGGGAGCACGCCGAGCAGCGGGTGTTCGGCAACGTGGGCGCCCTCAAGCGCTTGAAAGAGAAGAACCCCCGCCTGATGATCGGCGTCTGCGGCTGCATGGCCCAGCAAAAGAGCGTGGTGGACAAGCTCCGCGCCAGCTATCCTTACGTGGACCTGGTCTTCGGCGTGGACGGCATTGACCGTCTGCCCGCCATCCTGGCCGAGCGCATCCGCCGGGGCAAGCGGTATCTGCAGGACCCGGTCCAGCGGGATGCGGTGGTGGAGGAGATGCCCATTCGCCGGGATTCCGGCTTCCGGGCCTGGCTGCCCATCATGTACGGCTGCGACAACTTCTGCACCTATTGTATTGTACCCTATGTGCGGGGGCGGGAGCGCAGCCGGGAGCCCCAGGCCGTGCTGGAGGAATTCCGCAGCCTGGTGGCGGCCGGCTACAAGGAGATCACCCTCCTGGGCCAGAACGTCAACAGCTACGGCAAGGGCCTGGCCGAGCCCATGGACTTTGCCGATCTGCTGAACCTGCTCTGCCAGACCCCCGGTGACTACAAGGTCCGGTTCATGACCAGCCACCCCAAGGATGCCAGCCATAAGCTCATCGACACCATTGCCGCCAACGACCACCTGTGCAAGCATATCCATCTGCCGGTGCAGTCGGGCAGCGACCGGGTGCTGGCGGCCATGAACCGCCATTACACCTCGGCCCAGTATCTCGAGCTCATCGACTACGCCAAGGAGAAAATCCCCGGCGTGACCTTCTCCAGTGACATCATCGTCGGCTTCCCCGGCGAGACGGAGGAGGAGTTCGAGCAGACGCTGGAGCTGGTGAAAAAAGTGGGCTATATGCAGCTGTTCACCTTCATCTATTCCAAGCGCGGCGGCACCAAGGCTGCCGAGATGCCCGACCCCACCACCCATGCCGAGAAAACCGCCCGCATGGAGCGGCTGCTGCGCACCCAGGACGAGGTCGCCTTCCCCCGGATCGCGGCCATGGCTGGGCAGACGGTGCGGGTGCTGGTGGAAGCCTGCGGCCGCACGCCGGGCACCCTCAACGGGCGCCTGGACAACAATCTGGTCGTCGAATTCCCCGGCGGGGAGGAGCTCATCGGAAGCTGGGCCGACGTGGAGCTGACCGGCTCCCGGGCGGCGCTGCTCACCGGCAGGGCCGTGACCGAAGCCTGAGCCTTCCCGCCACAAAGAATATAAAATACACACAATAAAGGAGAACCCAACCATGGATTGCATTGATCTGTTCAAGAAAGCCGCTGCTGCCATGCAGACCGACCCCCGTTACCTGGAGCTGGACGCCGCCCGCCGCATGAACGATGCCGACGAGGAACTGCAGAAGATGATCGGTGAGTTCAACCTGCAGCGCCTGGATCTCAACCGTGCCAGCGCCGAGGCCGAGCCGGACAGCGCCCGCATTGCCGAGCTGAACCAGAAGATCAACGATCTCTACACCCAGATCATGTCCAGCGAGGGCATGGTGCGCTACAATGCCGCCAAGAGTGAGTGCGAGGCGATGGTCAATCACATCGACGCCATCATCAACACCGCCATGAACGGCGGCGACCCCATGACCGTCCAGGCACCCCAGGGCGGCTGCACCGGCAGCTGCGCATCCTGCTCCGGCTGCCACTGATCGGCGGATAAAGAGCGTTTCGGCGGGGGAGACCATCCCCCGCCTTTGTCGAAGAAGGATTTCCCCGGACCGCGCGATGCGGCCCCGGCCCGGAACAGGAGTGTGAAACATGGCGGAACAGGCAGTTTCTCCCATGATGCAGCAATACTTTGAGATCAAGAAGCAGC
The DNA here is from genome assembly GCA_019420135.1 of Oscillospiraceae bacterium. Taxonomy (GTDB): domain Bacteria; phylum Bacillota; class Clostridia; order Oscillospirales; family Ruminococcaceae; genus Gemmiger. Next base: position 21,269 of record JAHZHS010000011.1, on the reverse strand, counting down.
ACCCGGACGAGATTCTCTTTTATCGTGTGGGCGACTTTTATGAGATGTTCTACGACGATGCTCTCACCGCATCCCGGGAACTGGAGCTGACGCTGACCGGCAAAAACTGCGGCCGGGAGGAGCGCGCCCCCATGTGCGGCGTGCCCTTCCATTCCTACGAGACCTACGTGGCCCGGCTGATTGCCAAGGGATACAAGGTGGCCATCTGTGAGCAGATGGAGGATCCTGCCCTGGCCAAAGGCCTGGTCAAGCGGGACATCATCCGGGTGGTGACCCCCGGCACCGTCATTGAGAGCAGCATGCTGGCCGAGGACAAGAACAACTACCTCTGCGCCATCTACCTGAAAAAGCAGCGCCGCAGCTGGCGGGCGGGCGTCTGCTTTGCCGACATCTCCACCGGCGAGGCCTACGCCACCGAACTCTCCGCCGAAAAGATGGGCGGCGCCATCATCACCGAGCTCTGCCGCTACATGCCCAGTGAGATCCTCATCAATACCGCTATGCTGGACCTCAAGGACGTGACGGCCTACATCAAGCAGCACACCAGCGCCCTGGTGGAACTGCGGGAGGACGCCTGCTGCAAGGACAGCGTCATCGACGCCGAGCTGACTGCTCAGTTCGGAGCGGACTGGCGCAAGACCTGCGGCTTTGCCGAGGAAGGCATGGTGCCCTACGCGGTGGGCATGCTGCTGGGCTACCTCAAGGAGACCCAGAAGCACGGCATCGAGCGCATCCGTGCGGTGCAGAACTACGCCGACGCCCAGTACATGCGCCTTTCCCCGGTGACCCGGGCCAACCTGGAACTCACCGAGACCATGCGCGGCCGGGAGAAAAAGGGAACCCTGCTCTGGGTGCTGGACAAGACCGAGACCTCTATGGGCAAGCGCCTGCTCCGCGCCTGGATCGAGCAGCCTCTGGTGGACTCGGCGGCCATCAACGCCCGCCTGGACGCGGTGGAAGCTCTTTATCAGGAGAACGTGGCCCGCGGCGATCTCAAGGAGGCCCTGGGCCGGGTGTTTGACATCGAGCGCCTGACCACCCGTATCCTGTACGGTTCCGCCACTCCCCGGGAGGTCTGTGCCCTGGGGGATACCTGTGAGGCTCTGCCCGAGGTCCGCCGCATTGCGGAGGCCTCCACGGCGCCGCTGCCGCAAAAGCTGGCTGCCGACATCGACCCGCTGAGCGATCTTCTCACCTGCATCCGGTCTGCCATCGGGGACGACCCGCCCGCCAACCTCAAGGACGGCGGCGTCATCCGGGCAGGCTACAACGCCGAGGTGGACGAGCTGCGGGACATCATGCACGGCGGCAAGGGCTACCTCTCCCAGCTGGAAGCCCGCCTGCGGGAGGAGACCGGCATCCCCAAGCTGAAGATCGGTTTCAATAAAGTCTTCGGCTATTATATCGAGGTCAGCCGCTCCTACACCGGCAGTGTGCCGGATACCTTCACCCGCAAACAGACCCTCACCACCGGGGAACGCTACATCACCCCCGAGCTGAAGGACCTGGAAAACAAGATCCTGGGTGCCAACGAGCGGCTGCTGGTGCTGGAGCATCAGCTCTTTGCCGACCTGCTCAGCGCCATCTCGGGTGAGATCCTGCGCATCCAGAAGACTGCCTCCGCCGTGGCCCAGCTGGACGTGCTGGCTGCCTTTGCGGAGGTGGCCGTCTGCAACAACTACGTCAAGCCCACGGTGGACGACAGCGACGTGCTGGACATTGCGGAGGGGCGCCACCCCGTCATCGAGCAGATGCTCAAGGGCAGCCTGTTTGTGCCCAACGACACCACTCTGGACGAGTCGGACAACCGGATGCTCATCATTACCGGCCCTAACATGGCGGGCAAGTCCACCTACATGCGCCAGAACGCCCTCATCGCCCTCATGGCACAGATCGGCAGCTTTGTGCCGGCGGCCTCCTGCCGGGTGGGCGTGGTGGACGCCATCTTCACCCGGGTGGGCGCCTCCGATGACCTGGCCGCGGGCCAGTCCACTTTCATGGTGGAGATGACCGAGGTGGCCGAGATTCTGGAACACGCTACCAAAAACAGCCTGGTCATCCTGGACGAGATCGGCCGCGGCACCTCCACCTTTGACGGCATGAGCATTGCCCGGGCCGTGGTGGAACATATCTGTGAGAAGATCGGCTGCAAGACGCTGTTCGCCACCCATTACCACGAGCTCACCGAGCTGGAACAGGACGTGGAAGGCGTCAAGAACTATAACATCGCCGTGAAAAAGCGCGGGGAGGACATCACCTTCCTGCGGCGTATTGTGGCCGGCCCGGCGGACGACAGCTACGGCATCGAGGTGGCCAAGCTGGCGGGGCTGCCCTCCAGTGTGACCCGCCGTGCCCATGAGGTGCTGCGCCAGCTGGAGGCCTCGGCCCCCGGGGCAAACGCCTCCCTGCAGCTGGACTTCGAGACGGTCCACGCCTACCAGAACCCTGAGGTTCCCAGCGAGGTGGTGGACAAGCTCAAGAGCGTGGACGTGGAGACCCTCACTCCCATCGAGGCTTTGAACTTCCTCTATGAACTGAAAAAGGCGCTGGCAAAATAATGCCCGGTGTCCTGCACTGATACACTGGCCGCTGCGTCCCCTGAAAAGCAGGGGACACGGCGCGCCCTTTTTCCCAATGCAAAAGGCTAGGTGACTTATGGCAGAGATCCGCGTGCTGGACAAGCACACATCCGAACTGATCGCCGCGGGCGAGGTGGTGGAACGCCCCGCTTCGGTGGCAAAAGAACTGCTGGAAAACGCCATCGACGCAGGCGCGACCAAAATCACGCTGTCCATCCGCCGCGGCGGCATTGAGCTGCTGCAGATCGTGGACAACGGCACCGGCATCGAGGCCGAGTACATCGACAAGGCTTTCATCCGCCATGCCACCAGCAAGATCAAGACGGCGGAGGATCTGAACAGCATCCATACCCTGGGCTTCCGGGGGGAGGCACTGGCTTCCATCGCCAGCGTGGCCCGGGTGGAGGTCCTCACCCGCACCCAGGACGATGAGTACGCCTGCCTCTACCGCATTGCGGGCGGGGAGGAGCAGGGGATGGAGCCCGGCGCCCGCCCGGTGGGCACCACCATCACGGTGCGGGACCTGTTCTACAACACTCCCGCCCGGATGAAGTTCCTCAAAAAGGATGCCAGCGAGGGCACCTTTGTGGCCGACGTGGTGCTGCACACCGCCCTCTCCCACCCGGAGATCTCCTTCCGGTTCGAGCGGGAGGGCAAGCTGCAGTTCGTCACCCCCGGCGATGGCAAGCTGATCAGCGCGGTGCACGCCGCGGTGGGCCGGGACTTTGCCCGGGACCTGCTGCCGGTGGAGGGGGAGCTGGGGGTCTATCAGGTGACCGGCCTGGTCACGCCGCCCCGGGCCTGCCGTGCCTCCCGCGGGGCGCAGTATTTCTATGTCAACGGCCGCTACGTCAAAAACCGCACCATGATGGCCGCCATGGAAAACGCCTACAAGGGAACTCTCATGCAGGGCAAGTTCCCCGGCGGTGTCCTCATGCTCACACTGCCCGCCGAGCTGGTGGACGTCAACGTCCACCCCGCCAAGACCGAGATCCGCTTTGCCCGTGAGGGCGACGTCTTCGACGCGGTCTACCGTGCGGTGCGCAACGCCCTCACCACCCCCGGCAGCGGGGAGTGCCGCTTTTCCATGGATCACGGCGACCATGGCAAGCAGCCCGCTCAGGCCCAGCCCGCCCCCCAGGCACCCGCCCGCCCGGCGGCTGCCGGCCAGGGAACGGCTCATCACCAGGGAAGTACCGGCGGCTTTGCCACCATGACGGCTGCCCAGTACCGGGCGGCCCGCAGCCTGACCGATCCCATTCCGCCCCGCCCGGTGCCCGGCATCAACGCCGCGCCGGGACAGCGTGCCGTCCATACGGCGCGGGAGGATTACAACAAAGCGGCCCCGGCCACTCCCGCGGCACAGCCCGTGTCCGCTTCTGTCACCGCTTCCCGTGGCGCTTCAGAGGCAGTTCTGGACATCCTGCCCGACCTGCCGGAGGAGAAAACCGCCCCCGCCGCACCGAATCTCCCTGCCGATGCCCCCGCAGTCCATACCGAACCGGTGCCTGCGGCTGCCCCAGAGGAGGAGGCAGCTCCGGCCCCTGCCGGTCAGCCTGCTCCCGCGCCGGAGACAGCCCCCGAGCAGACCAGCTTTGTCCCGGAGCCCGCCCAAGAGCCGGAGAACATCGGGACGGCCTCTGCTCTCAGCGCTCTGCCCACGGGTACGCCGGAACAGATCACCCTGGCCCCCGCGCCCCAGAGCGAGCCTTTGCGCCTGGTGGGGGAGGTGTTCCGCACCTACATCATCACCGAGCGGGCAGGGGAACTCTGCCTCATCGACAAGCATGCCGCCCACGAGCGCATCCTTTTTGAAAAGCTCTCCAAAGATTACGGCAACGTGCCCGCCCAGATGCTTCTGGTGCCGGTGCAGGTCAACCTCTCGGCGGAGGAAAAGCTGGCCGTCCTGCAGAACCAGAAACTGCTGGAGGACGCAGGCATCGAGGCCGAGGACTACGGCGGCGCCACCGTCATTGTGCGGGCCGTCCCGGCGGATGTGCCTGTGGACGATGTGGAGGACATGCTCATCGAGCTGGCGGCCCGCCTGGCAAGAGGCGGCGACGCCCTGCGGGAAAAGACCGAGTGGGTGCTCCACTCCATCGCCTGCCGCGCCGCCGTCAAGGCGGGGGACCGCAGTGACCCCTCCGAGCTGCTGGCCCTGGCCCAGCAGATTCTGGACGGCAGCGTGCCGCCCTTCTGCCCCCATGGCCGCCCCTGCGTGCTCAAGATCACCCGGAAGGAGCTGGAAAAACAGTTTGGCCGCCTTGTCTGACCTGCCCCGCGTGGTCGCCATCGGCGGCCCCACCGCCACCGGCAAGACCGCTTTGTCCGTAGCGCTGGCAAAGGAGTTTGACGGCGAGATCATCAGCGCCGATTCCATGCAGATTTACAAAGGGCTGGACGTGGGCACCGCCAAAGTCACCACGGAGGAGATGCAGGGAATCCCTCATCACCTCATCGATATCCTCGCTCCGGATGAGCCCTTCAGCGTGGCGGAGTTCACCGCCCGGGCGGACGCCGCCATCCGGGACATCACTGCCCGGGGCAAACTGCCACTGGTTGTCGGGGGGACCGGGCTGTATATTTCCAGCCTTCTCAACGGGGTTAGCTTTGCTCCCCAGAAGGAGGACCCCGCCTTCCGGGCGGCGCTGCAGAAGCGCATCGAGGAAGGGGAGACACAGGCCGTCTATGAGGAACTCTGCGCCGTTGACCCCGGCTACGCCCGCACCCTCCATCCCAACAATACCCACCGGGTGGTCCGTGCACTGGAACTCTACCACCTTACCGGTCATACCATGAGTGAGCAGCGGGCCGCCTCGCTGCCGGCCCAGAAGCCCTACCGCTCATTGTGTATCTGCCTGACCTGCGCCGACCGTGCCGAGCTCTACCGCCGCATTGATCTGCGGGTAGACCGCATGGTGGAGGCGGGCATCCTGCCGGAGGCCGAGCACGTCTGGCACAACCGCACCGCCTTCCGCACGGCGGCCCAGGCCATCGGATACAAGGAGTTCTTCCCCTATTTTGAAGGGACCCAGACGCTGGAACAGTGCACCGACAAACTCAAGCAGGCGTCCCGCAATTATGCCAAGCGCCAGCTGACCTGGTTCCGCCGCCAGACCGACGCCGTCTGGCTGGAGATCGAGCGCCCCGACACGCTCCGGCGCGCAGGGGAGCTTGTCCGCAACTTTCTGGCCGGGGAACACTGACCTGGCCCGCCGCCCCGCAAGGGGAGGGAGAGATACCCATGCAGAGAGATCCGGCCGAGCGCCGCCGCGTCGGCAAAAACATGGCCATCGCACTGATCACGGCCATCCTGATTTTTGCTGTGCTGTACGTGGCGGTACAGCTCTACGCCATTCTTCATCACACCTATAAGACGGAAACCGCCATCCAGGCCACCATGTCGGACAGCATCAAGCTCACCGGCGCGGCTGTATTCGATGCCACACCGGTGTCGGGCAGCGGTGACCTGGGCTACCTGGTGGAAAACGGTGAGCGCGTCACCGTGGGCACCGTCATTGCCGAGTGCTACACCGCCGAGGGCCAGGATCTGGAGCGGGAGGCCCTGACCAATCTGGACCGGGAAATCTCGCTGCTCAACAAGTCCCAGAACTCGTCGGGCAGTGATCTCTCGGTGCTGACCACCCAGACCCAGTCGGCGCTGTATAACCTGCTGGACCAGCTGGACCGGGGCGCCTACGGCAGCATCCGTACCGCCGAGGAGGATTTCCTGCTGGCCCAGAATCGCCTGCAGATTTCCACCGGCCAGAGTACCGGCTTTGCGTCCACCATCGCCCAGCTGCAGTCGGAGCGGGATGCCATCGCCGCCCAGCTGGACGGCCTGCAGAATCTGGTGGCAGAGAAAAACGGCTACTTTGTGGCTGCGGACACGGCGCACCTCACCACCCTGAACCAGGAGACCGCCGACAATGCCTCGGTGTCCGACCTGTCGTCGATGCTGGGGCAGGACCTTACCGCCTCCACCGACAACACGGCAGGGTGGATCGTCTCGGGCTTTTCCTGGCGGTTCTACGCCACCTGTGACCTGGACACCGCCGCCCGGTTTGACGGACTTTCCACCGTCAAGATCAGCGTACCCGGCAAACAGGACGATCCTCTGTCGGCCACAGTGCTGTCCGTCACCGAGGACGAGGAGGCCGGGCTTGCCAAGATCGTGCTGGAATGCGGCACCATCAATTCGGAGGTGTTGACCCTGGGTCAGGAGACTGCTCAGATCGATCTGCACACCTATTCCGGCATCCGCATCGACAGCAAGGCACTGCACATCGTGGACGGCAACAACGGCGTCTACGTCAAGGTGGGCAACCTCCAGCGCTTCCGCAAGATCACCATCCTCTACCAGAATGAGGATTATATCCTGGTGCCGGAGGACGGCGCACTGGGGACCGACAACGAGGTCCGCCTGTATGATGAGGTCATCGTGGAGGGCACCAACCTGCAGGATGGAAAATTGATGTAAAAACCGGACACACCGTCAAATATTCCCACGGCAAAGCAGCCCCAACGGGCTGAAATCGCCGCCCGCTGAGACTGTATTTACAAAGCGGGCGGCTTTTTTTGTGGAAAAATCGTCGATTTTCCGGTCTGCATCCAAAATGTATCTGCGGGGGACTGCCGCTATTGACTTTTGACGCCAAAACAGCGATAATACTTAATGTATATCGCTGTATTCAGTGAAATTCTGCCGTCTGTACGGCAGGCAGCCGCAGGGCTGCAACAGCCATAAGTTAAGGAGAATCCATCATGTCCATGTTCGAAGGCTTCAAAAATATGCTCGGTATCAATCCGGACCCGGAGGACGACGAGTACCTGGACGGCGGCGAGGACGAGGTCTTTGCCGGCGGCGGCCAGGGTTCGGCGTCCCAGGATACCTATGCTCAGTCCGAAGCTGCCAAACAGCGCAACAAGGTCGTCAACATCAATGCGACGACCCAGCTTCAGGTCGTGCTGGTCAAGCCCGAACGCTTTGACGACGCCTCGACCATTGCCGATCAGCTCAATGCCAAGCGCACGGTGGTTTTGAACCTCGAGTCCACCAACAAGGAGGTTTCCCGCCGCCTGATCGACTTTTTGTCCGGCGTTGCCTATGCCAACAACGGCCAGATCAAGCGCGTTGCCACCAGCACCTTCATCATCACCCCCTATAATGTCGACATTATGGGCGATTTGATCGACGAGCTGGAGAACAATGGCGTATTCTTCTGATCTCACCGGCTCCGGCACAGCGGTGCGCGGCTTTCTGCCTCCCCAGAATGAGGAGGAACGCCGCTTCATGCGCCGGGTGGAGGAACTTTGCATCCTGGCCGGGCAGCGGGGCATTCCGCGCTATACCGGCTTTCTGTCCGACCGGGAACAGTCTCTGGCGGCGGCCTCCGCCAACCGTGCCCAGATGAGCAGCATCCGCTTTTGGGGTGGATTTGAGGGGGCCGAGCGCCGGGTACTCTGCATTGAGCCGGAGGGCGCCTGGCAGGAACAGCCCGTTGCCTGCCTGCACCTCCATGCTCACCTTGCGCCGGGAGCACAGCCTCCCGCCCACCGGGACATCCTGGGGGCGGCGCTGGGTCTTGGCCTGGAGCGGGTCTGCCTGGGCGATATCCGTCCCGATCCGGACCGGCCGGGGGAGTATTACCTCTTCCTTTTGGAGGACAAGGCCGATTTTGTGGCTGCGAACCTGACGTCGGCGGGACATGTCCGGCTGGATGCCCAGCGCTGTGAGGAGCCGCCCCAGTCCGCCTTGCGGGAACCGGAGCGCCAGCTCCGCCAGGCAACGGTCAGTTCACTGCGGGCCGACTCGGTGCTGGCGGCCATGCTGCACACCTCCCGGGGACAGGCAGCACAGGCCATTTCGGAAGGCCGGGTCCAGGTCAATCACGTTCCCCTGCGCAGCGCCCATGACGCGGTTTACGCGGGGGACATTTTCACGGTGCGCGGCAGCGGCCGCTACCGGTTACAGGAGATCGGCGGCAAAAGCCGCAGCGACCGCACGTTTATCCTGTTTTATCAGTATTAAACATTACAGCGCGGCTTTCGGCCTTACAGCCAATCCCGGGCAGGGCCCGAGACAGGAGGAATAAAGAATGATCGCTTCGGAGGATGTACGGCGCGTCACATTTGAAAAAGCCATGCGGGGCTATCGGTGTGACGATGTCGATGATTATCTCAGACAGGTGGCGGACAGTCTGGATGCGCTCAGCGCGGAGAACGAGGATCTGCAGAAGAAACTCGTGGTGCTTGCCCAGCGCATCGACCAGTACCGTGCCGAGGAAGATACCCTGCACACCACCCTCATCAACGCCCAGCGCCTGGGGGAAAATGTCATCAAGGAGGCCAAGCAGAAGGCCGCCGAAGTGATCCGTGCCGCCAACATCCGTGCCGAGGACCGGGAACAGCGCGCCCGTGACGAGGTGGAGCTGGCCCAGCAGGAGCTGACCACCATCCGCAAGGAGACGGAAAACTTCAAGAAATCCCTCCTTGCTATGTACCGCAAGCATATTGAGCTGCTGTCCAAGATCCCGGAGGCCTCCGATACCGTGGAGCCTCAGCCGGAGGAGAAACCGGCGGCCCAGCCCGAGCCCGAACCGCAGCCGCAGCCGGCCCCGCAACCTGCCTATGAGGCACCGCAGCCCTCCTATGAACCGGCACCGGCTTATGAGGAGCCCGCCCCCGCCTACGAGGAGCCCCAGCCCGCTTACGAGCCGGCTCCCGTCCAGGAGGTCCAGCCCGAACCGGACACCGAGCCTTACTATGGTGATTCCGAGGAGGACGCCCTTCCCGAGACCGAGGAAAAGGTGGATACGGTGGAGTTTGCCATCGCGCCCAAACCGGACGAGCCCGAGGATCTGCGTGAGGATCCGCCCGAGCCCGCCGCTCCGGCGCCCGCGGCCACCGGCAAGTTCCAGCCCGGCGCAGGCCTGTATGACCTGCCCGACCAGGACCCCCCGGCCCCCAAAAAGACCACCCGCAAGTCCACCACTCGCAGAAGCACGACCCGCCGTACCAAAAAGCAGGCCGCGCAGCCGGATCCGCTGCCGGCATCCTTTGATACCTTTGCCGGCGTGGACTTTGACAGTTGACAGCGATCCGCACTTTTGGAAAAGCGTGGATCGTGATACCGCGCACCGATACCGGCGCGCCGACCGGATTGACCGCAACCCTTCGGGGACGGGGAGATCTGTGTCCGGCCGTGCCGGGTTTGTGCGTGAATGAAGTATAGAGGAGAGTAGGAAACTTTGGCGCAGAATTATAATGACACCATCCATCTGCCGTCCACACCGTTTCAGATGCGGGCGGGCCTGCCGAAAAAAGAGCCGGTCATGCTGGAAGACTGGGAAAACAACCATGTCTACGAGCAGATGATCAAGAATAACGAGGGCAAGCCGTCCTTCATTCTGCACGACGGCCCTCCGTATGCCAACGGCAGCATCCACATGGGCACCGCCCTGAACAAGATCATCAAGGATATCATCATCCGCTACAAGAACATGTCCGGCTACTGCGCGCCCTATGTTCCCGGCTATGATACCCATGGCCTGCCCATCGAGCTGAAGGCCCTGGGCTCTCTCGGCGACAAGAAGGCCGGTGTCTCCAAGCTGGACCTGCGCAAGATCTGCAAGGAGTTTGCCACCGAGCACATCGACGTCATGAACTCCCAGTTCAAGCGCCTGGGCGTCCAGGGCGACTTTGCCAACCCCTACCTGACCCTCAAGCCCGAGTTTGAGGCCCGCCAGGTGGAGATCTTCGGCGAGATGGCCAAGAAGGGCTACATCTACAAGGGCCTCAAGGCGGTCTACTGGTGCCCGGAGGACCGCACGGCCCTGGCCGAGGCGGAGATCGAGTACGCCGAGGATGCCTGCGATTCCATCTACGTCCGCTTCAAGCTGAAGAACGACCCCAAGGGTGTGCTGGCCAAGTACGGCATTCCTCTGGACAAGGCCTGGATCGTGATCTGGACGACGACCACCTGGACTCTGCCCGCCAACGTGGCAACCTGCCTGAACCCCTCCATCGAGTACGCCTTTGTGGAGATCGACGGCCAGTACCACATCATGGCGGCCAACCTGGTCAAGGCCACCATGGAAGCCTGCCACATTGAAAACTATACCGTTCTCGAGCCCCGTGTCCTGGGCTCCGAGCTGGAAATGCTGGAGTACCAGCATCCCTTCCTGGACCGCACCGGCCTGGTCATCCTGGGCGACCATGTCACCCTGGAAGGCGGCACCGGCTGCGTCCATACTGCTCCCGGCCACGGCGTCGAGGACTTTGAGGTCTGCACCCAGCACTATCCCCAGCTGCCCGTTGTCGTCCCCGTGGATGACGCCGGCCGCCTGACCGCCGAGGCAGGGGAGGAGTTCGCCGGTCTCAAGGTCTGGGATGCCAACAAGGTCATCCTCGAGCACATCAAGGCCACCGGCCATCTGATGGGCGTGCAGCACATCGTCCACCAGTATCCCCACTGCTGGCGCTGCCACAACCCCATCATCTTCCGCGCCACCGAGCAGTGGTTCTGCTCCATCGACGCCTTCAAGGAGGATGTCTACAAGGCCATCGACAGCGTCCACTGGCAGCCGGCCTGGGGCCATGACCGCATGCAGGGCATGGTCCGCGACCGCAGCGACTGGTGCATCAGCCGTCAGCGTGTCTGGGGCGTGCCCATCCCGGTGTTCTACTGCAAGAAGTGCGGCAAGTACCACATCACCGATGCTTCCATCCAGGCCGTCAGCGACCTGTTCCGCAAGGAGGGCAGCGACGCCTGGTACAAGTACGATGCCAACGACATCATGCCCAAGACCGAGGTCTGCGAGTGCGGCGCCTCCGACTGGGAGAAGGACCCCGACATCATGGACGTCTGGTTCGACTCCGGCTCCACCTGGAGCGCTGTCTGCCGCGAGCGTCCTGAGCTGCACTGGCCCGTCGACCTCTATATGGAGGGTGCAGACCAGTTCCGCGGCTGGTTCCAGTCCAGCCTGCTGACCAGCGTTGCCACCCAGGGCATCGCTCCCTACAAGGGAGTTCTGTGCCATGGCTGGGTCGTGGACGAGCAGGGCAAGCAGATGCACAAGTCCGCCGGCAACGGCGTGGAACCCTCCGAGCTGATCCGTGACTACGGTGCCGATATTGTCCGTCTGTGGGTCGCTTCCAGCGACTACACCGTCGATGTGCGCGCCGGCAAGGAGATCTTCCGCCAGCTGTCCGAGGCCTACCGCAAGATGCGCAACACCGCCCGCTTCATGCTGGGCAACCTCAACGGCTTCGACCCCGCCAAGGATATGGTGGAGGAGGACCAGCTGTTCGAGATCGACCGCTGGGCGCTGCAGTCCATCCGTGCCCTGACCGCCACCGTGCGCGACGCCTACGAGCACTATGACTTCTCTCGCGCTTACCACGCCATCTATAACTTCTGCGTCCTGGATATGTCCAACTTCTATATGGATGTCATCAAGGACCGCCTCTACTGCGCCGACGACCATGCCCGCCGCTGCGCTCAGACGGCTCTGTACCACATTCTGGTGGACTTCACCCGTCTGCTGGCTCCCATCCTCTGCTTCACCAGCCAGGAGATCTGGAGCTATATCCCCAAACTGCCCGGCATGAAGGACTATGTGGTCTTCGAGCAGATGCCCGAGGCCGGCCAGGCTCCCGACGAGGCGTTCACCGCCAAGTGGGACAAGGTCATGGCGGTTCGCGACGATGTCAAGAAGGTGCTGGAGCAGTCCCGTGCCGACAAGGTGATCGGCTCCTCGCTGGAAGCCTGCGTCACCCTGTACTGCAGCGACGCCATGTACGACTTCCTCAACGCCATCCCCATGGATGAGCTGGCCGATCTGCTCATCGTCTCCCAGGTGAACCTGGTCAAGGGCGAGGGCGGCGTCAAGGGCACCTGCGAGGGACTGGGCGTTGCCGCCGAGCATGCCCACGGCGCCAAGTGCCTGCGCTGCTGGAAGTACGACGACGCGGTCAACGAGGATGGCCTCTGCCCGCGCTGCGCCAAAGTTCTGGCAAAATAATGCAATAACGACGAGCTGCCGGTTTTCCTGCTTGGGCGGAGCAATGTCGGGGATGCTTTGAACCGGGCCGCAAGAGCCCCGTTCAAGGCGGTACGCAAGGTTTGCAAAGGCGGATGCCGTGTCTGACGGCGCCCGGCCGCTGCAGCCTGCGGCCTGTCCTGCGGCGCTGCTGTTCCGACCAAAGGGGAGGGCCGGCACTCGGCTGGTTTGGCCCGCTTTGCGGGCAGACACAGGGAGGACCGCATGCTTTCCGGTATTCTATCCATCGCCGCGGCAGCGGTGCTGGTCGGCATTGACCAGCTGCTCAAAGCCTGGGCCACCGCAGACCTGCTGCCCATCGGCTCCATGACGCTGATCCCCCATGTGGTGGAGCTGCGCTATTCCCTCAATGAGGGCATGGCGTTCTCGCTGCTGTGGGGCAGGCAGGGCTTTCTCATTGTGGTGACCTCGGTGGCACTTATCGTGCTGCTGGGTTACCTGCTGCTGCGCAAGCCGCCGCTGCTGGAGCGCATCGCCTGGACGCTGGTTCTGGGCGGCGGCATCGGTAACCTGATCGACCGCATTGCCAGTGGGCAGGTAGTCGACTACATCAATTTCCTGTTTGTGGATTTCGCCATCTTCAACTTTGCCGACATCTGCGTGACGGTGGGCGTGGCCCTGCTGTTTGTCTACGTGCTGTGGGCCGAGCTGGGCGACCGCAAGAAATCCTCCGGGGAGGAGCACACCACCGATGCAGACGCTTGAGTTCACCGCCGGTCCCGAAGCGGAAGGCCAGCGCCTGGATCGCTTTCTCACCGAACAGTGCGAGGGCATCACCCGCAGCGCCCTGCAGAACCTCATCGAGGAGGGGGCTGTCCTCTGCAACGGCAGCCCGGTTCCCAAGCGCTACAAGGTCCGGGCAGGGGATGCGGTGTCCGTCACCATCCCCGACCCGCGCCCGCTGGACGCCCAGCCCCAGGACATTCCCCTGGATATCGTCTATGAGGATGACAGCCTGATCGTGGTCAACAAGCCCAAGGGCATGGTGGTGCATCCTGCCCCCGGCAACCCGGACGGCACCCTGGTGAACGCGCTGCTCTACCACTGTGCGGGGCAGCTTTCGGGTATCGGTGGGGCCATCCGGCCCGGCATCGTCCACCGCATCGACAAGGATACCAGCGGCCTTCTGGTGGTTGCCAAGAATGACGAGGCCCATCAGGCCCTGAGCGAGCAGATGAGCGTCCATTCCATCCACCGGGTCTACCATGCGGTGGTCTACGGCAACCTGAAGGAGGACGCGGGCTTTGTGGAGGCCCCCATCGGCCGGGACCCCCGGGACCGCAAAAAGATGGCCGTCACCGACAACCACAGCCGCTATGCCTATACAGGCTGGCAGGTGCTGGAACGGTTCGGCAGCTTTACTTACATTGCCTGCCGCCTCAAGACGGGGCGCACCCACCAGATCCGGGTGCATATGGCTTCCATCGGCCACCCGCTGGCGGGGGATGGGGTCTACGGGCCCCGAAACGTCATCCGTGCCCTGAACGGACAATGCCTGCACGCCAAGGAACTGGGCTTTGTCCATCCGGTCACGGGGGAGTACATGCAGTTTGATTCGCCCCTGCCGGGGTATTTCAATGAATTTCTGACGAAACTGAGAAAGGAAAGCCGTCAATGAAGCAGAGTCTGCACGACTATCTTGTCTTTTGCGATATGGACAATACGCTGCTGACCGCCAAGGAGGGCATCCCCTCCTGCAACCGGACGGTCATCAAGCTGTTCACCCAGCTGGGGGGACGGTTCACTGTCGCCACCGGACGTCCGCCGGAGTCCATCCGTGCGGCGCTGGGGGACATCGAGCTCTCGCTGCCGGCCATTTCCTGCAACGGTTCGCTGCTGTATGACTTCTCCACCAACACGGTGCTGCGCCGTGCCACATTGGACCGCAACCAGGCCACCCTGGCCATCACTGATATCCTGCGCCAGTTCCCCCACCTGGGGGTGGAGGTCATGGCCCACGCGGGGGAACTGTATGTGGTCCGTGCCAGCGAGTACACCCACGCCCATCAGGTGGACGAGAAGATCCCCGGGGTCTGCTGCCCGCTGGAGAGCGTTCCCGACGGCTGGGTCAAGGTGGTGTTCGCCGGCCCGCCCGAGATGATCCGCAAACTGTCCCAGTACGCCAAGACCAAGTATTATGGCCGGGAAAACTATTTCCTTGCTACCAACAGCATCTACTTTGAGATCATGCCCGGCGGCGTGGGCAAGGCCTCCGGTCTGCGGGACCTGTGCACCCTGCTGGGAGAGCCGCTGCAAAAGACCATCGTCATCGGAGACTACTATAACGATCTGGAGATCATGAAGGCTGCGGGCCACTCTGTGGCGGTGGCCAATGCCCCCGGCGAGGTCAAGGCCAACGCCGACGAGGTCACCACCTGCACTTGTTCCGAGGGCGCGGTGGGGGAGTACCTTTACCGCCTCATCAACACCGTCACGGGCTGAGGCCCCAGCGGAGGAAACTGCCATGAAAGTCAGTCAACTGCTCAGCCGGGAGAGCGTACTGGTGCACGCTGATGTCCCTGATGCCTCCAACGCATTGGGAATCCTGGTGGAATTGCAGGAAGCCAGCGGCATCATCACCAACGGCACCGCCTACTACAATGCGGTCTGCGACCGGGAGACGACCGGCGGCTCCACTGCCATCGGGGAGGGAATCGCTCTGCCCCATGCCTGCAATGCAGGGGTGGCGGCACCCGGGGTGGCGGCGCTGGGCCTCAGCGATGGCATCGACTGGGGGGCGCCGGACGGCCTGCCGGTGGATCTGATCTTTATGGTGGCTATGCCGCCCCAGGCCCAGAGCGAACATCTGCTGATCCTGGCACGACTGGTCAACCTGCTGTCGGACAATAACCTGACCCATGCGCTGCGCCAGGCCCAGTCCCGGGAGCGCTTTATCGAGTTGCTGGCCCGCGCCGAGGCCGAGCGCTTCGCCGATTGATTCGCCATATAAAACCGAGGAGCCGAAAGCCGCCATGCGGCCTTCGGCTCTTTTTTTGTGTGAGGCATGGCTGCGGCACACCCACGGCAGGGATGTGCTATAATGAGGAGCAGATCCCATGTACAACACCCACTCGAAGAAAGGAGGACCACTCCATGTCCGACTGCTGGTTTACCGTCGAACCCATCGATGCAGATACCTATGTCATCAGTGAGCCACGCCATTGGGAAGAACCTCACAGCTACCTTCTCTGCGGGCGGACACAGGCTCTGCTCATCGACACAGGGCTGGGAGTGGCGGACATGGGAAAGGCGGTTTGCGGCCTGACAAAACTGCCGGTGCTGGCGGCCGTCACCCATGCCCATTGGGATCATATCGGCGGGCTTGGCTGTTTTGCCCGCACCGCGGTGCATGAGGCAGAGGCAAGCTGGGTGTCGGGACAGTTCCCGCTGCCGCCCCAAATCGTCCGGGCCAATCTGACGGCCCGGGCCTGCCGCTTCCCGGAAGGCTTTTGCCCGGAGGATTACTCCGTCTATTCGGACGGGGCAGGGGAGCGGCTCCGCGACGGGGAGATCATCGACCTGGGCGGGCGGCAGGTGCAGGTCCTCCACACGCCGGGACATTCCCCGGGACATTGCTGCTTTTACGAGGCGGCGCGGGGGTTCCTCTTTGCCGGGGACCTGCTCTATGCGGGATGCCTGGACGCCTTCTATCCCACCACCGATCCGCAGCAGTTTGCCCGGTCGGTGGAAAGGATCTGTCATCTTCCGGTTACGCGGATCCTGCCCGGCCATCACCGGATGAATCTTCCGCCGGATTTCGCCGCCCGGGTGAATTTCGCCTGGCAGCTTCTGGAACGGCAGGGGCTGCTCCGTCAGGGAAGCGGTATTTTTTCCTTCGACGGTTTCCAGATCCATCTTTGATCCTGTGGTCTGTACTGGTGCGGAT
Source organism: Oscillospiraceae bacterium (assembly GCA_019420135.1). Lineage (GTDB taxonomy): Bacteria > Bacillota > Clostridia > Oscillospirales > Ruminococcaceae > Gemmiger. Next base: position 4,740 of record JAHZHS010000011.1, on the reverse strand, counting down.
ACTGGGAAGAGAGTGGAACCTCTTTCCCACGGATGCCCTTTTAAAAAACAGAGAAATTCGATTCATTGCACAGGAAAATGTGCAAAACGACGAAAAAATGGATAGATAACAGAAAGAAACTGTATGATTACCCATTGCGTGCTTGGCTTGTCTATGCTATACTTTAGTACATTAAATCATCAAAGGGGAGAGGAGACCAGCCGCACCGAAAGCGGATGCGGCATCATGTCAGAAGTAAAGCAAACCGCTACCTCTTCGGGAACTTCGGCTGCAACCACGGAGGAATCCGGGTCTACGGCATCCGATACGGTCTATACCATCGGTATCTGCCAGCAGCAGCCCCATGAGGCGCTGGACTCCGCCACCCAGGGCTTCAAGGATGCCCTGGTGGAGGCTTTCGGGGAGGATGGCGTCAAGTTTGACGAACAGAATGCCCAGGGCGACGCCAACACCTGTTCCACCATCATCAACGGCTTTGTCTCCAGCGGCTATGACCTGATCATGGCCAACGGCACCACTGCCCTGCAGGCCGCTGCGGCCGGCACTTCCGAGATCCCCATCCTGGGTACCTCGGTCACCGAGTACGGCGTGGCTCTCGGCATTGAGGGCTTTGACGGCACGGTGGGCGGCAACATTTCCGGCACCAGCGACCTGGCCCCGCTGGATCAGCAGGCGGCCATGCTCAGCGAGTTCTTCCCTGTGGCGGAGTACCCCAATGTGGGCATGCTCTACTGCAGCGCTGAGCCCAACAGTGAGTACCAGGTGGAGCAGGTCACCAAGTACCTGACCGAGATGGGCTACACCTGCACCGATTACTCGTTCAGCGACTCCAACGACCTGTCCACCATTGCCACCAGTGCGGCCAGCGAGTGTGACGTGATCTACGTTCCCACCGACAACACGGCGGCGTCCAACACCGAGATCATCAACAACATCTGTCTGCCCGCCGGCGTTCCCATCATCGCAGGCGAGGAGGGCATCTGCGGCGGCTGCGGCGTTGCCACCCTGTCCATCAGCTACTATGACCTGGGCTATGCCACCGGCGAGATGGCGGCCAAGGTCCTGACCGGCGAGGCGGACATCTCCACCATGCCCATTGAGTATGCCCCCAACTTCACCAAGAAGTACAACCCCACCAACTGTGAGGAACTGGGCATCACCGTCCCCGACGATTACGTCGCCATCG
>JAHZHS010000011.1:0-3544 GCA_019420135.1 Oscillospiraceae bacterium | reverse complement strand
CCATTCCAACCAATCTGAAAGGCGGGAAAAAGGGTCTTTCCTTTTTCCCGCCTTTTTGCTATACTAATATGGTCTATACCTATTTATCGGGAGCCTCCGGGCTCAAACAACTAACGTGCGGCGGTTTTTGTACACCGGACCATCGGCCCGGCGGCAGAACTCCGCGGCACAGGGGAGGATTGTGAAATCTTGGATATCATGACATTGGTCAACGCCCTGCCCGGCGCAGCGGCACAAGGCCTGATCTGGGCCATCATGGCAATCGGCGTCTACATCACCTACCGCGTGCTGGACATCGCCGACCTCACCGTCGACGGTACGCTGTGCACCGGCGGTGCGGTCTGCATCATGTGCATGCTCAACGGCTGCAACGTGTGGGTCTCCATTCTGGCGGCCACCTGCGCCGGGCTGCTGGCGGGGCTTGTCACCGGCATCTTCCACACCTTCATGGGCATCCAGGCCATCCTGGCCGGTATCCTGACCCAGCTGTCCCTCTGGTCGGTCAACCTCAAGATCATGGGCAAGGCCAACCAGGCCATCAATGTGGACAAGTATGACCTGCTGGTCTCGCTGCGCTTCATCAAGGACGTGCCCTTCTACCGCAACACCATCTTTGTGGTGGCTGTGGTCATTGCGGTGGTCATCGCCATTCTGTACTGGTTCTTCGGCACCGAGCTGGGCTGCGGAATCCGTGCCACCGGCTGCAATGCCAACATGGCCCGGGCCCAGGGCATCAACACCAGCCTCAACAAGGTCATCGGTCTCATGATCTCCAACGGTCTGGTGGCCCTGTCCGGCGCATTGCTGGCCCAGTACCAGGGCTTTGCCGATATCAACATGGGCCGCGGCTCCATTGTCATCGGTCTGGCCGCCGTCATCATCGGCGAGGCCATCTTCGGCAAACTCTTCCGCAACTTCGCCCTCAAGCTGCTGGCCGTGGCTTTCGGAAGCATCATTTACTATCTGGTGCTCCAGGTGGTCATCTGGTTCAAGGTGGACACCGACCTGCTCAAAGTGTTCAGCGCCGTGGTCGTTGCCATCTTCCTGGCCATCCCGTACTGGAAGAGCCGCTACTTCACCAAGCCCACCGTCCGCAAAGGAGGCAACACCAATGCTTGAAATCAAAAATGTGTATAAGACCTTCAATGCCGGTACCGTCAACCAGAAAGTCGCCCTCAACGGTCTGGATCTGACCCTGGAGGACGGCGATTTCGTCACCGTCATCGGCGGCAACGGCGCGGGCAAATCCACCATGCTCAATGCCATCGCGGGTGTCTGGCCCATTGATATGGGCAGGATCCTCATCGACGGCAAGGATATCACCCGCCTGTCGGAACATCAGCGCGCCAAGTATATCGGCCGCGTGTTCCAGGACCCCATGATGGGCACAGCCGCCACCATGGGTATCGACGAAAATCTGGCATTGGCTCGCCGCCGGGGCCAGCCCCGCACCCTGCGCCAGGGAATCTCCGCCAAGGAGCGGGAAGGCTACCGGGAACTGGTCAAGACTCTGGACCTGGGGCTGGAGGACCGCATGACCAGCAAGGTGGGTTTGCTGTCCGGCGGCCAGCGCCAGGCAATCACCCTGCTCATGGCCACGCTGCAGCAGCCTCGCCTTTTGCTTCTCGATGAGCACACCGCCGCCCTGGACCCCAAGACGGCGGCCAAAGTTCTGGCCCTGTCGGACAAGATCGTCCACGACAACCATCTCACCACCCTCATGATCACCCACAATATGAAGGATGCCATCAAGTACGGTAACCGTCTGATCATGATGTATGAAGGCCGCATCATCTACGACGTCCGCGGCGAGGAAAAGGCCGCCCTCCACGTATCCGATCTTCTGGCCCGCTTTGAGCAGGTCAGCGACGGCGACTTCGCCAACGACCGGATGCTCCTATCCTGATTTTGCATGATCTGCCCGGGCGCCGGGCCGGAACTTCCGGCCCGGCGCCCGTTGCCGTGTCCGTCGGATTCCATAGACCGGCGGGAATCCGCCTGGTTTTACCGTACCATCTCCGGGCGCAGAAGTCCTGATACACCGGTGATACACAGAGAGGCCATACTGGACCAAAACGGAAAGTACGTCTGCCTGACGGGGCAGGGACGTTACCAACTTGTAACCCGTCGGAATTTTTGTGAAATGATGTTCAAAACAAAAAATGTATGCTATAATGTAATCTACTGTACTTGGAGGGATTGCTTTGCCGCGTTATGACGCCGTGTTGTTTGATGTCGATGGAACGTTGATTCATTCCCGTCCCGGCATCGAAAAAACCTTTGCCTATGCCTTTGAAATGATGGGACTGGACCCTGCGCAGATTGATGTTTCCCGCTATCTGGGACCACCGCTGCGCTGGAGCTTTGCCCAGCATTTTGCCGACGAGGCGGACGTGGAGCGCGCGGTGGATTTTTACCGGGAACGGTATGCAAGGCTTGGCATGCATGAGTGCAGCCTTTTCCCTGGAGTACGGGAGATGCTGGAACGCCTGCGGGCAGCCGGAATCCGGCTGGCCACGGCCACATCCAAACCGACGGAAGTCGTCACGCCGATCCTGGAGGAACAGGATATCCTCAGGTATTTTGACCTGGTCGGCGGGGCGAGCATGGATAAAAGTGTGGACACCAAGACGGCTGTTGTACGTCAGGACCTTGCCGATCCGCGCTTTGCAGCGGGAAGAATCCTGATGGTGGGGGACCGAAAGGACGATATGCAGGGGGCGGCCGACTGCGGTCTGCCCGCAGCGGGGGTGCTGTATGGGTACGGCAGCCGGGAGGAGCTGGAAGCCTGGCATCCGGTCTGCCTAGCAAAGGATCCCGCGGCATTGACCGACTTTATTTTGCAGTCCGTCTGAATTCGATGGGAGGTACAGACTCATTATGAGCCGTAGAGATTCACAAGAACGGGCATCCTTCAGCCCGACCCAGCGCAAGGCCTGCTTTGTTCTGGCCGGATGCGTTGTTGCGGTCATCCTCAGCTTTGTGGCTGCCTGGATTCTGCCCAACTTCCTGTTTGGAGGCACCGGGGATTACGACCCCAATGCCTATCCGCTGGATACCACGCTGGGGGCCATCCTGGCCGAGAGCAACGATGCGGGCAACGATTACCTTTCCTCAACGGTGTTTGTGGGGGATGATAACGTGGTCGCCTTGACTGCTTCGAGTTCGGTCACCATCGACCGCTATGTGGGGGAGAAGGGGCTTTCGGTCTCCAACCTGACCAAGAAATCCTGTGTCTATTTTGTGGACGATTCCTCCGCCTACACCATTCCCCAGGCCATTGCCAAGATGAAGCCCCGCCGCATCATTGTCATGGTCGGCAAAAATGATCTGGACGGCAGTATGACGGTGGACAGCTTTATCCAGTCTTACAGCCAGGCTCTCGGTGCAATCCATACCGGCTATGAGTACTGCGACATCATCGTCAGTGCCATCCCGCCCGTCACCGAGGATTCTACGGATGCCGCCGTGGTGCAGACCCGCATCGACCAGTTCAACCAGGCCCTCGCCAAAATGTGCGAGGACAATGGATACAAATACCTCA
>JAHZHS010000109.1 GCA_019420135.1 Oscillospiraceae bacterium | reverse complement strand
CGAGCTGCCCGGCGTCGATCCGAAGATCCTCGATCCTCGCGACACCTACGCCGACGCTTCCGAATGGGATGCCAAGGCCAAGGATCTTGCTTCCCGCTTCCAGAAGAACTTCGTCAAGTACGAGAGCAACGAGGCCGGCAAGGCCCTGGTTTCCGCTGGTCCCCAGCTGTAAGCCTCCTTTCGCACTGACCGCGCAAGCGTCATGACCAAACTCCCCGTCCCGGTTCCCCGGGGCGGGGAGTTTTTATGTTTCATGCAGCAATGCTGGCATTGTCGCTGTGCCTTGTCCTATACGCCCTCTCCCCACCCCGGGCGGCCCCAAATCTGCCCTTGCCGGGGCCGGGGCAATACTTTTTGCTGTATCAGTTTCTGCACAGCACTAGTCCCGTATCCTTCGCAAGGCGATGGGATACATCGTCATCCTCGGTGCGCTGCTCAGGACATTGTTTGTCAGTTATATGCCCCTGATCGTTTTCAGAACTCGGACTGTTCGGCGGGATATTCCGTTTTCCCCGGATGCAGGCACGGTTCCCGAACGTCTCAGTCGGTCCCGTCCTCCCATCCCGGGAAACAAAAACATCCGCTTCCGTTTGCCTGTTCTGGCAACGGAAGCGGATGTTTTCTTTATCCCGGTCTGTTTTTGCAGGCCGCATGGTTTTTCAGTTCCTGAAGCAGCACAGCACGGTCGTTGGGAAGCTGACCGTCCATTACCTGTTCCAGCAGTCGGTGCAGAGCCTCCCCCACCGCCGGACCGGGCCGGATGCCTGCCGCAAGGGCGTCGCCTCCGCCGACCTGAAGCTGACGCAGGGTGTAGCAGCCAGTGCGGGCCAGCATGTGCATTTGCGATTCAAAGGAGAGGACTTCTGCCTCCCGGGCGGCAACCGCCGGGTTGCGGGCATGGGCGGCAAGATCGGCCAGCTTGACTGCGCACAGCCGGGTGAGCCAGATTTCTCCATGCTCCCCCAGCAAACGCAGGATGGCGGGGCTGTCCTCCGGCAGAGGGCCGTCGTGCACTCCCACCAGACTGCAAACTTCCAGCCGCAGAACTGTGGGGGCCCGCAGACGCTGCAGAATCTGATCCGCTATTCGGGCACCCCGCTGATTATGTCCCGGGAAATGGGCAGTACCGTCCGGGTCCTCCGTGCGGCAGAGGGGCTTTGCCATATCGTGCAGGAGCATTGTCCACCGCACAATGCGGGCACTCTCCGGTGTGAGGTCCGGGCGGACCGCCCCCACCGCCGCGGCCGTATGCTGCCAGACATCATAGCAATGCCAGCGCCCCGGCTGAGTACAGCCGATGCAGGCGGCGACCTCCGGCAAGGCTCCTGTCAGGATCCGGCCATACTCGGCAAGAACACGCCCCGCCGCCAGGCCTGCCAGCAGCTTGTCCAGCTCGGCAAAGATGCGCTCGGGCGAGACGGTCTGCACACTGCCGCATTGTGTCTCGGCAGCGCGGGCTGTATCCGGATCAATGGTAAAATCCAGCTTGGCGGCAAACCGCACCGCACGCAGCACGCGGAGGGCATCCTCCCCAAAGCGAGCGGAGGGCTCCCCCACGCAGCGGACCACGTGATCGGCCAGATCCCGCCGCCCGCCGAAGCAGTCCACAAGCCCCGTTCCGGGATTGTATGCCATGGCGTTGACGGTAAAGTCCCGCCGTGCCAGATCTTCCTCCACCCGGGGCACAAAGTGCACGTCCTGCGGGTGCCGGTGATCCAGATAGTCGCCATCCTTCCGGTAGGTTGTTATCTCATAGGCCTTTCCGCCGCAGATCACCGTGACGGTGCCGTGTTTGATGCCGGTCAGCACCTGCCGGCAGTCCGCAAAAATCTCCTGGGTCTGCTCCGGCATGGCGGAAGTACAGATATCCCAGTCTCCCGGCGTGATGCCCAGCAGGATGTCCCGCACACATCCGCCCACCACGTAAGCCGTATGCCCGGCAGATTCCAGCCGGGCCAGCAGCGACGCAACCTCCGGCGGCAGCGGGATCGAAACAGGTCCCGGCATGATCATTCACCAAACTGCCATTGCTCGTTCAGATCCACCAGGCAGGCAATGCAGTCGCCCTCCTGGCGCAGGGCTTCCACCTTCTGGCGGGCAGCCTCCACATCGGGCATCCAGGTCACGAGAAAGAAATTCTCCGCCGGGACGCCGTAATAAACCCAGGTGCCGTCCGCACGGACCAGGTCCTCGATATGGTCCAGCTTTTCTCCATCCACCAGGCCCTGGCCCTCCTCGGCATAAATCATCTCAGGCTGGATCTGAATGGAATTGATAACATTGATGCTGCTGGTGATATAGGTATCCCGGTCGGTTGCCTGCTCACTCTCGCGCCAGGCGCTGGCAAAAGCCTTGATGAGCAGTTCCCGGACTTCCAGCATCGAATCTCCTGCAGTATACATAAAAGGTTCCCCCTCTTTCAATTTTTACGTGTAACGATTGGCACACAAAATCCCCATTCCGCCCGCCGCGCCGCGGTGATTACGGCTTTGTCAGAAGGCTCTCTATCCCTCCCGGCAGAATTGTGCGCCTTTTTCTCGGTTTTATATTGACCTTCCACCAACTGGAACCAGTATAATGAGGTCAAAAGAAATACATAGCAAGGGGTACGCCGGGCATGCCGTCAAGGACCGGCCTCCCCCACACAGAAACTACTTCCGGTTTTCTTTCAGTTGACGCACGGGCTCTTTCAGCTCCTCATACTCCTGCTGCTTCAGCCAGGCGCGGTAACCCGTACAGGGAGCCAACACAACCAGGCAGCCGAGCATAACATAGCTGCAGTTCCTGATGACCACTGTATCGAAACCGTTGAATATAGCGAGTCCCATGATCATCAGCGCCAGAACCCAGACAACAAGGGCGATCACACTGCCCCAAAACGCAATTTTCTTCATCAGCCATCCCTCCCTGTTCCCGTATGTAACGCTGTTGTCCAATTATACCACATCCATTCCCAGCGTGAAACACTTTTGCAGCAGGAGTCTTTCCTCAGAAAGGAGAATTTTTATGAACATCAAACAGGCCGAGACTGAGACCGGCATTTCCCGCCGCAACATCCGTTTTTACGAAGCCCAGGGCTTGCTCCATCCCGAACGCAACGCCAACAACAGTTACCGGGAATACACCGACGAGGATATCCGCACTCTCAAATTGATCCGCATGCTGCGCATGACGGACATGCCCCTTGAGGATATCCGGGACATCCTGGCCGGCAGCTGTCCCCTGCCCCAGGCCGCCGCACGCCACAAGGAACGCCTGCTTCGCCGTCAGGAGGAACTGCAGGGTGCCATTCAGCTGTGTGACGGGCTGCAGGGACAGCAGATTCAGACGCTGGACATTGACCAGGTGCTGACCCAGGCCGCTGCCCCGCAAAAGACCGGCGGCTTTTTTACCGGGTGGGTGGACGACTATAAAGCCTTTGCCCGGGCACAGCATGAACTGCGGTTCACCTTTTTTCCCGACGGCGCGGTCACCACGCCCCAGGAGTTTTCCGATGCGCTGTTCGCCTATGCCAGAGACAACGGCCTGGATCTGGTCATCACCAAGGAAAGCATGTATCCCGAATTCACCATTGACGGCATTCCGTTTACCGCCCAACGCAACTACACTCATGTGCAGGGCATCCCGGTGGCCTCCATTCTTTGCACAGCTGTCCATGCTGACGACATGCTGCCGCCCGCCAGCCCGATCCGCCGTTTTTTGCAGCGGTTTCTGAATGCCGGTCTGCCCATGGTTCTGCCCCTTGTGTTTTCCGTTTATCTCTGGTGTGTCAGCGACGACGCCAGCCGCCGGGAGCCGAGCTTCTGGGTCTTGCTTGTCTCCTTCTGGGTGCTGGGCGGTGTCTTATCCGTCCGCAACTACTTCCTTACTTTCAACGAGAACGGCAAGCGCGGGCCGGGACACCGGGACAAAACTGTCTGACTTCCTCCGGGTTTCTCTCTGCCATACGGAAAGCGCCCCTCCCGGCCGACGATACGCGCGGCTGTGAGGGGCGCTTTCCTCCAGTGCAATGGAGAGATCAATTGAATTTGAAGATCTTCTGCGCGATGCGGTAACCGCCCAGGCAGATCTTGCGGCCGACAGCACCGGGCAGATCGCACAGGCCCGCCAGCGACAGGCGGCAGCGCTTGTACAGGCGCTGATCCCGATGGCGCATATAGGCCCACAGGATTTTCTTCTTTTCCAGAGCCTCGGCGCTGCCGTCCATGGTGAGGAAAACCATGGAAATGGTCATCATCATGAACAGGTAGTTGAACATATAGGCCCGCAGCTTTTTCTGCTCCGGCGGCAGGGCGTAGAGATCCACCGCGTCAATCATGATCTTGGTGACCAGGACCTGCTGATCCACACGCTTGACCATGATCTTTTCGTTGACGCTTTGGTCCTCGCGGCCGATGAAGTAGCGGTAAAGATCCAGGTTGAGATAGTACAGCGTCTGCACGTAGGGCAACGGCTGATAGACAAAGATGTTATCCACGTAGAAGGTATGCTTGGGCAGCTCAATGCCGCTGTCCCGCAGCACCTGGGTGCGGTAAATGACGCTGTGCATGAGGATGTTCTGGCTCGGCGGGAATTTGCCGCACTCCTGCCAGACAAAGACCCGGTCCTGGGGCATGATGCCCTTGTAGGAAATGACATGGCGGGTGTTGTCCGCTACATGCTCATAGACATAATTGCAAAGGAGCAGATCCACCGGCTTTTCCATTTCGGCAAACTTGCGCAGGCAGGCCATGACCTTTTGCAGGGCGTCGGCGTCCAGCCAGTCGTCCGAATCCACCACCTTGAAGTACATGCCCTGTGCATTGCGGATGCCCTGGTTGACACCCTCCCCGTGGCCGCCGTTTTCCTGATGAATGACGCGCACGATGTCGGGGTATTTGGCGGCATATTCGTCCGCAATGCGGCCGGTGTCGTCCTTGGAGCCGTCATCCACCAGAATGATCTCCGCCTCTTCGCCGGCAGGCAACAGCGTCTCGATGCAGCGATCCATATAGTCGGCGGAATTGTAGCACGGCACAGTGAAGGTGATCAGTTTCATAAAAATATTCCATCCTCTTTCTCAGTAATCGTTGGAGCAGGGTTCATCCCCGCATCTCAGCGCACCAGGCAGACCAGTCGGTGAGCACGGCATTTGCATCACGGCGCACTTCCTCCCAGTGGGGCCTGGTATGTTCATCCAGCACACCGATGGTGTAAAATCCCGCCTGACGGGCAGTGTGCACCGCCACCGGAGAGTCCTCAAACACCATGATCTGCTCAGGGGTTGCCCCCAGCTTTTGCGCGGCACGCAGGTATACTTCCGGCTCCGCCTTGCCCCGCGGCGTCTGGCAGGATACTGTAAAAGCAAACCGGTCCAGAATGCCGAACTGTTCCAGGGCGGCATCCACCAGCGGCTTTTCGGTCCCGGATGCCACACACAAAGTCATGCCCCGGGACTTCATCAGATCGATGGCCTCCCGCACACCGGGTTTGAGCTTTGCAATGGTGCCATAGGCCTGACGGGCACGGTCCCGGATCTGCCGGGCCAGTTCCTGGGGAGTGACCGGAAGATGGCACTGCTCCACAAAATAGGCGGCGGCTCCATCGATGGTCATGGTCATGGTGTCGTCCCCCTGGCCCTGGGTGTAGACGGCATTCCACTGGGCAAGCAGCCCGCGGGCAACATCATCCCACATGCCGGAGGAATCCAGCAGGGTGCCGTCCATGTCCAGGATGGCATAAGGCAAAAGCTGCAAAGCGTTTCCCTCCTGTCGCGCAATGATACGGGTATACTGCTAAAAGTGTACCTTTTTTTGAGCAAAATTACAAGGGGACGCAGAGAATTTCCCGGTCGGTCTGCCTTTGCGGCTGTCAATCAGCAATCTTTTTTCAACGTAAAACCGCATTTTGCAGTCAGGCCCGGCAGTTTTTGATGGGATGGAAAACATTGAGCAGAAAGGCCAGCACTCTGCTCAGGCGCAGAGCTCGCGCCAGGCCTCCTCCATGGTATCGGCGGAGAACAGAAATTCCCCCGACGCATCATACACTTCGATGTGACCGCCTACATTCCGAAACTGATTTGTCATGGTTGAGACCACCTTTCTTTCCTTTGATTGCAGTATAGCAGAAAGAAAGGGTCATAAACGGTACTTCAGCTCATCGGGCAGTTATTTTTAGTCCCTTTGCAGGGACTTTCAATTTATGGTCCGGATTCTTGCCGGCAATCGTATCAGCCGCATGTTGATCAGCAGCCAAAGGCACAGAATGTACCACAGCATGGTATATTTCGGGCAGACATACCCCAGAAGATTTCCCCACTCGGCGCTGTAATCCCACACACGGACCCTGAGCAGCTGGGTGCAGAAAATACCTCCCACCAGTTCCATGGCGCTGATGCCCGCCGCACCGATCCCCGCCCCCGCCAGGACCGGCAATCCCGGGCAGGCGTCCAGCCAGGTCAGGCAGCAAAGGCTGATCCCCCCGGCAAAGAACATGGTCCAGTGGGTCACACCCCGCCATGCGATCTCCGCCCCCAGGTAGGCCACCCCGCCCATCCAAAACAATACCAGCTTTTCCATCCACCGCATGACATCCGCTCCTAAATCATATTCCGGATTTTTCCCTGTCTGTCCGCTGGAAAGAAATCCGTCTGCTTTATTGTGTGCCCGATGCCGTCGGAGTAACCAATTCGTAATGAATTTGGCGGATTTTTCCTCCTGATACAGAAACCGGGCCGCCGGGGATACTGAATCCTCCGGCGGCCCGGTACTCTTTTTCAGACAGCGTATTTATTTGGACAGGCGCTTGAGCAGCTCGCTGCGGGTATCCCACAGTTTCTGGCTGAGGTCCACATAATAACGGTGCGGATTTTCAAAGCGCTTGACTTCGTCCCACAGGGTGTTGACCTGGGCCTTGCAGAATTTGCGGATGTCGCTGAGGTTGGGCGAGGTGTAGACCCGCTTGCCCTGCTGGTAGATGGGTGTGGACAGGCAGCGCGCCGTGCAGTTGACGTAGGTGCGCTCTTTCCAGGTTTCTACCGGGTCAAACAGGGTGATGCCGTTCTTGGTCTCCACCTGCTCGTCTGCCATGGTGATGAGGTCCGCCATGGCCTTGCCGTCCTCAT
>JAHZHS010000108.1 GCA_019420135.1 Oscillospiraceae bacterium | reverse complement strand
TGGAAAGCGCGCGGGAGAGTCCCCGTCTGCACCAAAAAGTACCGCAACGAATGTGGCGGTATTTTTTTATGCAAAGCAAACCTGTTTGTAACCCTGTTCAGCAGAAATGCTGAACAGGATTTTTGTTTACTCTGGTATTTTTTCTCCACGACAAGCCGCTGAACGATTGTGGCAGGAGCAGGCATACATTCTTCAAACGATCCGCTTTTGAATATATAGAACCATATTCCGTACCGCGGTTGGTACATAAGCGTTTTTGGGTAACAGAATGTAGAATAGGCGGTTGGCAATTGTACTTTGCAAAGGATAGTAAAGAAGGCGGTCGTTATGGGGGGAGACGATACGGTCGCTGACAAAGGTGACGCCCATGGCCGCCTCCGCCAGATGAAAGGCGGTAACTAGCTGGTTAAGTACTAGCTTCACATGGGGATGAATACCTGCCTCTTCAAACATCTGCCAGGCACGTTCGTGGAGGTTGTTGCCTTCGGACAGAAGGATAAACTCCTCGTCCGAAAACCAGTCAAGCGGTGCTTTTGGACAATCCTCATCCAGATGGCGTCCTTCCAGCACCTGCCGGGCAGTCAGGGCGATTTCCCCGTGCTGCTGATGGATAGGGTTTTCTCTTGGAACGGCCAGCAGGATACGATCCTCAAACATGGGGTAGTTGGGATATTCCTGAATGAGTTCAGGCTTGCAGTTGAAGGTCATGTCCAACTCCCTGCGCTCCAGCATTTCACCCAGGGCAAAGGAACTGTTCTCCATAATTTGCAGGGTGACGCCTGGGTACAGCCGGTTGAAGCCCACCAGCAATTCCGGCAGGATGTAGGCGTTCAGATAGTGGGTGCCCCCCAGGCGGATCGTCCCAGTGACCAGATTCTGAATATCCTGCAGTTTTTGTGTCTGCTCCCGTTCCAGCTGTCGAATTTTACGGGCGGTGTCTAAATAAATTTCTCCGGCATCGGTCAGCTTCAAAGGGTGATGCTTACGATCAAACAGTGGCACGCCCAGTTCCTTTTCCAGCTTACGAATAGCCATGCTCAGCGTGGGCTGGGTCAGGTAAAGTTTTTCTGCTGCTTTGGAAAAACTGCCCTGTTGCCAGATGGTATAGACATACAACATCTCTGGTGTCAAAACATCACCTGCTTTATAAAATATATTTATATATATATAAAAATCATAAAATTGATTATAACACTCCTTTTTGCTATTGTAAAGATACACAAAAACATTCCTCGGCCGGGAAAATTTTCGTGGAAAAGGAGTCCGAAAAATGGAAATCAATGCTTTATTGATGAACGAAAACGACAATGTGGTCACCTGCGTGCAGGAAGTTCCTGCCGGGGAGGAGATCGTTTATCGCAAGGGCGACGAGGTCTGCCGTCTGAAAGCCGCGCAGACCATTCCCGCCTGTCACAAGGCCGCCCTGGTGCCGCTGGACGAAGGGACCGACGTACATAAATACGGTGAGCTCATCGGCCGTACCATGGCTCCCATTGAAGCCGGCGGCTGGGTCAGCCATGAAAACATTCTCAGTGTACCCCGCGACTACGATGCGGAGCTTGTGCCTGAGACCGACGAGGAACCGGCGGAAATCGTGCCCACCAAGACCGGGCTCGAGTTCTGGGGCTACCGCCGGGCGGAGGGCCGCCCCGGCATCCGCAACCATGTGCTGATTCTGCCGGGCTGTGCCTGTGGCAGCGAGACCGCCCGCATTGTGGCCAGCCAGGTGCGGGGGGCCGTGAACATCATCTTCAACACCGGCTGTTCCGACGTGGCGGCCAACACCGCCATGAGCCAGAAGGTCCTGACGGGTTTTGCCTGCAACCCCAACGTTTACGGCGTGGTCATCATCGGTCTGGGCTGCGAGACGGTGGGCCACAAGCAGCTGCGGGAAAAGATTCAGGGGATGACCTCCAAGCCGGTGGTCTCCTTCGGCATTCAGGACGAAGGCGGCACCCTCAAGACCATCGAGAAGGCGGTGCGCGCCGCCCGGGAGATGGCCGCCCAGGCTGCCCAGCAGCAGAAGGAACTGTTCGATATTTCCGAACTGTTCCTGGGCATTGAGTGCGGCGGCTCAGATGCCACTTCCGGCATTGCGGCCAACCCCGCGGTGGGCGAACTCAGCGACCTGCTGGTGGACTACGGCGCCACCGCCATGATGAGCGAGTCCATCGAGTGGATCGGCGGCGAGCATGTGGTGGCCAAGCGTGCCGCCACCCCCAGGATCCACAACCAGATCATCGAAGTATGCCGGGCCTATGAGGAACACCTGAAGGCGGCCGGGCAGGACTGCCGGGCTGGTCAGCCTACCCCGGGCAACAAGGCCGGCGGCCTGTCCACTCTGGACGAAAAGAGTCTGGGCTGCATCCGCAAGGGCGGCACCCGCCCCGTGGTGGAAGTGCTGGAACAGGCTCAGAAACCCACCCGTCACGGTGCCCTGGTCATGGACACCGCCGGCTACGACATCTCCTCGGTGACCTCCATGGTGGCAGCGGGCTGCCAGGTGGTCATCTTCACCACCGGCCGGGGCACCCCCACCGGCAACGCCATCGTTCCTGTGCTCAAAGTCACTGCCAACGAGCGCACCTACCACAACATGGAGGACAACATGGACGTGGATCTTTCGGCCATTGTCCGGGGCGAAAAGACCTACCAGGAGATGGGCTCTGAACTGCTCCACGAGATCGTGGCCATCAGCAACGGCAAGCTCACCAAGGCGGAAGCCTACGGCTTTTCCGACATTGCGGTGGACCATGTCTGCCGGTTCGTGTAAGCACACCAGGACGTATAACGGAAGGAGAAAACCATGTCATCCCTGATGATTTGTATTATAATCTGTGTGCTGACCATGATCAGCTATGTGGTTGGCAAACTGCCCATCGGCCTGACTGCCATGGTCAGCATGATGGCCTTTGTGCTCACCGGCTGCCTGGACCCCGCCACCGCCGCCGGGTATTTCGGCAATCCCAACGGCCTGATGATGATGGCCATGTTTGTGGTGGCCGCCGGGTTCAACCGCACCCAGTTCGTGCATACGGTGGCTTCCAGCGTCAACCGCATTGCCAAGGGTTCGTTGATCCGGGTCATGTTCGGCTATGTGCTCATCACCATGATCCTGTCCCAGTTTATTCAGAGCTCGGTCATTGTCTACGGCATCATGGCCCCCATGCTTATTGCCAGCTGTGAGGAACTGCACATCAGCCCCTCCAAGGTGCTGTTCCCCATCGCCATGGCCTGCATCTCCACCGTGGCAGCCATGCCCCTGGGCGGCGGTGCTACCGTCTTTGCGGAGATGAACGGCTATCTGCAGGCCAACGACTACACCACCTTCACGGTGGCTCTTACCGACCCCATGAAGGCCCGCCTGCCCGCCGTGATCGTCATGTTCGTCTACTGCGTGTTCCTGTCCACCAAGATCAGCCCTGCCGAACCGCCCCTCAAGGGCAGCACCCTGCAGGCCCGTACCGATAACCGGGAACCCCTGTCCCCCTTCAAGGAGCGCGCCGGCTACATCATCTTCATCATCACCACCGTCGCTCTGCTGTTCCAGCCCCAGCTGGGAATTGAGACCTGGGTCATCTGCGTCACCGGCGCGGTGGCCATGGTTCTCTTCGGCGTGCTGTCCGAGAAGGAGGCCGTCGCTGCCATCAACCTGCCACTGGCCTTCCTCTTCGTGGGCTCCCTGGCCATGGGCGGCGCCCTGACCCAGACCGGCGCCGGCGATGTGGTGGGCGCCCTGCTGGCCAAGTTCGCCAACATGCTCAGCAACCCCTACCTCATCGGCTTCGTCTTCTTCATCGTGCCCTTCCTGCTCACCCAGGTGATGATGAACCGCACGGTCATGATTATCTTCATCCCCATCGCCATCCTGGCCTGCAAGGCCATGGGCGCCAACCCGGTGGGCATTATCCTGCTGGTCCAGTCTGCCTGCCTGAGCTCCTTCATGACCCCCATGGCCACCCCCGCCATCCCCATGTGCATGGCCAACGGCGGCTACGACCTGAAATCCATCATGAAACAATCCCTGATCCCGGCGGTGATCCTCTGCATCGTGTCTGTGCTGTGGATCATGACCGTCTTCCCGATGTACGAATAAGGGGGCTTCTGCCATGTTGCAAGTACAACAATTTCCGTCAGATATGAGTGTCTTTCCGGTGGACCGCACCGAACCCCGCCGCTGCCTGGTCTCGGGCCTCTTTGAGGAGCCGGTCAAGGTGGGGGAGAGCACCCGAACCTTCTATACCTACCTGAAACCGGGCCTTGTCTACAACCAGCCCTGTCTGGTGGTGGCCCCGCCTGACGATGAGCCGGTGCTGGACTATCTGGAAAAAAGCCCCTGGATCGCCTTTGCCGAGGCCCACGACCTGTTCCTCCATGTGCTGATTCCTGGCAAGAACGGCTGGGACCTGAGCGGTGCCGACGCCGACTACATGAACCGGGTGTATGTGCAGATCAACGGACGCCGGGGCTATGTGGTCATGCAGGACAACATCTACGCCCTGGGCGTGGGCAAGGGGGCCGACGTGGCCCAGCAGGCTGTGATGAAGATGAGCAGCGAATGGTCGGGTCTGGCCACCTTCGGTGACCTGGAGGAGGCTGCCCTGTGCAACACCGACACCACCGCCGGGGGTGAAAACACCGGCAAGACTGAGCTGTCCATCTCAGCGGCCAAGACCCAGGTGGCGGGGTGGATGGCCTGGGGGGAGAATACCGGCGCCAATGCTGCCGTCTGCGTCTACTGGAAGCGGATGAACGACAGCGACCCCGAGCCCTACGCCAACCATTGGGCGGATGAGATCTATCTGCCCCGCCCGGTATGCAAGAAGAGCCAGGTCAATGAGGAAAAGATCAGCCAGGTGCGGGTGACCAACCACTTTGCCGGAACCCTGAGCACCGGTTTTCTGGAGGCCGTCTGGGCGTACCTGAGCAAAGCCTGCCGCCACCGCTGTTACGGCACCAAAGCCCTGCGCAACCGCATCGACCCCGCCGAATACGGCTTCACCCGCCACGCCATGGAGCTGGACGGCTTTACCCGCCTGTGGTATGAGTACGTGCCCGAAACCGTTAGGACCCAGGGCAAGGCTGTGCCGGTGGTGGTGTGCATGCACGGTCGGGGCGGTACGGCGGAAAGCTTCATCAGCCTGTCCGGCATGAGCCGGGTGGCCGAGGAGCGGGGCTTCATCGCCCTTTTCCCTGAGGCTGGCATCCACCAGCAGCGTCCCGGCGCCGTGCGCAACCTGCTGTTGTGGAACGGCAACTATGAGGGCAAGCCCATCGATGATGTGAAGTTCATTCTGGCGGTGCTGGAGGATGTGAAGGCCCGCTGGTCTGTGGATACCACCCGTATCTATGCATGCGGTCAGTCCAGCGGCGGTATGATGACCTCCACCCTGGCCCAGAAAGCCCCCGGCGTTTTCGCTGCGGTAGCTCCTTGGTCCGCGCTGGCCGATCCCGACCATGAGCTGCAGCTGCCTGAGGCCATCGCCCCGGCGGTACCCTACTTCTTCCTGTTTGGTGAGAAAGACTGGCTCTGTGCCGATCCCGAACACGGGGAACTGGAATACCATGCCAGCAAGGATATTGCCGCTTTCCTGCGCAACCTGATGAAGATCTACGGGCTGCGTACCACCCCGCTTCGTTACACCTGCGGCGAAGTAAGCTACTATGTTTACCCCAACGCAAAGCAGGTTCCCATGCTGGTGGTGGGCACGGTGCAGGATATGTCCCACGCCAACTACCCGGCAGAGAGCTGGTACTCCTACGACCAGTTCCTGTCCAGGTTCTCCAAAGCCCCGGACGGTACCCTGCTGTACATGGGAGAAGCGGCCCTGTAACCTGCCACCTTCTTCTCCTTCCTAGGGACGCCTTATATCCCGAACAATGCCGCCGCAGCCCTGCGACGGCATTGTCTGCTGTCAGGGGCATTTTCCGGAGGGAAGAATCCTGAAATTCCGCCCCTTCTCAGGGCAAGGGCTTGACATTGACGGATTCTCCGGTACAATAAACATGTAAATAAAAACATGTAAATAAATACATGTTTTGCGGGGCGCGTCAGTCCATGGCGGAGGATATCCGGGAAGGACGCCGCTTTGACGCCAACGATACGCGGATCAGGAAGGAGGAACGGTTATCATGGGAGTTTTGAAATACGCCATATTGGGCTTGCTGTACCAGAAGCCTCGCAGCGGGTATGAAATGAAGTTGGAATTTGAGAGCACATTGAATGAATTCTGGAGCGCTAAACACAGTCAGATTTATCCGGAGCTGAAAAAATTGGCGGACGACGGTCTGGTAGAGTATCACGTGGAAATTGTGGGAAACGTGTTGGAAAAAAAGCAATACTCCATCACAGAGAAAGGACGGGAGGACTTTCTGCAATGGATGGAGAAGGATGTGGAGATGCCGCCCACGCCGAAAAGCGAATTCCTGCTGCAGATGTTCTTTTGCAGCTGTCTGCCGGAACAGCACTGCCGGGAGATGATTGCCTGGCAGCTCAAGCAGCACCGGGACCGCCTGGAGCAGCTGCGGGAAAATCAGAAAAAATTTTCCTGTGTTCCGTCCAGAACCGACCCGGCCTTTGGTGATTATCTGGTTTTGATGCACGCCATTATGCGGGAAGAAACAAATTGCAAGTGGCTGGAAATTTGTATGCGTATGTACACCGACAGCAAGGAATGAATGGGTTTTGCTGCGCTTCACTCCTATCAGGCCGGGCGCATTCCGCCCGCGTCTTTGTCCGCCTGGCGGGCGGCGCAGGCATAGGCGCGGGTCCGGCCATACCATGCCCATACGCACGGTGCAGAAACGAAATGGTTCATCATGTTGATCTTTGAAGGAGGTCTTTCCATGCAATATCAGTATCCTCATCTGTGCGCACCCATCACCATCGCGGGCGTCACCTTCCGCAACCGGATGTTCAGTGCCCCCATGGGCGGCACCGACATCACCAACGACGGCTGCATCGGTCCCAAGTCCACCGCTTTCTATGAGCTGCGGGCCAAGGGCGGCGCAGCGGCGGTGACCGTCTCCGAGTGCATGGTCCACCCGGCCACCGACGGCTCCCACGCCTACCATCTGGACGAGAGCATCCTCAACTCCCTGGCCGCCGCCACCTACACGGCGGACGCC
>JAHZHS010000107.1:1329-7131 GCA_019420135.1 Oscillospiraceae bacterium | reverse complement strand
GGTGCCCAGCCTGGCCGCCGCCGCGGTGGCGGTGGGCGCCGACGGTCTGATGATCGAGGTGCACAACGACCCCAAGAATGCCAAGAGCGACGGTGCCCAGAGCCTGACGCCCGATCAGTTTGATGAACTGATGGACGTCATCCGTCCGGAACTGGAGTTCTTCGGCAAAAAGCTTAACTGACTTCCCTTTTTTTCAATTCCCATACGAAAGCCCCGGCACTCCCTTTCGGGAAACTGCCGGGGCTTTCGTATTTGTATATCAGTCTTCCGGAGCAGTGTCCTGACGCAGTTCGTCGGGCACAACGCCGTTTTCGTCGGTTTCCAGCGGGTCCGCGTAGACCAGGTAGCGCTGGTCGGTGGGCGTCTGGATACCGAAGGGATAGCAGGTGTACAGGATGCAGCTGGGCATTGTGGCACCCCAGCGGCACTGATCGATGTCGGTCTCCTGAACAACTTTGGTCTCGGTGATCTTGTAGGAGAAGTTGCCCCACGGGGTCTCCAGATGGATGATGGCGCCGATCTCTGCTGATTTGAGATCCACAAACCAGCTGTCGGTATGTCCCCCCACAAAGACAGTACCGTTTTCACCGGGGAGCACGCAGCCGTCCGCCGAATGCACTCCGGCTCCGTTGCGGAACTGATTGCCGGTATCCCCCCAGTAGAGGGTACGGTCTACCTCGGTGCCATCCACCCAGACGCGGCCGATCTCATCTCCGTCCTTGATGTTTGCCTTGGCCTGTTCCGCCTCCATGCGGGTTTGCTGCTTCTGCAAGTCGGAAAGCTGTCTTTCTGCATCCTCACGGGCAGCCTGCTCTGCGGTGAGCTGACCGTTTACGGTATCCAGCTCACTTTGCAATCCATCGTTGGCGGCTTGAAGGGTGTCGATGGCCTGCCGGGCCGTTTCCAGTCGGAGCGTCTGGACAATGGCCACAACGGCGAAGGCAATCGCCAGAATCGCGGCGGCCAGCACCGCGGCGCGCTTCATTGGCCGCCGGCGGCCGCCGCCAGATAGGCCGCCGGGCCGGACTGGTAGAGATCCCCGCCGTGGGCATCCAGCAGCACAGTCAGGGGCATGTTTTCCACCGTCAGGCGGCGCACCGCCTCACAGCCCAGATCCTCCCAGGCAATGATCTCACAGCTCTTGACGCTGTCGGCCATGAGCGCCCCGGCACCGCCCAGGGCAGCCAGATAGACTGCGCCGTTTTTGACAACGGAATCCTTGACCGCCTGGCTGCGCTTGCCCTTGCCGATCATGCAGGCAAGGCCCAGATCCAGCAGGCGCGGGGTATAGCTGTCCATGCGCCCCGAGGTGGTGGGGCCCGCCGCACCGATGGCACAGCCGGGACGCTCCGGGGTAGGACCGACATAGTAAATTGCCGCCCCCTGAATCTCAAACGGCAGCGGCTTGCCGGCGTCCAGCAGTTCCGCCATACGGGCATGGGCCGCATCCCGGGCAGTGTAAACCACGCCGGACAGCAGCACGGTATCTCCGGCACGCAGCGGCGCCAGATCTTCTTTGGTCAGCGGTGTATGCAGTGTGTATTGCACGGTCATTCCCCTTTCTTGGCGCGGCGGTACAGTTCCTTCACTTCGGCGTGGTGGCGGTTGACCAGTTCCAGCTCCAGCGCGCTGATGCGGCGGGATTCCTCCGCCGGTGAGCGCGGACTGTCCAATGGAATGTCGATCCGGCTGCGGCGGCCCGCGGCGGGCGAAGGCCCCACTCCATCCAGGGAAATGTCGATGGAGCTGCCGCTGCCGGCAGAGGGCATGGGGCTGCGCCACGGGGCGGAAGGTTCCCCCACCCCGTCCAGTGAAATATCAATGCTGGTTTTTGGTTTTGCTGCGGGCATTCTGATTCCTCTCGATTTTGGTTTACAGTTCGGCACTGGCACGGCGGGTGACGTGGCAGCTCATATTGACGGCCACCGGCAGGCAGGCCACATGGGTGGGCATCTGCTCAATGGCAACGCCCAGGCAGGTGGTACGGCCGCCGAAACCCTGGGGTCCGATGCCGATTTTGTTGATTTCCTCTTTCAGTTCCGCTTCCAGCGCCGCATAATAGGGGTCAGCGTTGGGCTGGTCCAGCGGGCGCAGAAGTGCCTGTTTGGACAGGGCGGCGCACTTGTCGAAGCTGCCGCCGATGCCGATGCCCAGCACAATGGGCGGGCAGGGATTGGCGCCCGCCTGCCGGACGGTATCCAGCACAAAGTCCTTGACCCCCTGCACGCCGTCGGCGGGCTTGAGCATGGCAAGGCGGCTCATGTTCTCACTGCCTGCGCCCTTGGGGGCCACGGTGATACGGCAGCCGCTGCCCTCCACCAGATGCAGCGTCACAAAGGCCGGGGTGTTGTCCCCCGTGTTGACCCGCTTGAGGGGGTCGGCGGTGATACTCTTGCGCAGGTAGCCCTTCTCGTAGCCGCGGCGGACACCCTCGTCCACGGCGGCCTGCAGGTCGCCGTCCACGCAGGCCTCCCGGCCCAGCTCCACAAAGACACAGGCCATGCCGGTGTCCTGACAGATGGGCAGGTCCCGGTCGGCGGCCGCACAGAGGTTCTGCTGCAAAAGTCCCAGCGTCTGTTTGGCCAGCGGCCAGGGTTCAGAGGCCTGGGCCGCGTCCAGGGCTGCCTTCACATCGGGAGGCAGTTGGGTGTTGGCCCGGATGCAGAGTTCTTCCACCGCCTCGGTGACGGCCTGGGTGGAAATATGCCGGATGCTCATACGCGCGCCACGCCGCTTTCCCGCGCGGCTTGCGCCACAGCGTCGGCCACCGCACCCGCAATGCGCGGGTCGAAGGCTTTGGGCAGGATGTTTTCCTCGTTGAGTTCCTCGTCGGGAATGAGACCCGCAATGGCCCGGGCGGCGGCCATCTTCATGGCGGGGTTGATGTCCCGGGCACGGACGGACAGGGCGCCGCGGAAGATGCCGGGGAAGGCCAGGACGTTGTTGACCTGGTTGGGGAAGTCGCTGCGGCCGGTGCCGATGACCCGCACGCCGGCAGCCTTGGCATCGGTGGGCAGGATCTCAGGGTTGGGGTTGGCCATGGCGAAAACGATGGCGTCAGGGGCCATGGTTTTTGCCATCTCCACTGTCAGGGCGTTGGCCACCGAGGTGCCGATGAACACATCTGCCCCGCGGATGGCGTCGGCCAGGGTACCGGAGAGGCGCTCGGGGTTGGTGATCTCGGCCAGGTGAGCCTTGTGGCCCTCCAGACCGGCAGGACGGCCGGGCACCAGAATGCCGTGCTCATCCACCGCAATGATATGCCGGGCACCGGCGGTCATGAGCATCTTGATGATGGCAGTGCCTGCCGCTCCGGGACCGTTCTGGACGATGCGCACATCCTCCAGACGCTTGCCCACCACCTTGAGGGCATTGAGCAGGCCCGCCAGCACGATGATGGCCGTGCCGTGCTGGTCGTCATGGAACACCGGGATATCCAGCTCCCGCTCCAGCTGCTCCTCGATCTCGAAGCACTCGGGGCTGCGGATGTCCTCCAGGTTGATGCCGCCGAAGGTGGGCGCGATGGCCTTGACCGCCGCCACGACCTCCTCCTTGGTCTTGGCATCGATGCAGATGGGGAAAGCATCCACCCCGCCGAACTCCTTGAACAGAACGCACTTGCCTTCCATGACAGGCATGGCAGCCTCGGGGCCGATGTTGCCCAGGCCCAGCACGGCGGTGCCGTTGGAGACAACAGCCACCATGCGGCCCTTGCAGGTATAGCGGTAGACATCGTCGGGGTCTGCCTTGATGCGGCGGCAGGGTTCGGCAACGCCGGGGGTGTAGGCCGTGGACAGGGCATCCTTGTCCCGGCATTCCACCAGGCTCTGCACCGTCAGCTTGCCGTGGTATTTCTCGTGAAGTTCCAGCGCGGCTTTGTTGTAATCCATTTGCATGTACCCTCCTGTAAGATTGTTCAGTGTCCGGATGCTTCCGAAAGATCTGCGTATGCCTGTTCCAGCTGGATCACACAGAAATGATCCGGCCATTTTTCCTTGACGGCATCCCGCAGTTTGTTCAGCAGTTCGCGGCCCGCGGCACCGTCCTTTTCAAAGTAGCGTGGCGGCACGGCACAGTCAAAAATGACGTTGGTGTGCGTGGGGCCCGGCACAATGCGCAGGTCGTGGATATTGACCTCGGGATCGGCCTCGTGAGCGGTGGTCTCCACCAGTTCCCGCAGTTCGGTCACATGGGGGTCGCTGGTGACCACCGGGTCAAAGTGAATGGTGACGGTCAGGCCGTCGTTGGTATAAAAGTCCTTTTCCATGCGGTCGATCTCGTCGTGCATGGCCATAACGTTGCCCTCGGCGGGCATCTCCAGGTGGAAGCTGACCAGACGGTTGCCGGGGCCGTAGTCGTGGATCATCATGTCATGGACGCCCAGCACATCGGGATATCCCAGGGCCTTTTCCTTGATGTAGGCCACCTGCTCGGGGTCGGGTGCGGCACCCAGGATGGGGTCCAGGGTATCCCGCACCAGACCGATGCCGCTGTACAGGATGAACAGCGCCACCAGCAGGCCCATGATGCCGTCCAGGCGGTCAAAGCTGGTAAAATGCGCCACCAGCGAGGCGATCAGCACCGCTGTAGTGGAGATGACATCATTGCGGGAATCCGCTGCCGTGGCCATCAGGGTGTCGGAGTGGATGAGATTGCCCACCTGATGGTTGAAGCTGCTCATCCACAGTTTGACCAGGATGGATGCCACCAGCACCACCGCCGACAGCCAGCTGAACTCCACCGCCGTGGGGGTCATGATCTTGGCAAGGCTCTCCTTACCCAGCTCGATGCCGATGACCAGGATCATGACCGAGACAGCCAGGCCTGCCAGATACTCATACCGGGCGTGACCGTAGGGATGTTCCTTGTCGGCGGGCTTGCTGCCCAGCTTGAAGCCGACAAGGCTCACCACATTAGAGCTGGCGTCGGACAGGTTGTTGACGGCGTCCGCCGTGATGGACACACTGCCGAACAGCATGCCCACCGTGAATTTGCCTGCAAACAGCAGGACGTTGCAGAGAATGCCCACGATGCAGGCCAGGTTGCCGCAGGCCGTCCGCACGGCCTTGTCGGCAACATTTTCATAGTTTTTGACGAAACAACGAAGAAGAAACTTCGTCACGATACACACTCCCCCACTGCACGGCTCTGCCGCGCAAAACTACCCTCCCGGAACGGGGCCGCAGATACGGCGGGCCGGGCGAAACTCCCTCCGCCGGGAATCCCGCCATATCAAAGCATCCCGCCGGGTCCGGGCGGCAAAGCCCAGGCCCGGCGGGAGCCGTTCTCATCGGTTTGCCCGCGATGCCTCACGGACGATGCGGTCAGTCACGCACGATGCATGCCTCACGCTCGGGGCCAACCGAAATATACTTGATCTTGCAGCCGACAGCCTTCTCGATGTACAGGACGTAATCCTGCGCAGCCTTGGGCAGATCCTCAAAGCGGCGAACACCGGTGATGTCGCAGTGCCAGCCGGGCAGCTTCTCCACCACAGGCTTGGCGTCGTCCAGCGTCTTGCCCATGGGGAAGACGTCGGTCACGGTGCCGTCGGTCAGCTGGTAGTGCGTCACCACGGGAACTTCTTCCATATAATCCAGCACGTCCAGCAGGGTCAGGGCCAGCTCATCGCAGCCCTGGCACTGGACACCGTAGCGGCTTGCCACCACGTCGAAGGGTCCGACGCGGCGGGGACGGCCGGTGGCCGCGCCGTACTCATGGCCATGCTCACGCAGCACATCCTTTTCCTCCTCGGTCATGGCCAGTTCGGTGGTGAAGGGGCCCTCGCCCACGCAGGAGGAG
>JAHZHS010000107.1:0-1237 GCA_019420135.1 Oscillospiraceae bacterium | reverse complement strand
TTGCGGCCCGGGATGCCCGCGCCGATGGGCGCATAGGCACCGATGGTGTTGGAGCTGGAGGTGTAGGGATAGATGCCGAAATCGATGTCACGCAGAGCGCCCAGCTGAGCCTCGAACATGATCTTCTTGCCGGCGTCGTCCGCCTTGGCCAGATAATCACCCACATTGCAGATGTAGGGGGCAAAGACCTCGGCGTAATGCTGGCACCATGCCCACATCTCATCCAGGGAGACGGGCTTCTGGCCGTAGATCTTCTCCATGGTCAGGTTCTTGGACTCCACAATGGTAGCCAGACGCTTGCGGACGCCTTCATCCATATGGAGCAGGTCGCCCATGCGCAGGGTCTTCTTCATGAATTTGTCGCCGTAGGTGTAGGCGATGCCCCGCTTGGTGGAACCGAACTGTGCGCCGGTCTTGGCCAGACGGGCTTCCTCCAGGCCATCCTGGTCCACATGGAAGGGCATGGTGATGGTGGCACGGTCGGAAATCTTCAGGTTGTCCGGGGTGATGGCGATGCCCTTGTCACGCAGCTGCGCGATCTCTCCCTCCAGGTGATGGGGATCGATGACCATGCCGCCGCCCATGACGCAGACGACCTCCGGGCGCAGAATGCCCGAGGGGATCAGGTTGAGAACGAACTTTCCGCGCTCATTCTTGACAGTATGGCCGGCGTTGTCGCCGCCCTGGTACCGTGCAACAATGTCATAGTCGCGGCTGAGCAGGTCGACCATGCGGCCCTTGCCCTCGTCGCCCCAGTTGATTCCGGTGATTGCAGTAAGCATAATGTTACCTCTTTCATGGTTGAGCGTACAGCCTTTTCCGCGCAATTTGCCCGGGATCCGCCGCCGCATACATTATAGCAAATCCAGTATAAAAAACCAATACCCTGTCAGTTCTTTTCTTCGGTCCGGGGTTTGCCCAGGCCATGGCGGGTACCGTCCGGCTCCACAATGACGATGCGGTCCATCTGTGCCCGCAGGCTGGCCCGCACCGAGTCCAGGTATTCCTTGCGCAGGACCTCCCGGCCTGTTCCTCCAGCGTGAGCGGGCCGGCCTTGGCCTTGTGGGCCAGCTCGTTGATGCGTGCGATCTTTGCTTTATCCATAGAGCTTCTTTCCTTTCCGTTTTCCGGCTTTTGCGGCCCCGGCAGCCTGTCGGCTGCATGTCCAGTGTAGCACAGCCGCGCCCCCGCCGCAACCGCAGGGCCGATTGTAAATTTTTCAGACCTATCCCCGCAC
>JAHZHS010000106.1:1991-7179 GCA_019420135.1 Oscillospiraceae bacterium | reverse complement strand
AAATTCTTTGCTTTTTATACGGTACTGGGGTATAATGTCGTTAAACCCGGCGCAGGCCCGTGCTGCGGCATTTTTGGGCTCTGCGCCCTGCATTTCCGCGCGGTCGGATTTATCCCGGCACCGGGGAGATTCCGGCCTCAGCCGCTTTCCTTTTCCACGGATCCCCAAGCCCTCCGGCAGGGGGCCGTCCGTTGCCCGCCGCGCGGAAAGTCCTACTCACACATGGAGGCTATGAATGGCAAATTATAAAGGCACCCACTGTCCTGTCTGCAACGAGGTCTTTGCCGAGGGGGACGACATCGTCGTCTGCCCCGACTGCGGAACCCCGTACCACCGGGCATGCTGGTTCAAAACCGGCGTCTGCGTCCACGAGGATCTGCACGGCACCGGCTTCGAATGGAAGCCCGACGCTGTCCCCGGTGTGGACGACACCTGCGTCTGCCCCAACTGCGGCACACCCAACCCCGCATCCGGGCGCTACTGCAATCATTGCGGCGTTCCCCTGCCCACCGCCGGTGACACCCGGCCCCATGCAGACGCCCAGGGCCCCATCTACGCCCGGCAGGATCCCCCGATCCCCCACACCGCCCAATCCGGCGCTTCCGCCGGCAGCAAAACCGACAGCAGCCGGACCGATGCTTTCGGCGGCATGTTCCGCCGGGAACTTGGCCCGGATGACCCCATCGACGGCATCAAGGCCCGGGACTGGGCCAGCTATCTGGGCGGGTCCAGCCTGTACTATCTGGTTCAGTTTCTTCGCATGGACGAGACCCGCCGCAAGACGAGCGTCTCCTTTGCCGCTTTCTTCCTGGGCCCCGTCTACTTTTTCTACCGCAAAATGTGGAAGGCGGGCATCCTGTTCGCCGTGCTGACCCTGGGACTGGCCTTTCCCACCGTGCTGGCCCTGCTGCAGGCGGCGGGTTCTCCTCTGGTGGCCGGAATGGATCTGGGCTGGCTGTCCACCGCAAGCTATGTCTGCGCCTTCCTCAACTGGGCGCAGATGTTCGTGCGCAGCCTGTTTGCCCTGTACTGGTACAAAAAAGAGTCTGCCCGGCGCATCCGGGAGATCTGTGACCGCATGCCGGAAGGTCAGGAGCGCTCCGACGCTCTGATCCTGCGTGGCGGTACCAGCCTGGTGGCTGTGGTGATTTATCTGCTGGTCTATCTTGCCCTTGTCATCGGGCTGTACTGGCTCATGGGCCCCGGCCGGGATGCCGCCGTCAACGCCTTGATGTCTGCTTTCGTCATGTGACAGCAGGCCGACCCCTTTCCACCAATCTGCACGGTTTCCCGGCGCGGGTTGACCCGGCCAGGCGGCCGCATGCGGGATCCCGGAAATTTTCTCAGCGGTCTCAGGGGCTGAGCCGCCGGGGATTCCTTCAGAAACAGAATATAACCCAGGGCTGCCGCGTCACGGCGGTTCTGGGTTTTGTTGTATGGCGAAACGCGGCGCCCGTCCGCGTCAAAAGCACAAAAGCTTGGGTTTTGCGCACATGGAAAAGGATGTAAAAATGCGGTATCGTAAATCTAACAGGAGGGATACAATTATGTCGACCGAAATGATGCCCAACGCCTCTCAGTCCACCGCTCCCGAAGCCGCCCGGGATCAAGCCCTTGCCCTGGATGTCGAACGCCTGCTGCGCTTCGGCAGAAAGCACAAACTTGTGCGTGACCTGGATGTCATCGTCGCGCGCAACACACTGCTGGATCTCCTGGCCCTGCCCGCTCCGTATGAGGGCAAGGTTCCCAAGGAGGACTTCGACACCCCCACCGAGATCCTGGAACAGATGCTGGATCTGGCCGCCGAGAAAGGTCTTTTCGACAATTCGGTGCCCCAGTACCGCATCAACTATGAGACCCGCCTGATGGGCGCCCTGATGCCCCGGGAAAGCGAAGTCTGCAAAAAGTTCCGCAAGCTGTACGCCAAAAAAGGCCCCCAGGCGGCCACCGACTGGTTCTATGACCTGTGCGTTGTCTCCAACTACATCCGCACCGCGCAGATCGCCCGCAACATCCAGTGGGAAACCAAAACGCCCTACGGCAATCTGGAAATCACCATCAACCTGACCAAGCCGGAAAAGGACCCCAAGGTCATCGCCATGGAACGCCTGCAGCCCAAGAGCGGGTATCCCCAGTGCATGCTGTGCAAGGAGAACATCGGCTATGCCGGGCGCATCAACTTCCCGGCCCGTCAGACCCACCGCATCGTGCCGCTCAATCTGGCGGGAGAGCAGTTCTATCTGCAGTACAGCCCTTACGCCTACTTCCATGAGCACTGCATCATCCTCCACGACGAGCACAAACCCATGGAGATGACCCGCCAGACCCTGGCGGAGATCTTCGACTTTGTGGCACAGTTCCCCCACTACACCTGCGGCTCCAACGCCGATCTGCCCATCGTGGGCGGCAGCATCCTGAGCCACAGCCACTTCCAGGGCGGCCGCTATGTCTTCCCCATGCAGAAGGCAAAGGTAAGCGTTCCTCTGTCCAATCCCCGCTATCCCGGTGTGCAGGCAGGCATCCTCAACTGGCCTGTTTCCGCTGTCCGGCTGATCGGCCGCAGCTCCCAGCAGGTCCAGAACGCCGCCAACGACATCATGGACACCTGGCGCAGCTGGAGTGACGAGAGCGTGGATGTGCTGGCAAAAACCGGCGACACCCCGCACAACACCGTCACTCCCATCCTGCACTATGATGACGAACTGGGTTACATCCTGGATCTGGCCCCGCGCAACAACCGCACCACCGAGCAGTACCCCGACGGCATCTTCCATCCCCACAAGGAATACCACAACATCAAGAAGGAAAATATCGGCCTGATCGAGGTCATGGGCCTGGCCATCCTGCCCGCCCGGCTGAAGGATCAGGGCGCCCAGATTGCCGACATTCTGTCCGGCAAGGCCCCCAACACCAGCCGGGAGGAAGGCAGCTCCCTCGCCGTCCACGCCGACTGGATCGACTCTCTGATTGCCAAGTACGGCACCGCCCTCTCCCATGAGAAGGCGGAAAAAGCCGTGCGGGACGAAATCGGCATCGTCTTCAGCCACGTACTGGAAAATGCCGGCGTCTTCAAGCAGGATGCGGCCGGACAGGCAGCTTTCCTCCGCTTTTTGGAAGCGGCCGGCTTCTCCTGCGCCAAATAAACGTTTCCTTTTCCATCCATATAAAGCCCGCAGGCACGGCATCGCCCGTCCTGCGGGCTTTTTCTGTGCTGCGTCCGCCTCCCGCCCGCTGCCCGTCCGGGGCGCAAATTTACAACTGCTCTCAGTTTACAAGGTCGGGAAAATGGTATAAAATGGGTCTTATCTCAAAGCGCAGGGAAAAGGGATTGCGAAATCCCCAAAGATCCGGCCGTTCTTCCCTTTGGACGGGGCGGCGGCGCGGGCGGGGCCCTCCGCAGGAATGCCCGCCGCCGGGGATTCCTCCGGCGGCAGGAGTTTGGATTTTGCCTGCCGGGGCCGCACTTACCTCAAACGGGGCTATTCCGGTCCCTGCGTCGCGCTGACCACTACGGGAGGATGACCACTATGCCTTTCAACCGTATTTCATTCAGGCGATCCGCCGCGCGGATGGCTGCGCTGGCTTTCGCCGGCTGTTTCCTGCTGACTGCCTGCCAGCCGAAGGACCCCACCCCGACAGCTGCCACCTTGGAGTCCGCCACCACGGAGTCTGCCGTTCCGACGGAGGAGACCCCTGTGTCCCAGACGCCGGTTGAGCCCCTTGCCACGCAGGACGGCACCATTCTTGCCCAGACCGACGATGCCGGGCGCAGCTATGTGGATGAGACGCTTTTTATCGGGGACTCCAACACCGCCCGCTACATGATGTACGCCGACGAGACGGGCCGGGCCTTTACCTCCCTAGACAACAACATCGGCGTTGTCAGCATGGGTGCCGGGTCCATCACCACCCTCAAGTGCGAGCAGTTTGTGGGATACAGCAATATGTACACCATCCCCGATGCCGTCGCCATGCTCAAGCCAAAGCGCATTATCATCGGATTCGGCACCAACAATCTGTCCGGCACCTCCACCGATGCCTCTTCCTTTATCAGCTCCTACCTCACCGGCCTCAAGGCTATCCAGGAGGCCTGGCCCTACGCCGACATCATCGTCAACGCCATTCCGCCCCTGGACAAACAGCGGGAAAACCAGAACCTGAATATGGTGCAGGTGGACGCTTACAATGCCGCCCTGGTGGAAATGTGTGAGGAAAACGGATTCAAATTTCTCAATTCTGCCGAAGTCCTGAAGGACGACTCCACCGGATGGGCCAAGACCGACTACACCCTGTCCGACGGAGTGCACCTTTCCAAGACAGCGGTCACTGCCTTTTTTGAATATGTACGCACCCATGCCTACATCACCGAGGATCGCCGTCCCCAGCCCCTGGGCGAAATTCCCAAACCCAACGGTACACCGGTGGGACTGATCTCTCAGGATCCCATCGCGGTGCGCGGGGCCAAGGTTCCCGTGGAGTTTGTGGCCTCCACAGGCGGCAGTCTGCAGGGTTCCACCAGCCAGCTGGTCAAGAAGGGCGGACGCTGTTCCACCGTCACCGCTGTGCCTGATAAGGGATGGAAGTTCGATCACTGGTCGGCCTCCCTGGGATCGGCCGGCGGCAGCGCCAGCCTGACCTTTACCGTTCCCTCCAATGCCGATGCGGGCGGCGTGGTTCTGACCGCCCACTTTGCTCCGGACGAGCACGAACATGATTACGTGGAACTGACCGACAAGCGCATTGCCGCAACCTGTCTCAACGGAGGCAGTTCCACCTACGAATGCAGTATCTGCGGAGAGATTACCGAAAAAGACATTCCTGCACTGGGCCACAGCTGGGACAACGGCCAGGTGACCAAGGAGCCTCAGGCCGGCATCGCGGGGCAGCGCACCTTCACCTGCACCCGCTGCGGCGCTACCCGAACGGAGGTGATCGCCCCTCTGGCCGTTCCCTCCCCCACGCCTGTCTCCACTGCCGCGCCCGCTCCTTCCGAACCCACCACTGCCCCCGTGCAGACTCCGCCGCCGGCCACTCCCGCCCCCACACCGGCTCCCACGCCGACGCCGCACATTCACAGCTACACCCAGGGAGAATATGTTGCTCCCACCTGCGAGGTTCCCGGATACCGGGTCTATGTCTGCAGCTGCGGAGACAGCTCCAAAGAGGAAATTCCCGCCACGGGCCACGC
>JAHZHS010000106.1:1356-1981 GCA_019420135.1 Oscillospiraceae bacterium | reverse complement strand
GGATGACGGCACCGTAACCACCGAGCCGCACTACGGCGTGCCGGGGGTGCGGACTTATGTCTGCACAAATTGCGGCGCAACCCGAACGGAGGAAATCCCCGCCCTTCAGCCCACACCTTCCCCCGACTCCGGCACCACCCCTCCCGCGGAAGGCGGAGAGGGTTCCACGGCCGAAAGCCAGCAGCCCCAATCTGCGGAAGTGCTTCCGCAGGCACCTCAGCCGGAGAGCTGATCTCCATTTTGTTTTTCCTGCCCCGGGGCTTCCGGCCTCGGGGCGATTCTTTGCGGTGCCGCCCCCTGACCCGGCGGCTGAACCACCATTCGACACGGAGGAATACCATGCCAAATCCAACGACGCAAACTGCCAAAAAGCCCATGCTCATGCGGTTCCTGCCTTACCTGATGCGGTACCGGCGCATTCTGTTCTTTGATCTGTTCTGCGCAGCGCTGACCACCTTGTGCGACATCGTGCTGCCCAAGATCATGAGCTATCTGACCAATGCGGCCACCGATCCCGCCGTTGCCCTGACCGCCGGAGTGGTGCTCAGGCTGGCTGTGCTGTACCTGGTCCTGCGGCTCATCGACGGCGCCGCCAACTACTATATGTCCAGCACCGGCCACATCA
>JAHZHS010000106.1:1048-1346 GCA_019420135.1 Oscillospiraceae bacterium | reverse complement strand
CTGAGCGACACCTACTATTCCAACACCAAAGTCGGCCAGATCATGGGACGCATCACCAACGACCTGTTTGACGTGACCGAGTTCGCCCATCACTGCCCGGAAGAATTCTTCATCGCGGCCATCAAGATCACCGCCTCCTTTGTGATTCTGTGCACGGCCAGTGTGCCCCTGACCCTCATCGTATTTGCCTGTGTGCCCCTGATGGGGGTTGTCTCGGTGACGCTCAACCTGAAATTGCGGGCGGCTTTCCGGCGTCAGCGCTATCAGATCGGCGAGCTCAATGCCGCTGTGGAAGACA
>JAHZHS010000106.1:0-1038 GCA_019420135.1 Oscillospiraceae bacterium | reverse complement strand
CCTGCTGGGCGAGCGGGTCATCAAAGCCTTTGCCGCCGAGGAACGGGAAAAAGAAAAGTTTGAGGCAGGCAACCGGGCCTTCCAGGAAATCAAAAAGACCACCTATCACTTCATGGCGGCCTTCAACACTTCCACCCGGCTGTTTGACGGCCTGATGTATCTGGTCGTCATCGTGGCGGGCGGGCTTTTTCTGGTCTACGGGCGGATCAGCGCCGGTGATCTGGTGGCGTACATTCTCTATGTCTCCACCCTCATCGCCACCATCCGCCGCATCGTGGAATTTGCCGAGCAGTTCCAGCGGGGCATGACCGGCATTGAGCGCTTTTATGAGATCATGGACACCCCGGTGGACATCACCGATGCTCCCGACGCCCGGCCTCTCGTTGTGACCGAGGGCGGCATCGAGTTCCAGGATGTCAGTTTTGAATACCCCGACGATCACAACAAGGTCCTGCGCCATGTCAACCTCAAAATCCGTCCGGGCGAGAATCTGGCTCTGGTCGGGCCTTCCGGCGGCGGCAAGACCACGCTGTGCAACCTGATCCCCCGCTTTTACGATGTGACCGACGGACACATCCTCATCGACGGGCAGGACATCCGCCAGGTCACCCTGGAGAGCCTGCGTAATGCCATCGGCGTGGTGCAGCAGGATGTTTACCTCTTCAGCGGCACAGTGGCTGAAAATATTGCCTATGGCAAGCCCGGCGCTTCCCGGGAGGAGATCGAGACGGCTGCCCGTATGGCCGGAGCCGACGGCTTTGTCCGCGCCCTTAAAAACGGCTATGACACCTACGTGGGAGAGCGTGGCGTCAAACTGTCGGGCGGGCAGAAGCAGCGCATCTCCATTGCCCGGCTGTTTTTGAAAAATCCCCGCATTCTTTTGCTGGATGAGGCCACCAGCGCTCTGGACAACGAGAGCGAGGTTCTGGTGGGCCAGAGCCTGGACGCTCTGGCCAAAGGCCGCACCACACTGACCATTGCTCACCGTCTGACCACTATCAAAAACGCCGACCGCATTCTGGTGCTGGGCAAAAACGG
>JAHZHS010000105.1:907-7268 GCA_019420135.1 Oscillospiraceae bacterium | reverse complement strand
GCCGGGCGATGCACCGCGCCGTTGTGGCCCGGGAAGGACAGGCAGCCCTCGTACAGTTCCACCTTCTCATCGCTGAGTTCGAGGATCTCGGGGTTGATGAACTCGATGAACTTGTACTCGTAATTTTCGGGCAGTTCCTCGGGCATGTCACGGTCATCCAGGCAGATAAACAGGCGACGCATGATGCCGACCTGAGGGCCTGCCAGGCCAACGCCGTTGGCTTCAATGAGAGTCTCCTTCATATCGTCGAGCAGAGTTGCCAGACGATCGTCAAACTTGGTGACCGGGCGACAGACTTTTTTCAGAATCGGGTCGCCGTCCTGTACAATGGTGCGAAGTGCCATAGTGAATACCTCCAATATACAAGTGGGTCCCGGCCACGGAAATCATTGCCGGGAAATTATTTTGTATGAAACCAGGAAACCACGGCAAGCACCGTGTTCCAGGCAAGCAAGACAAAGCTGATCCAGGCAGACGTGGCAAACGCGTGAAAGAAGTCCACCCGGGTCACGAGATGGCCTTCCCAAAGGCCGAACCAGAACTGCAGAACGCTGGAAAAAGGGATCCCGTCCGCCTGCAGTTCCGGCACCAACGCGCCCGCCAGGTTGATGGCCAGGTCCGTTGTGACAAATACCGATCCGACCAGCAGGATGGCCGAGAGAAGGCGAAGGGCACGGAACATCGGGAACCTCCTTTTTTGCAGCGGTCACATGTCGCCGTCGGAATTGAAGTCCAGGGCAACGGTTGCCTTGGCGGGCAGTTTCTGTTTGGCGTAGGCATCCAGAGCCGTGCGCATCAGCCCGCGGAAGGCCGCATCGTTGCGGCATTTGACGGTGAGCTTGTAGCGGTATTTTCCATTGAGCATACCGATATTCATGGGGGCCGGTCCCAGCAGGCGCAGGGGAATGTCCGGCTGTCGGGCCGCAAGGTCGGCAAGAGTCCGGGCAAAGGCAAATGCCGCCTGGCAGACGGCGCCCTCCTGCCTGCCAGTAAAGCCTACTACACAGAACGCGCAGAACGGCGGGTACAGGCGGAACTTGCGGAAGGCGATCTCCTGCCGGTAAAAGGCGGGGGAATCCTGGGCCGCCGCCAGTTTGAGCACAGGGTGATCCGGCACAACGGTCTGGATCAGCGCTCTTCCCGGCAGTTCGGCCCGGCCGCCCCGGCCGATGACCTGGGTCACCAGGCTGAATACATTCTCGAAGGCCCGGAATCCCTGGCCAAACAGCATGGAATCAATGCCCAGCACCCCCACGAGGGTGACCTTTTCAAAGTCCAGGCCTTTGGCCACCATCTGGGTTCCCAGCAGGATATCATGCTGACCTGCTGCGAACTCGGCCAGCATCTTTTCATGGGAATTTTTCTGACCGGTGGAGTCCTGATCCATGCGCAGGATGCGGGCCCCCGGCAGAAGCCGTTCCAGTTCCTCCTCCACCCGCTGGGTGCCGAAACCGCTGTAATTGAGTTTGCCGCCGCACTCGGGGCAGCGCTGGGGTGCCGGCCGAACCTGATGCCCGCAGTGGTGGCACATCAGTGCCTGCTGGGGCTTGTGGTAAACCATGGGCACGCTGCAGTTGGGGCATTTGATGACATGCCCGCAGACCGAACACATGGCGACCGTCCGGTATCCCCGCCGGTTGAGGAGCAAGATACTCTGCTCCCCTTTCTGCAGGTTTGTCCTGAGCTCCTGCA
Source organism: Oscillospiraceae bacterium (assembly GCA_019420135.1). Taxonomy (GTDB): domain Bacteria; phylum Bacillota; class Clostridia; order Oscillospirales; family Ruminococcaceae; genus Gemmiger. The sequence continues at coordinate 5,576 of JAHZHS010000105.1, read as the reverse complement.
CCAGGCGACCACTGACCTCCCGGGGATTGCCCGCCGCCAGTCCCGCCCGCAGGCCAACGCTGCCCACGGGGGGCAGGGCCCCAGCGCGATCCGGTTGGGTAAGAGTGAAAACCCGGGGGGGCCGAGGCCGAGCGGCATGATAGGTCTCGGTGCGCGGGGTAGCCGAGGCAAAGACCAGCAGAGCCCCTTCGGCCGCCGCACGCTTTTTGGCCACATCGTGGGCAGAGTAGCGCGGCGCCGACTCACTTTGATAGGTGTGCTCCTGCTCCTCGTCAATGATGATGAGGCCAATGTTCCGCAAGGGGGCGAACACCGCGCTGCGGGTCCCCACCACAATATCCGCCCGTCCGGTCTGGATCATCCGCCATTGCAAAAGGCGTTCAGTATTGTTGAGGGCTGAGTGCTGTACCGCCAACCGGCTGCCGAACATCTGTTTGAGACGTCGGATCATCTGCGGTGTCAGGCTGATCTCCGGCACCAGAACCAGCGCCTTGCGGCCCAGCTCCAGAGTGCGCTCAATCAGTTTGAGAAACACCGCCGTCTTTCCGCTGCCGGTCACACCGTACAGCAGAGCGGCGCGGGGCTGATGGACTTCCAGGTCGGGCTCCAGGGCATTGTAGGTTGCCTGCTGCTCCGGGGAAAGCTCCAGCGGTCTTGGATCAAAGGGAATGGAGGCAAACAGATCCAGCAGTTTATCCCGCTGTTCCACCGACAGAATTCCTTTTTCACACAGAGTCTTGAGCGTAGCATCGGAAATGCCCTGTTCCGCCAGTTCTTTGCGGCTGAGAGGGCCGCCCCGCAAAGCCTCTACCGCCGCGACCTGCTTGGGACCAGGTTTCGGCTTCTGCGGAAGTTTCCCCACCAGCGTATACACCGGCTCTGCGGTGCGGGAAAGCCGGCTCTGCATGACCCAGTGTCCGTCCTTTTTTGCCGGCTGATATTGGGCTCCGTAAGGGATCATGGCCTTGACGGCCTCAAACCAGGTACAGAAGGTCCTGTCCTTGAGAAAATGAACCAGATCAATCAGGTCAGGGGTCAGGCGGGCTTCCTCCGGTGCGGCGTCAAGAATCGTCTTGAGCCGCGGGTCGGGTTCCGCCTCCGTTCCGCATTCCAGCACCACAGCCATGCGGGGTTTACTGCCCGCACCGAACGGAACCAGCACCATACTGCCCGGCCAGATGCGCTCCGACAGCTCCGGCGGCACCAGATAGGAATACAGCTTGTCGAAATGGATGGTGGCATCGCTGACTGCCACTTTTGCAATCCGCGGCAGACGCGCCGCCCCCTTTCAGACAAAGGTCCGGCCAGGAGTCACTCCTTGCCGTGGGTGATGTGGAACTGGATAATGGAATAGAGGCTCTCCGCGCAGGAGTCCACCTCCACATTGACCACATGCTCATCATACTCCACCGAGTTGGCAATCTCCGTCTGGGCACGCTTGAGGCGCTTCTGGATGGTTTCCTCATTCTCGGTGCCGCGGCTGCGCAGACGGCGTTCCAGTTCCTCCATATTGGGGGGAAGGACAAAGATGGTGGTGGCTCCGGGGTACATCCGCTTGATGTTTCCTGCGCCTTCCACCTCGATGACCAGAATCACAGGGGTCTTGTCACGCATATGGCGCTCGACTTCCGAGCGCAGCGTACCATAGTAATTGTCGCAGTAGCAGGTATGCTCCACGATCTCATCATGCGCAATCTTGTCCTCAAATTCCTCGCGGGTGACAAAGTAGTAATTCACGCCGTCCTTTTCTCCCTCGCGCATGGAGCGCGTGGTGGCCGAGATGGTACGGCTGATCTCGGGGTGCGTCTCGAGAAGACGCGCCACAATGGTGTCCTTGCCCGTTCCCGAAGGGCCGGACACAACAAACAAATACTTTTCTCCCTGCATAACATCCTGATCCTTTCCCATTTATGATACCCTTTTTCCGCCCGGTGGGGCGGTCAGTCCTGCTCTTCGGGAGCAGGCTGTGTATTCCCGTCAAAACGACCTGCCACCGTCTCGGGCTGAATGGCCGATAGGATGACATGGTCGGAGTCGGTGATGAGTACGGCACGGGTCCGACGGCCGTAGGTTGCATCAATCAGGGCGCCCTTGTCCCGTGCATCCTGCACGATACGCTTGATGGGCGCCGACTCGGGTGCAACAATGGCAATGAGACGGTCTGCGTTGACCATATTGCCAAAACCAATATTGATGAGTTTCATGGATTGTTCCACCTTTCGGGTGTTAGCCGTTTACTCCAGATTCTGCAGCTGCTCACGAATCTTCTCGATCTCGGCCTTGAGCTCCACCACCAAGCGGGTGATCTCCAGATCCTGGCACTTGGAGCCGATGGTGTTGGCCTCGCGGTTGAGCTCCTGCGTCAGGAAGTCCAGCTTGCGCCCCACCGGGCCGTCCCCCGCCAGAATGGCACGGTACTGGGACACGTGGCTGCGCAGACGGACCGTTTCCTCATCCACAGCAGTCTTATCTGCAAAGATGGCTGCTTCCGTCAGAATGCGGGACTCATCAATATTGCGGTCATCCAGCAGTTCTTTCAGGCGGGCATACAGTTTATCGGTGTATGCCTGCACCCGGCCGGCGCTGTCCTTCTCAATGCCTGAAACCAGCTCTTCCACTGTATCCAGACGGCCCAGCAGGTCTTCCCGCATTTTTTCGCCCTCCGCGGCGCGCATGGTCAGGAAGGCATCCACCGCCTGCTCCGCCACCGTGCGGACGTCCTCCCACAGGGCATCCTCATCCAGAGGGGCCGCAGTCTGGGTCAGTACATCGGGGAAACGGGCGATCATCCCCGTGGTCATATCGTTTTTGAGCTCCAGCTGCTCGGACAGGTGAATGAGAGCATCATGGTATCCTCTGGCCAGTGTCCAGTTGACCGAAACCACCGTATCGGTGGCCTCCACACTCTGTACCGTCAGGGACAGTTCCACCTTGCCGCGGCTGACCCGGGCGGCCACCAGCTTTTTCAGCGGGTCTTCCAGGAAAGAAAACGCCCGGGGAATGCGGGAGGAATATTCCAGAAAGCGCGAATTGACGCTGCGCAGTTCCACCGTGATATCACGGCCGCCCAACGTCTGGCGCGCTCTGCCGTATCCCGTCATGCTAAGAATCATATCAAACACCTCATTCTGGCCTTGAAAAGTCACAGTGCGACATTGTATAGATGTATTTTATTTTACTATCTTTGGCAGTCTTTTTCAAGGGAGGTCCGCCGGAGGCCTCCTCAGAAAATTCCTGTTCCCGTCCTGTGTTTTCTGTGAAATACAGACAGAGAGGAACAAAAGAAAATGGAGCAAGCAATGATTGCTTGCTCCATACTGGTGGACCTGGAGGGATTCGAACCCTTGACCTCTCGGATGCGAACCGAACGCTCTCCCAACTGAGCTACAGGCCCATATACACTTGTCACACTGGCGACTTGATTACTATACCGCAAACACCTGCAAATGTCAAGAGAAAAATCCGCCAAAAAGCACCGTGCTTTTTTCATATCAGGAAGCTTTTCAATCCTTCCAATCCCTGATATAATATAGGTAGCAGCCAGACCTTTCTGTTGTGCCGAGTTTTCCCGCCGCAGATGCTTTGAGGCCACGGCACTGCATATCCGGCCCGGCTGTGAATAAATCGCGGGATGTGCGTGCCGAAAAGCCTGCCCGTCCCGGCCAAGGAGGCAAGGTTCTATGAAGGTTACATGTACCGGACGCAGGGTTTCGCTGAAGCCCAGTTTTATAGAGAAGGCGGAGACAAAGCTCGCCAAGCTGGATAAATTCTTCCCCAATGAGGCACAGGCGCAGGTGACGGTCAACGTGGAGAAATCCCGCCAGACCGTGGAGATCACCGTGCGCAGCACCGGGCTGACGCTCCGGGCCGAGAAGGCCTCTGAACGCATGGAGGACGCCTTCAACGACGCCTTCGACCTGCTGATGCGCCGCGTGGTCAAGTATCGCAAGCGTCTCGGCGACAAGCTGACCAGCGCCGCTGCTGAGATCCCTGTTGCTCAGGCAGAACCTGATGAGACCTATGAGATCATCCGTGAGAAGCACTTTGCCGTCAAGCCCTGCAGCACCGAGGAGGCCATCCTGCAGATGAATTTGCTGGGGCACAGCTTCTTCCTCTACCGCAGCATCGAGAACGACTGTATTCAGGCCGTCTACCGCCGTGCGGACGGTGGATACGGCGTCCTGATTCCGGAAAACTGATCCGGATTCCGGCTGAACCGTAACAGACACACTGCGCCGCCGGCAGTTTCCTGCCGGCGGCGCTTGTTGTGTCTCAGCGTGCCGGGAACGATGAGGCAGAACTGTATTCAATAATAGACCTGCTGATTATAGGGATCAAAATGCGGCATTCTGCCGCTGTCACGCATTGACGCAGCGTCATCTGCGGTTATAATAAGATGGTCGAGGAGATCAATATTCAGCATTCCCAGTGTTTTGGATATCTGCACTGTGGCGGCGAAATCTTCTTCCGACGGCACCGCCAGCCCCGAGGGATGGTTGTGGGCCAGCACCGCACAGGTGCATCCGGTGGAGACCGCCGCCCGGGCCAGCTTGTTGATGTCAAAGGTCAGCTTGTTGGGCAGACCTTCCCCGATGCGGATATCCCGCAGCGGTGTATAATTGTCATCCATGGCAATGAGGTACAGGACTTCATGCTGCAGCCCCATGAA
>JAHZHS010000105.1:0-830 GCA_019420135.1 Oscillospiraceae bacterium | reverse complement strand
GTACCGAATGAATCATCCGAGCGCTGGACGGACCGATGCCGTCCACCTCCTGAAGTTCTTCCTCCCCTGCTTCCAACACACGGCAAAAGCTTCCGAAATGCTGGATCAGGCGGTGTGCCAACGGATTGGTATTCTGCCGCGGAATGGCAAAGAACAAAAGATGTTCCAGGGCTTCATGCTCCGCAAGGCTTTCCAGACCATCGCGTTTCACCCTCGCCTGCATCCGGGCCCGATGTGCCTCATGCAGCGGCTTCGGTTTTTTGGCTTGTGCCATGTTGCATCGTTCCCATCCTTATGTTTTGTTCCGGGCGAAACCATACTGCCCTACCCTATTATTATACACGTATCCCAAACAAATGAAAAGTCAGAGGTCATTTTATGAAACAATTTGTCGCAGGGCCAAACGAAAATGATGTGCGTCTGTCACGATTTGTAGAGTCGGTCACCAAAGGGATGCCCCGCAGCCTTTTGCACAAAAGCTTCCGCAACAAACGTATCAAGGTCAACGGCAAACGCGGCGAGGCGGATACCCGCCTCAAGCAGGGCGATGTGATTGAATTGTATATCAACGATGAATTTTTCCCTGCCGTTACCCCCACCAAAACCAAACCGTCCCCCCGCCGCCAGCCTCCTGTCGCCGTGATCTACGAGGATGACAACATCGCGGCATTGTATAAACCCGCCCATCTTCTGTGCCACAGCGACCGGACAGGTGATGCCAATCTGGTGGATGCCTTTATCGCGCAGCTGACTGCCCGGGGAGTCTATGACCCCAAGGCGGAAAACCGTTTTGCTCCTGCCATCTGCAACCGCCTGGACCGCGGCACCGA
>JAHZHS010000104.1 GCA_019420135.1 Oscillospiraceae bacterium | reverse complement strand
CTGGGTCTGGCCACCCCCGTGGCCATCATGGTGGGCAGCGGCGTGGGCGCCAAGAACGGCATCCTCTTCAAGACCGCCGCCAGCCTGGAGACCACCGGCTACACCGACACGGTGGTGCTGGACAAGACCGGCACCATCACCACCGGCGAACCCAACGTGGTGGAGATCGTGGGCACCCGCAAGGTGCCTGCCAAGTTCCTGCTGGGGCTGGCCGCCGGGCTGGAATCCCGCAGTGAGCATCCCCTCTCCCGGGCCATCCTGAAGAAGGCCGACGCCGACGGGGTCAAGTACCGTCCCGCCGCCGACTTTGAGGCAGTCCCCGGCAAGGGCCTGCTGGGCAAGGTGGCCGGCAAGGTCATGGCCGGCGGCAACGAGGACTTCATCCGCACCCAGTGTGACCTGCCCGACGACCTGGCCCAGGCGGGCGCCAAGCTCTCCGCCCAGGGCGCCACCCCCCTCTACTTCTCCCTGGACGGCCACGCCGCCGGTGTCATCGGGGTGGCCGACGTGGTCAAGGCCACCAGCCGGGATGCCATCGCTCAGATCCGCGCCCTGGGTATGGATGTGGTGCTGCTCACCGGCGACAACGCCGGGGCCGCCGCCCACATCGCCGCCCAGGTGGGGCTGGCCTCTGACAAGGTGGTGGCCGGCGTCCTGCCGGCCGGCAAGGAGGCGGAGGTCCGCCGCCTGCAGAAAAACGCCCGCGTTGCCATGGTGGGCGACGGCATCAACGACGCCCCCGCCCTGACCCGGGCGGACACCGGCATTGCCATCGGCGCCGGTGCCGACGTGGCCCTGGACGCCGCCGACGTGGTGCTGGTGCGCAGCGACCTGGCCGATGTGGCCGCCGCCGTCCGCCTGTCCCGCCGTGTGGTGACGAACATCCACGAAAACCTGTTCTGGGCCTTCTTCTACAACGCCGTCTGCATCCCGCTGGCGGCGGGCGCCCTCTACCCGGCTTTCAATATCCTGCTCAACCCCATGATCGCCTCGGCGGCCATGAGCCTGTCCAGCGTCTGCGTGGTGACCAACGCCCTGCGCCTGAATACCGTCAGGCCACGGGACACCGCCCATGACCACGCCCCCCGCCGCCGGGCGCCCCTGCCCCAGCGCCCTGAACCCGCCGCCTGCCCCACCGGGGCCTGCCCTGTGCAGCCCGCCCCGGCGGAGGCTGTCACATCCCAGACATCTGTTGATTCCCAAAAGGAGGAACAATCCATGAAAAAGACCATTCATATCGACGGTATGATGTGCGCCCACTGTGAGGCCACCGTCAAGAAGGCGCTGGAAGCCATCCCCGGCGTCAGCGTGGAGAAGGTCAGCCACGAGGAGGGCATTGCCCAGGTGCTGTGCGCCGACGCCGTGGACCCCGCCGCCCTGAAACAGGCCGTGGAGGACAAGGACTACACGGTCACCTCCATCGACTGATGGAGCGCCGTCAGTATCGCTTTTTCGGGCGGGTGCAGGGGGTAGGGTTCCGCTACCGGGCCTACTACACCGCCTCCCGGCTGGGGCTGACCGGCTGGGTGGAGAACGAACCCGACGGCAGCGTCCTGCTGGAAGCCCAGGGGGAGGCTGAGGATCTGGAACGTCTGGTCAACGACCTGCGCACCACCAGCCGGTGGATCATGATCGAGGACTTTACCTGCCGGGAGCGTCCCCTGGACCCCGAGGAGCGCAGCTTCCGCGTCCGGGACAGCTACGGCTACTGACCCCCGAAAAAGCACAGGACCATATCCCGCACGGTTCCCGCGGGGTGGCCGCACTCCTTCCCCCTTTTGCCGGGAGGGTGCGGCCGCCCCGCTTTTTCTTGCCCTTGGGGCGGCGGATGTGCTATCCTTGAAGCAAGCAATTCAAACGGGGAGGGGTTTTGTCATGTCCGTTGTCAGTGTCCGGGAGGTCCGCATCGGTGCGGGGCGTCCCAAGATCATCGTGCCCATCTTTGCCGCCCATAAGGCGGAAGCCGTCGCCCGGGCAAAAGCCCTGGCCGGCACCGCCGCCGACCTGGCCGAGCTGCGCCTGGACCCTCTGCGGGAGGCGGACGGCTCCCTGCCCGATACCGATGCCCTCTGCCGGGCGGTGGGCGCCGTGCGGGATGCCCTGCCCAAGCGCCTGCCCCTCCTTGTCACCATGCGCACCGCCGCCGAGGGGGGCGAGCGTGCCTGTACCCCCGGCGACTACGCCGCCCTGATGGAGGCCCTGTGCGCCGCCGGGCGGGCGGACCTCCTGGACATGGAGCTGCACACCGCCGGGGATGCCCTGCCCGGCCTCTGCCGCACCGCCCACCACGCGGGGGCTGCGGTGGTGGCCTCCATGCACGACTTTGACACCACCCCGCCCCGGGGGGAGATGGTTTCCGCCCTCTGCGCCATGGCGAAGCAGGGGGCCGACATCTGCAAGCTGGCGGTCATGCCCCGCACCGCCGCCGACGCCGCCGAGCTGCTGGCCGCCACCGCCGAAGCCCGGGACGCCCTGCCGGGGGTGCCCCTCATCACCATGGCCATGGGCCCTCTGGGGGCTGTGACCCGGGTGTGCGGCGGGGCTTTCGGGTCGGCGGCCACCTTCGGCACGGCGGGGGTGTCCTCCGCCCCCGGCCAGCCCGACGCCGCCGCCCTGCGCCGGGCCCTGGACGCCCTGGATGCCTGCCTGAATGGCTGATGCCTGCAAAACCATCTCCAAAGGAGCCGCCATGCCCAACGTTGAAATTTTAGACCACGGCACCAAAGTCCTCACCGGGCCGGGGGCGACCTTCGGCACCGACGCCCTGCTGCTGGCCCGGTTTCTCCAGCCCCGCCCGGGGGCGGCTGCCGCCGACCTGTGCAGCGGGTGCGGCATCGTCTCCCTGGCCTGGCACGACGCAGGACACCGGGGCCGCTGTCTGGCCCTGGAGATCGACCCCGCCGCCCACAGCCTCTGCGCCGCCGGGGTGGTGGAAAACGGCCCCGACGCCGCCCACATTCTGCCGGTGCAGGGCGACCTGCGGGACTACGCCCTCTTCGGCCCCGAGAAAAACAGCTACGCCGTGGCGGCCTGCAACCCGCCCTATTTCACCGGGGGCTTTCGCAGCAGCGACCCCCGCCGGGCCGCCGCCCGCCACGACGACCTCTGCACCACCGCCGACGTGGCCGCCTGCGCCGCCCGGCTGCTCCAGAGCGGGGGCAAGCTGGCCCTCTGCCAGCGGCCGGAACAGATGGCCGCCGTCTTTGCCGCTCTGTGCGCCGCCGGGCTGGAACCCAAGCGGGTGCAGCTGGTGCGGGCCGCCCCGGACAAAGCCCCCTGGCTCTTTCTGGTGGAAGCCCAGAAGGACCGCCGCCCGGGCCTGCGGTGGGAGCCGGACCTCATCGTCCGGGCAGGGGTGTCCTACGGCCCCGGCCGGGGATGATCTGCCGCCCGGCTTGACACAATACACAAAATCAGCCGCCCGCCTTTGACGCATCTGCCAAAGGCGGGCGGCTGTGTTTGTTGTTTTCAGAAACAGCCTGTTGACCGGGCGGTCAATCGGCAAGAAGTGTCCCCAGGGTGTCCAGGGAGACAGCAGGCACGTAGTAGGGACGGTAGGAGTGGAGGCCGTCGGCGGTGTTCTCCCGCTCTCCCTCGTCGATGACAAAGCACCACATGGGCACGTAGTAGAGGGCCCGGCCGCCGGTATAGCAGAGGTAGCTCTCCGCCCCGGCAATATCCGCCGCGGCGGGGGCGGACTCGTCATACTGGGCGTTGAGATAGCTGCCGTCTGCCAGCAGGGCGGCCGCTTCCTCCCGGGAGATGAGGGGGTACTCCCCCACGCTCTCCGCCAGGGCGGCCCCGGGAATGGTGAGGCTGAGCAGTTTGCCGTCCCCGTCGGCGGCAAAGCTCGCCTGGGCCAGGTCATACCCGGCCAGCTGTTCCGACGGGGTCTCCCCGGTGCGGTACAGCACGGCCCAGAACTGCCGCCGGGTGCCGTCGTAGGAGTAGTCGCCCCCGGTCAGGCCCACAGCGTCGTAGCCCCCCAGGGCATCCAGCAGACCGGCGTTGGCTTGCAGGATGGTGTCGGCCTCTTCGGCAGCCTGCGCATCGGTGAGGGCCTCCGTCTCCTCCCCGGTCAGGGTGATGTCCAGGGTCAGCTCGTTGTTGATGGACAGGATGCCGCCGTCGGGCAGCGTCACCGTCAGCTGGGCAATGCCCGACCAGTAGTCCAGCTCACTGCCGATGCCGAACTTTTCGTACAAGCTTTTTGCCACCGCCTGGGGGTCCTGGGTGGATTCCTGGTCATAGCCGGTGGTCAGCCGGGCATCCTCCGCCAGGGAGGCGTCGTACCCCAGGGCCGTCAGGGCGGATTGCAGGGTGTCGGTCATGGCGTCGGTGTTCAGGCAGCGCCCCGCCAGGGTCCCCCGGTAGACGGCCAGCGTTTCGGGCAGCTGTCCGTCCAGGGGGTCCTCCCGGAGGAGCTCGCTCACATCATAGGCCATCCAGGCGGCGCTGCTCCCCGCCCCGGAAGTAGGGGTGATCTTCTCTGCAATTTCCTGGGAAATGCCCAGGGCTGCCGTGCTCCTTTCCGCCGCGCCCTCACCGGCGTCATAGGGGGCCGCGTCCTGGGTGGCATTCTGGGCGGGCTCCTGAGCGGCTGCGGCTTCGGGCTCGGTGGCTCCCGTGGTCAGCTGGCTGTCCAGGGCCATGCCGCCCTTGGGGGCAAAGTAGCCCCGGCTCCAGGCCAGCACCGCCGCCCCCGCCAGGCAGACGCAGGCCGCCGCAGGCAGCGCCCGGCGCAGAACCTTCACCGGCGTCCAGGCCGGGCGGGGAAGGTCGGCGTCCGCCTCCTCCACCAGGTCCTCGTCCACCATACCCATGGCTTCAAACAAATCCCGTGCGTTCACAGACACACCCCCTCCTGTTCCAGATAGTGTTTCAGTTTGCCCCGCACCCGGTGCAGCGTCACCCGGACCTTGCTCTCGCTCACATGGTAGCGCTTTGCAATGTCCGCCGTGGCGTCGCAGTACCAGTACCGGCGCAGAAAGATCCCCCGCGTCTCCTCCGGCAAAGTGCGCAGAAAGGCGCTGATCTGCCGGGCGGTCTCGGCGGCCTCCGCATGGTCGGCCACCGTGCCGGGAGCGGGCAGGCATTCGTCCAGCTCCAGCAGCACCCCGCCCAGGGTGCCGCCCCGCTTCTGGGCGGTGTCGCGGTCGTGGCGGTCCAGGGCAAGATTGCGGGTGATCCGCCCCAGATAGGGCGCCAGCCGTCCCGGGCGGTTGGGGGGAATGCTGTTCCAGGCCGCCAGCCAGGTGTCGTTCTCGCATTCCTCGGCGTCCCGGCGGCTGGCCAGAATGTTGTAGGCGATGGTCCGGCAGTAGGCGCCGAATTTTTTCGCCGTCTCCGCAATGGCATTCTCATTCCGGGCAAAGTAGAGTTCCACAATGGCGTGATCCTCCACACCGATCCCTCCTTTCTACCTGTAAGGACGGATTTTGCGCCGCCCTGTTACACAAAAGGCCCCGCCGGGAAAAGGATTTTGTCTGCCTTTCCGCCGGGCGGAGCCGGATATTCTTTATAATAATGTGCCAATCACAGCATGTGGTTGCGGTGCAGTGCCCAGGCCGCCCCCGCGCACACCAGCAGGATGATGCCGCAGACAATGCCGAAGGCACTGCCGCTGGAGACAAAGGGCATACTGTCGGCGTTGACGTTCATGCCGTACAGTCCCGAGATGACCGTCGGGACTGCCATGATGAGGGTGACCGAGGTCAGGTATTTCATGGCGTTGTTCAGGCGGTTGTCCAGGATGGAGGAGAACAGCTCCCGGGTACCTTTGATATCGTCCCGGTAGATGCTGGTCATCTCAATGGCCTGGCGCAGCTCGACGATGACGTCGTCCAGCAGTTCCCGGTCGTCGGGGTACTGTTCCAGCCGCTTGTACCGGGTCAATCGGTCCATGACGGTGTTGTTGGCCCGCAAGCTGGTGGCAAAGTAGACCAGGGTGGATTCCAGACGGTGCAGCTCCATCAGGTCCTTGTCCCGCAGGGTCCCGGACAGGTTCATCTCGATGGCCTGCCGGCGGCGGTCGATGAGGCGCAGCTCCAGCTGGTAGATGCTGGCCGCCCGGTAGAGGATCTGATAGACAAAGCGCATCTTTTTGCGGGTGGAGAACCCCCGCACCCGGCAGGCGGCAAAATCCGCCAGCACCGGCGTCTCCACCGAACAGACGGTGACGATCATCTGCTGGGTGAGCAGGATGCCCAACGGGATGGTGGTGTAGACCCCCTCCCCCGAGCCTTTTTCCTGGCTGGGGATGTCCACCAGGATGAGGGTGTAGCCGTCCTCCAGGGAGATGCGGGCGCTTTCCTCGGCGTCGAGGGCGGCCTGCAGGTCGGCGGGCTCAATGTCCAGGGAGGTGGCCACCTTGCGGATCTCCTCCTGGGAGGGGGCGGTCATACAGATCCAGCAGCCTTCCTCGAAATTGTCCTCCCGGGTCAGCTGCTGGTCTTTGGTTCGATAGATCTTCATCATAACCGGATACACCGCCATTCCGCCGTCTGTTACGGTCGTTTTTTCCGGGGCGGATTCTGCGCGGTTGCCCACCAAAACAAAGCCCCACAAGCCTGACTGCGATGCTTCGCAGTTTTTGCAAAGCCTCTGTTTTCCTGTGGTATCCGCGCTTTCGCCCATCCTTATCAGTATACGGGATGGGGCCCCAATGCGCAAGAGGGGACCGTCCCTGCGTTTTTTGCGTTCCAAAATGAATATTTTATGCATATCATGCAATTCTATCCGTCTTTTGCAGATTGTGGTGCGCATATTGCAAGCAAAGTGCATAAATTCGTATGGTATATTCTTGTCAGTTTGTGGGAAATGCCGTCTTGCAATTTGCGCAATCCAGATTATAATAAAAACATGCAATGAATATTTATTCAAACTCATTTCTGAGCGATAGACGGGAGAGGGATTTGTTATGAAGAAATCGAAACAGGACATCAAAAAAGTCGTGCTGGCCTACTCGGGCGGCCTGGACACCTCCATCATCATTCCCTGGCTGAAGGAAAACTATAACAACTGCGAGGTCGTCGCCGTCTCCGGCGACGTGGGCCAGGGCACCGAGCTGGACGGCCTGGAGGAAAAAGCCAAAAAGACCGGCGCCTCCAAGCTGTACGTCCTCGACCTGAAGAAGGAGTATGTGGAGGACTTCATCTGGCCCTGCCTCAAGGCCGACGCCAAGTATGAGGATTACCTGCTGGGCACCAGCCACGCCCGTCCCTGCATCGCCAAGGCCCTGGCCGAGATCGCCATTAAAGAAGGCGCCGACGCCATCTGCCACGGCTGCACCGGCAAGGGCAACGACCAGGTC
>JAHZHS010000103.1:3775-7430 GCA_019420135.1 Oscillospiraceae bacterium | reverse complement strand
AAGTTATGACGACATCTTGCTCTACCTGACCCGGCGCTGTGCGGATCCCGCCCAGATACCCGACCTGATGCAGGAAGTTTATGCGGAGGTCTATTCTGTGCTGCTGCAAAAGGGGCCGGACTATTTCAAACGCCCCAAAGCCTTTGTACAGCATGTGGCAAAATCCAAGCTGTGCCGCTATTACGGCCTGCGCCGACGGCTTGCCTGCCTGATTTCCCTGGATCGCTTTGGCGGGGAGGCAAACAGGGAGGAGATCTGTGACGGGCCATGGGATTTTCCCGACCCCGAGCTGCCGGAACGTCTGGCGGAGGACAAGGCTCTTGCTGCGGAACTGGCAGAGAACATCAGACAATTGCCTCCGGATGTACAGCGGATCTTCATCTGCCGCTTCTGGCTGGACATGTCTCTGTCCCAGACGGCGAAGATGCTGGGCATGAAGGAAGCGACCGTCAAGTCAAAGCTTTACCGCACGCTGGCAAAATTACGAGAACTGTATCAAAAGGACGGTGCCGAATGATGAGAGAATCCGATCTGATGCGCAAAGCACTTTCGGCCTGCGGGCTGGACCGGCAGGAGATTTGCCGGGCGGCGCGCCGGAAAGGCGCTGCCCGTTTACCGGAAGGAGTACCTGCCATGAGAAAACACAGACTTCCTGTTGCCGTTGCTGCCGGATTGGCGGCCGCCTGCCTGGGCGGCGGCGTATACGCAGCCGGAGTGATGCTGAGTGCCTCCCGGGCCGCCGCGACAGCGGGGGAAAGCAATGTTGCCGCTCTGTTTGAGGGGGACGGTGCCATTGCGGTCAACGAGACCCAGTCCGACGCGGGCTATGACGTGACGCTTCTCGGGCTGGTCACCGGCGATCACCTGACCGATACCTGGAGCAGCGGCTGGACTGACGGTGTACCGGAAAACGGTACTACCTACGCGGTGGTGGCTGTGCGGAAATCGGACGGGACGCCTATGCCGGAACTGACCGACGAGAGCGATCCTTTTCGCCTGTCAGACAGCTATGCCCAGCCCCGACTGGCCATTCCCGACCTGCAGCCCGCCGAATACTGGCTGAACCCGGAACGCAAGGATGTGGTACAGGACGGGGTTCGCTATCTGCTTATCGGCTGCGACAATGTGGAGATCTTTGCCGACCGGGACGTGGTGCTGTGTGTATCCACCGGCAGTGCCTTCTATAATACCGAGGCATTCCGGTTTGATGTTTCCACCGGTGCCGTCACCGCCAATCCGGACTATGCAGGAGTCAACCTGGTGTTTGATCTGCCTCTGGATGAGAACAAAGCCGACCCGGAAGCTGCCCGGAACTTCATCGACGAGTGGAAGTCCGGCGGGCCGGAGGAGGCACAGCCCGCTTCCGGCAGCCCGGAGGAGGAGGCCGCTGCGCAGACGGACGATGCCGTGGGGCAGCCTGCGTCCCTGACACCTGAGGAAATCCGTGCCGCTGGTACGCTGCTGAACACCGAGACGGCAGCCCTGAGCAAAGGCAGCCTTGGCACGGGCTGGTACTTCGGGGAAGGGACCTACCTGTCGGAGAGCAGCTGGACAGAGGGGGATACCGAACTTGTCTGGCAGACCGGCTCGGATGGAACTGTTGTTACCGCCCAGATTCTGGTCAGAAACGGGGATGACTCTATGACCAGCGAAATCTGGCAGCTGCCCGCAGCCTTATAGCTCCGGTCAATCCGGGACAGAACCACAACACCCGGCCCCCGGGGAGCCGCTATCTTGCTGCTCCGAAGGGGCGGGGTGATTGGGTTTGTTGGGAAACAAAATTGGATAGAGAAAACAACAGGATCAGTATGTCAGGATCAGCCCCTGGTCCTGGGCATAGAAACTGCAAAGCCCGGCACAGGGGGTGACGACGATCTCGGCGTCCGGCCATTTGGCGCGGATGCCGTGCTCCAGCAGGGCGGTGGCCTTCTCGTTGTCGCAGTGGCTGATGCGCACAGTGTGGCTCCCGTCAAAGCCATCCTGATCCATCTGCTCCAGAATGCGGGCCAGCACGCGGGTCTCGCCCCGGGTCTTGAAGAAGAAATCAATCTTGCCGTCCTGCGTGCGGCGGCCCAGCACCCGCATGTTGAGGGCTCCGGCAATAAAGCCCACCACCCGGCTGACGCGGCCCGCCTTAGCCAGATTGTCGAAGCTTGCCAGGGCAAACAGAATGTGGCCGGTATCGTTGTGGGCAGTCAGGGCGCGGCAGATCTCCTCAAAGCTGCGTCCCTCGCCGATCAAACGGTTGGCTAGACAGGCGGCCTCTTCCAGAGCACCGGCACAGCTCAGGGTATCCAGAATGAAGATATTCTTATTGGGGTATTCGTCCAGCACCATTTCCCGGGCACTCTGAGCGGCGTTGTAGCT
Organism: Oscillospiraceae bacterium; assembly: GCA_019420135.1. GTDB lineage: Bacteria > Bacillota > Clostridia > Oscillospirales > Ruminococcaceae > Gemmiger. Next base: position 5,063 of record JAHZHS010000103.1, on the reverse strand, counting down.
CCCGGAAAGATTGTGGCTGATGGTGATGGCAATGACGTTGTCAGCCTGCAAAAACAGCTCGGCCCATTCCTCGGGGCTGGGGCAGGCGGTGGAGCTGCCGCCGTTATAATCGGTCATCGCCTGGAGCATCTGGCCCACATTGAGGGTGGGCAGGTCGACGAATTCCCGCTCGCCCACGCGGATCTTGAAAGGGACAAGCCCGAACTGAACTCCCGGGGCAAGATCCTCCATGCGGCGGATCTCACAGGAAGTGTCGGAAACGATCATCCAGGACATAATATGCCTCCAATCTGCGCGGTGATCTCTCTTGGAAATGCACCGCATATTGCAACAAAATGTGACGGTGCAGCAACGTATTTCTCGCGCTTCGACCGTTTGGCAAAGCCGGCTCGGGGCTCCGTTCACACAAATCTCTATTTATAATTATATGCCCGGGGCGCAGTCCCGTCAAGAATAATCGCCGCCCGGCAGGCCCCCCTTTCCGGGTTTTGGCAGCTGCAATTCATAAAAGCTGATAACAGGACTTTTCGGGAGATTTGACAACTTCTCTTGCAATCGGGCGGGGCAGCGACTACAATAAAACTATATATCTGCTGTTTTTTGGACCGGCCATGCGGCAATGGTTCTCGGCAGCGCAACAACATAGAAGGGAAGTACCGAATCATGGCAAATCAACCGATGTCTCTCGGCACCGCCTGCGTGCAGGGCGGTTACACCCCCGCCAACGGCGAGCCGCGCCAGATCCCCATCATCCAGAGCACCACATTCAAATATGACACCTCCGACGAGATGGGCAAACTCTTTGACCTGGAAGCCTCCGGCTATTTCTATTCCCGCCTGCAGAACCCCACCTGCGACTATGTGGCGGCCAAGCTGGCCCAGCTGGAGGGCGGCACCGCTGCCATGCTGACGTCCAGCGGCCAGGCGGCCAACTTCTTTGCCCTGTTCAACATCTGCAATGCAGGCGACCATATCGTCGCCTCCAGCTCTATCTACGGCGGCACCTTCAATCTGATCTCGGTCACCATGGCCAAGATGGGCATCACCGCGACTTTTGTTTCGCCCGACGCCACCGATGAGGAACTGGATGCTGCCTTCCAGCCCAACACCAAGGCCATGTTCGGCGAGACCATCGCCAACCCCGCCCTGACGGTGCTGGACATTGAGCGCTTTGCCAATGCGGCCCACCGCCATGGTGTTCCCCTCATTGTGGACAACACCTTTGCCACCCCGGTCAACTGCCGTCCCATCGAGTGGGGTGCGGATATTGTGACCCACTCCACCACCA
>JAHZHS010000103.1:0-3765 GCA_019420135.1 Oscillospiraceae bacterium | reverse complement strand
GTGCCATCATCGACGGCGGCAAGTTCGACTGGATGGCCCATGCCGACAAATTCCCCGGCCTGACCACCCCGGACGACAGCTACCACGGCATCACCTACGCCGAGCGCTTCGGCAAGGAGGGGGCCTTCATCACCAAGGCGACAGCCCAGCTCATGCGTGACTTCGGCTGCACCCAGAGCCCCATCAACGCCTACATGATCAACCTGGGCCTTGAGAGCCTCCATGTCCGCATGGCCCGCCATTGCGAGAACGGTCAGGCTGTGGCCGAGTTCCTGGCCGCCCATCCCAAGATCGCTTACGTGGATTACTGCGGCCTGCCCGGCAACGCTTACCATGCCCTGGCCCAGAAGTACCTGCCTCACGGCAGCTGTGGCGTGGTTAGCTTCGGCGTCAAGGGCGGCCGCGAGGCAGCCAAGGCGTTCATGGGCTACCTGAAGATGGCAGCCATCGAGACTCACGTGGCCGATGCCCGCACCTGTTGCCTCCATCCCGCCAGCACGACCCATCGCCAGATGAACGACGAGCAGCTGGCCGCCGCCGGTGTCAAGCCCGATCTGGTCCGCATGAGCTGTGGCCTGGAGGACAAGGCAGACCTGATTGCCGACATCGCTCAGGCACTGGACAAGATCTGAACAAAACCGCACGGCGCAGCAAACACGCCGAAAGGAGAACACCATGCCGCTGATCATTCCCAAGGAATTGCCCGCCTATGAGGCCTTGGCCAGCGAGAACGTCTTTGTCATGCGCAAGGAGCGTGCCCAGAGCCAGGAGATTCGCCCGCTGCGGATCCTGATTCTGAACCTGATGCCCACCAAGATTGTGACCGAGACGCAGCTGGCCCGCCTGTTGGCCAACAGTCCGCTGCAGGTGCAGTTGACTTTTCTGCAGACGGCCACTCATCCCGCGACCCATACCCCTCAGGAACACATGAAGGCTTTCTACAAGACCTTTGACGAGGTCAAGGACGAGCGCTTCGACGGCATGATCATCACCGGTGCGCCGCTGGAGGACATGGACTACGAGCAGGTGGATTACTGGGATGAGCTCTGCCGGATCATGGACTACACCAAGACCAACGTCTACTCCACCATCCATCTGTGCTGGGGAGCGCTGGCGGGGCTGTACTACCATTTTGGTGTGCGCAAGGTGCATCTGCCCAAGAAGATGTTCGGCGTCTTTGAACACCGGGTCACCCGGCCGTCTAATCCGCTGGTCCGTGGCTTTGACGAGGTATTCTACGCTCCTCACAGCCGCTGGGCAGGCCTCAATGAGCAGGACATTGCCGACTGCGGGGAACTGCGCGTGCTGGCCCGCAGCGATATTGCCGGACCCATGCTGCTCTCCACCGATTCCGGCCGACAGATCTTTGTCATCGGCCATCCCGAGTACGATAAGTACACTCTGGATACCGAGTACCGCCGGGATGTGGCCCAGGGCAAGGACATTAACGTCCCCCTCAACTACTACCCTGACGACGACCCCGACAAGGAACCGATTTTCCGCTGGCGTGCCCATGGGCATCTGTTGTACACCAACTGGCTGAATTACTATGTGTACCAGAACACGCCCTATGACCTGGCCGAACTGCAGGCCCTCAAGGACTTCCGCAAGGCGCGCCGGGACTGAGACCTGGCAGCATCCCCAGTAGAACACCCCACATCCAAAAAGACGGCAGAGCCGCCGGTCCCCGAAGGGACCGGCGGCTCTGCCGCTTTTGTATGCGCTGTATATGGAATGCGGAATATTTGGCTTTGTTACGCAGAAAATCTGGCGCAATCAGTGCAGCAAGCGCCGATTTGCCCAGGGGATCCCACCTGTCAATCAGGCGGCATGGGCGCGGTGCTTGGCGTAAGCGCGCTGGCAAGCCTTGACGATCTCGACGATAGGCAGGACCATGACCGCCAGAAGAAGGGCGATCAGGTATTCCGGCAGATCCACGGGGGTAAAGCCGAAAGCGTTGGCGATGAAGGGAACCTCCAGCACGACAGTGGTCAGGAGCAGGCTGCCCAGCATGGCGCCCCACAGGACCAGGTTGTGGCTGTGCGCATGTTGAAGCTGTGAACGATCTCGCACATGCTCATAGTCAGGAAGGCCATGGTCATGCCGTCGGGGGAGACGCCCTTGGGCATCTCGAAGTAGCCCACTTCCATGCAGTGGCCGATGATATAGGAGGCCAGGGTGATAATGGTGATCAGGATGCCCTGATAGGCGATATCAACACCCAGACCGCCGGCAAAGATACCGTCGGAGGCCTTGCGGGGCGGGCGGGACATGACGTCAGGCTCCGCCTTTTCCAGGCCCAGGGCCAGGGCGGGGAAGCAGTCGGTGATCAGGTTGATGAAGAGCAGATGCACCGGCTGCAGCAGGGTGAAGCCCATCAGCGTGGCGAAGAAGACGCCCAGCACCTCGCTCATGTTGGAGGCCAGCAGGAACTGGATGGCCTTGCGGATGTTGTCGTAGATGCGGCGGCCCTCGTCCACGGCGTTGACGATGGTGGCAAAGTTGTCGTCGGCCAGCACCATGTCGGCCACGTTCTTGGTGACGTCGGTGCCGGTGATGCCCATGCCGATACCGATGTCGGCGGACTTGATGGACGGGGCGTCATTGACGCCGTCGCCGGTCATGGCGGTGACGCAGCCGGCCTTCTTCCAGGCGGTGACGATGCGGACCTTGTGTTCCGGCTGTACGCGGGCGTAGACGCCGTAGTTCCGGATGGTCTTGCTCAGCTCCTCGTCGGAGATGTCGTCCAGGGCGGCGCCGGTAATGGCCTGGTCGGGGCTGGAGATGATGCCCAGCTCGGTGGCGATGGCCACGGCGGTATCCTTGTGGTCACCGGTGATCATGACCGGGCGGATGCCTGCGCTGCGGCATTCCTCGATAGCGGCCTTGACCTCGGGGCGGACCGGGTCGATCATGCCGGTCAGGCCGATGAAGCAGAGATCCTGTTCCAGGTAAGCGGGATCATTGCTGGCGGGACGCTCTTTCCAGAAACGGCGGGAGGCGGCCAGGACGCGCAGGGCGCGGTCGGCCAGAGCCTTGTTGTCGGCCAGGATGGCGGCGCGCTTCTCATCGGTCATGGGAACGGCCTTGCCGTTTTCCAGATAGCTGGAGCAGCGGCGCAGGATCTCGTCGGGGGCGCCTTTGGTGTACTGGACAAAGCCGTCGGCGGTCTTATGGATGGTGGACATCATCTTGCGGCCGGAGTCAAAGGGAGCCTCGTCCACACGGGGTTCGGCAGCCTCCAGTTGGGACTTGGGCAGTCCCACCGACGCGGCATAGGCAACCAGGGCAGCCTCGGTGGGTTCGCCCTCGGCCTCACCGGCATCGTTGAGCTTGGCGTCGCTGCACAGGGCCATGGCGGTGGCGAGAGCCTTCTCATCGTCGCCGGTGTGCTCCACAACAGTCATCTTGTTCTGGGTCAGGGTGCCGGTCTTGTCCGAGCAGATGACCTGGGCGCAGCCCAGCGTCTCAACGGCAGTCAGCTTGCGGATGACCGCATTGCGCTTGGACATATTGGTGACGCCGATGGACAGCACCACCGTGACGACGGTAGCCAGACCTTCGGGGATGGCGGCCACGGCCAGGGATACGGCTACCATGAAGGTGGACAGCACGGTGTCCAGGTCAAAGCGGCCGGCAGAGATCAGGTTGAAGAGGAAGATGAACACGCAGATGCCCAGCACCAGCTTGGACAGGGTCTGGCCCAGCTGATCCAGCTTTTTCTGCAGCGGGGGCGGCTCATCCTCGGCGGCAGGCAGGCCGCCG
>JAHZHS010000102.1 GCA_019420135.1 Oscillospiraceae bacterium | reverse complement strand
CGCCCTGCGGGATGTGACGGCTACGGTAGGCTGCATCCCGCTGATTGCCTCCTCCATCATGAGCAAAAAGCTGGCAGCGGGTTCCGATGCCATCCTGCTGGATGTCACCATGGGAGACGGCGCCTTTATGAAAAATCTGGATGACGCCATTGAGCTTGCCCGCCTGATGGTCTCCATCGGCACCGCCCATGGCCGCAAGGTGGCGGCGCTCATCACGGATATGGACAAACCCCTGGGGCATAATATCGGCAACTCCCTGGAAATAGCGGAGAGCATCGCCGTGCTCAAGGGCAAGGGCCCTGCCGATCTGACCGAAGTCTGTTTGCAGCTTGCATCCAACATGCTGGTGCTGGCCGGCAAGGGAACATTGGCAGAGTGCCGCGCCATGGCGGAGTGCACCCTTCAGGACGGCACAGCATTTGTCAAATGCTGCCAGATGTTCGCAGCCCAGGGCGGCGACGTCGAGGCGGTGAAAAATCCCGATAAACTGAAAAAGGCAAAGTACAGCTACGAAATCACCGCCCGGGAGGGCGGTTACATCGCCAAAAACGACGTGGAGAAGATCGGCAATGCCAGTGTGCTGCTGGGAGCGGGGCGCATCCGCAAGGAGGATTCCATCGACTTTGCGGCGGGTATCATCATGCACAAAAAGCTGGGCGACCGGGTACAGTCGGGCGATTCCATCTGTACCTTCTACGCGGATGATCCCGCTCTGTTTGCACCGGCGGAGGAAATGTACCGCGGCGGGCTCATCATTTCGGAGGAAAAAACCAAACTGCCGCCCCTTGTCTACGCCCGCGTCACCACAGAAGGGGTGGAACGGTTCTGAACAGGCGCCGTACAGAGAAAGGGGGACAAGGGAATGGCGGAACTTCGGTATGAGAAGATTGCCTATCCCTCGGCGGATGGAAGGCATACCATTGCGGCATACCTGTATCCGCCGATACAGGGCATGCCCAGGGGAATCATCCAGATTAGCCACGGCATGTGTGAATATATCGGGCGGTACCGCCGCCTGATCGAATTTTTCACCACCCATGGATATGCGGTGGGCGGCAACGATCACTTGGGACACGGTGCCAGTGTCCCGCCCGAGGAACATGGCCATATAGCCGACAAAAACGGATGGAAGCTGATTCTGTCCGATCTCAAGACCATGAACGATCGTCTGCACCGGCGGTATCCAGGTCTGCCTGTTTTCCTGTACGGACACAGCATGGGAAGCTTCTTTGCACGGTGGTATGCCGAGTACTGGCCGGATACCATCCGCGGTCTGATCCTGAGCGGTACGGCGGGGCCTTCCGCCCGTAACGAATTGGGATATGCGGTCAGCACGGTGGCAGCAGGGACGGCGGGCTCCCGCTACCATTCCCGGGTACTCATCAAGTCTCAGTTTGCCAAGTATTGCAGCCGTATCCCGGGCGCCACATCCAAAAATGCGTGGATCAGCCGGGACCCTCAGGTCGTGGCCGAATACGATGCCGACCCGGACTGCAATTTCACTTTTACAGCGGCTGCCTACCGGGATATGCTCCAGGCCCTGACCCACGTCAGCAGCCGGAAATGGGCGGAGGCAATCCCCAAGGATCTGCCGATCCTGCTGGTTTCCGGTACGGAGGACCCGGTGGGGGACTATGGTGCCGGCGTCCGGGAAGTGTACGCCATGCTGGGGGATGCCGGCGTTGGGGACCTGACCTGCCAGCTCTATGAAGGGGGCCGCCACGAGATGCACAATGAGACCAACTGCAGGGAAGTGTTCGAAATGGAGCTGGCATGGCTGGATGCCCGCCTTGGCGGAAAAATCGGCCAACCGTCCGACGAAACATCTACCGGCGGCTGAAGACAGCATTTTGAACCCAACGCAGCCACATAAATCAACAAAACAGCCCTTTCCCATACCTGGTATGGGAAAGGGCTGTTTTGTTATAAGAGCATCTGTGATAGGATACTTGCGGCACTCAGCAGATACGGGGCAGTTGTGCACCGGTCAGCTTGCCCAGGATTCGGCTGCCGAAAGCGGCATGGAGCACCACCTGCCCAGGACGGGAAGTGGTTACCCGGCCGATTTGCACTGCGCCCTCGCCGCCGGGCAGAGCACGCAAAGCTGCAAGAACAGCGTCTGTATGGGTGGGATCCACGATTGCCAGCATACGGCCTTCACAGGCGGCATACAGCGGGTCAAGGCCCAGCAGATCGCAGGCCGCGGCAACGGCGGGATCCACGGGAATGGAATCTTCCTCCAATTCAATGGAAAGGGGACCGTGTTCCACAAATTCATTGAGAGTGGTGGCCACACCGCCGCGGGTGGGATCCCGCAGGATCCGCACACCGCCTGCGGCAAGGGCGGCCTTGCTCAGCTGGTGGAGGGGGCGGCAGTCGGAGAGGAGGGTCCCCTCGCAGGGGATGTCTCCCCGGGCCATCATGACGGCGGCGCCGTGGCAGCCCACACTGCCGCTCACCAATACGGCATCCCCGGGCTGGATGGCCGATCGGCCCAGCCCTTCGGCCCGCAGGACACCGATGCCCGCTGTATTGATGTAGATGCCGTCCACATGGCCGCGCTCCACCACCTTGGTGTCCCCGGTGACGATCTGGACGCCGCAGATTTTGGCCGTCTCGGCTGCGGAGGACACAATGGCCCGCAGATCCTCCATGGCGAAGCCTTCCTCCAGAATCAGGGCCAGACTCAGATATCTGGGTTCGCCGCCCGCCATGCAGACGTCGTTGACCGTGCCGCACACCGCCAGTTTGCCGATGTCTCCGCCGGGAAAACGCCAGGGAGTCACCACAAAACTGTCGGTGGAAAAGACCGGCCGTCCGCCCAGATCGGACAGAACAGCGCCGTCTCCCAGCTCGTTCAGGGCCGCGTTGCCGTAGGCGGGCAGCAAAACCTGTTCAATCAGTTCGGAGGTGCGCAGCCCGCCACTGCCGTGATCCAACGTAATAATCTCTTTCATGAAAGTGCTCCTTGTGTATGACGGATTCCACCAATCAGTGGGTGCGGTATTTCCAAGCTGCCGCACAGGCGCCCTCGCTGGAAACCATACAAGGCCCCACGGGATCCGCCGGCGTGCAGACTTTGCCAAACAACGGACAGTCCGCAGGTTCACATACCCCGCGAATTACGGAGCCGCACCGGCAGCCCGGCACTTCGCTGGCGTTTGCGGGCGCAAACCCGAATTTTTCTGCGGCGTCCCACCGGCGGTATTCCGGCCGCAGAGCGTAGCCGCTGTCCGGGATCTCTCCCAGCCCCCGCCACAGACTGATGCGGTGTTCAAACACCTGGTCGATGGCGGCCAGCGCTGCCGGGTTGCCCTTGGGAGAAACCAGGCGGGTGTATTCGTTTTCCAGATCCGGGCGCCCCTCTGCCAGCAGAGAGACCAGCCGCCAGACGGAGTAAAGAATGTCGCCCGCCTCAAAGCCGCTGACCACTGCGGGCAGTCCGTACTCCCGGGGCAGAAAAGCGAAGGCATCTGCCCCCGTCACAGCAGCCACATGCCCGGGACAGAGAAAGCCATCCACGGCAAAGTCGGGGGCGGCTATCAGGGTGCGCAGAGCGGGCTCGGTGCGTTTGAGCAGACAGAGAACGGAAAAGTTGTTCAGTCCCCGCTCGCTGGCCTCCAGAATGCAGGCTGCCGTGCCTGGGGCTGTGGTCTCAAATCCCACGCCGAGAAAGACAACCTGCGCTTCGGGATGGGCGGCAGCCAGTTCCACGGCCTCCATGGGGGAGTAGACGGTTTTGATCTCGGCGCCGGCGGCACGGCGGCGGAGCAAGGTGTCTCCCCGCACGGAACCCGGCACCCGGAGCAGATCACCGTAGCTGGCCACAATGACGCCGGGCTGTCCGCAGAGCCGGAGAATTCCGTCGATTTCTCCGGAGGAAGTCACACAGACAGGGCATCCTGGCCCCGAGAGCAGGCGCACATCCGGGGCCAGGGCGGTGCGCAGCCCGGCCTTGGCGATGGCCATGGTGTGCGTGCCGCAGATTTCCATCAGCCGAACCGGCCCCGTTTTTCTGGTCAGCTCATGAATGGCATCCAGAAGGCGCTGGGCCCCTTCCGGACGGCGGAAGGAATCCTCAAAGAGCATGGATAGCCTCCTGAATGCAGGCCAGATTTTCTTCCGCCTGCTGCTGCGTCAGCTTCTGGATGGCAAAGCCGGCATGCACCATAACATAGTCGCCGGGCTGGACACCGGGGATGAAGTCCACCCGGATGGTCTGGGAAAGACCGGCAGCCTCTCCCACGGCATGCTTGCCGTCAACGGATACGATCTTCAGCGGAACTGCCAGACACATGGATATCAACGCTCCTTTGCGCGGCCGCGATTGCCAGCTGACCCAGACAGAGGCCTTCGTCACCCGGTGAAACGCGGCAATGTGTGTAGACCCGGTAGCCATCTGCTTCCAGCAGACGGGTAATCCGGGATAAAAGATACTGATTGAGAAAAACGCCTCCGGACAAAACCACCGGCAGCTTCTGAGAATTGAGGGCCCGGCACTGCTCCAGCGCCATGCGGCACAGCGCATCCATAAATCCGCGTGCCATGGCAGCAGGGAAGACACCTGCCGCCAGATCGGAGCAAAGGGCGCGGATCAGCGGACGGGTGTCAAAACGGCGCAAGCCGTCTTCCTCATAGAAACAGACCGGATACTCCCTCCCGGGGATATGGACATCCGCCAGGGCTTCCAGCAGGGTGGGCGCCTGGCCGTCATAGGCGGCGGCCTGACGCCCGGTCAGCAGGGAATAGACGCCGTCAAACAGCCGCCCGATGCTGCTGGCGGATGGACAGGAAATTCCTTTTTCCAGCATGGCCAGCAAGGCGGTGCGTCCTTGGATTTCGGGCAGGGTACTGGCGGAAAGCCCCGCATCCCAGGCGAGGGAAAGGGCAATGCGGCTGATTTTCTGGGTGGCCGTATCCCCGCCGGGCAACCGTACCGGGCGGATGGAACCTACCCGGCAAAACTGCCTGTACCCGCCGACAAAAAACTCTCCGCCCCAGATGGTGCCGTCGGTCCCCAGACCGGTGCCGTCCCAGAGGATGCCGAAGGCTTCTCCCTCCAGCCGGTTGTCGGCCATGCAGGCAGCCATATGGGCCCAGTGGTGCTGTACCTGCAACAGCGGCAGGTCGCTGTGCCGGGCCTCGTCCTGCGCCGCTCTGGTGGAAAAATAATCGGGATGCAGGTCACAGACCATCAGGGAAGGCCGGATGCCGAACAATCGCAGATACGTTTCTCTGGCACTGCGGTAATGATCCAGCGTCTCGGCATTTTTCAGATCTCCGATATGCTGGCTGAGAAAGGCATGATGTTCCCGCCCGGCGGCAAAGGAGGCTTTCTGCTCGGCCCCGAAGGCCAGAATGCCGCTCACATCCCATGGAACCGTCAAAGGCTGAGGGGCGTATCCCCGGCTGCGGCGGAAAAAATATTCCTGCCCGCGCCATACGGCTGCCAGCGAGTCGTCGCACCGGTTGACGATGTCCCGGTTGTGGAGCAGATACCCGTCCGCAATGCCACAGAGACCCAGGAGCGCCTCCGCGTTCCCGGTCATGACCGGACGGCCGGGCAGATTGGCACTGGTCATGACCAGCATGTCGGGGCCGCCCGCGCTGCCGTCCAGAAGAAGAACATGCAGCGGCGTGTAAGGCAGCATGACGCCCACACGGGCATTGGCGCTCAGCTCAGGCAGAGCGCGAGGATTTTTCTTTCGCAGCAGCAGGATGGGGCGCCGCACACTTTGCAGGATGGCAGCCTCGTCGGCATCCACCCGGCAGATGCGGTTGACTGCATCCAGGTCCTGGCACATGATGGCCAGCGGCTTTTCCTCCCGATGTTTGCGGCGCCGGAGACGGCGAACTGCATCAGGATTGCAGGCATCACAGGCAAGATGAATCCCGCCCGCACCCTTGACGGCGACAATCCCCCCCGCGGCCAGTGCCTGTTGGGCCAGTGCGATGGGATCTCCCGGTACCGGAATCCCTCGGTCGTCCAGATAAAAAGCACGGGGCCCGCAGACGGGGCAGCAGTCCGGCTGGGCATGGTAGCGCCGGGTGGAGATACTGCGGTATTCCGCGGCGCAGTCAGGGCACATGGCAAACCCGGCCATGGAAGTCCCCGGCCGGTCGTAGGGCAGGGTGCGGATGATGGTAAACCGGGGACCGCAGTCGGTACAATTTATAAAAGGGTAGCGATAGCGGCGGTCAGACGGGTCATACAGCTCCTTGAGACAGGAGGGGCAGGGGGCAATGTCGGGGGACACCAGGGTGGCGCCGCCGTCTACCCGGCTGTCCCGGATGGTAAAACCGGTATATCCGGCCTGTCCCTCCAGCGGCACCACATCAATGTCCTCGACCACGGCCAAAGGCGGTGCCTCGTGCCGAAGATCGGCAACAAACCCGTCCAGTGCGGCGGCAGCACCTTCCAGTTCCAGCTCTACACCGGAGGAGGTGTTACGCACCCATCCGTTCAGTCGGTACTTCCTTGCCAGCCGGTGGAGGAAGGGGCGGAACCCTACCCCCTGCACAATGCCGCTGACTGCAATGCGGATTCGCTGCGAGGAGGGGGTCATGCCAGCGCTGCGCGGATGCGCCCGGCCAGGTGAGCGGCCAGTTCGTCCAGCCCGTCGCCGGTGCGGCTGGAGACGACGAACATGGGTCCTTCCGGATTGACGCCGCGATAATCGGCACGAACCCGATCCAGATCAAACTCAAAGTAGGGCAGCATGTCCCCCTTGTTCACTGCCAGACAGTCGGTGTCGGTGAACATCAGGGGATATTTGGCCACCTTATCGTCGCCTTCCGGTACACTCAGCACGGTAAGGCGGAAATCCTCGCCGATGTTGAACTCGGCAGGGCAGACCAGGTTGCCGATGTTCTCCACGAACAGGACATCCAGCTTGTCCAGGTCAAACTGAGGCAGGATGTGCTGGATGCTCATGGCCTCGATGTGGCAGGCGCCATCGGTGTTGAGCTGTACCGCAGGGATGTTCAGCGCCGCGATCTTTTCGGCGTCGATCTGTCCGGTGATATCGCCCTCGATGACGCCGATGGAAAACTCTCTGCGCAGGCGTTCGATCATGGAGGTGATCAGGGTGGTTTTACCGGCTCCGGGGCTGCCCATGACATTGATCATACAGACTTTGCTGCCGTGGAGCATCTCCCGGACCTGAGCGCTGACATCCTCGTTCCATTCCATGACCTGATGCAGAACTTTAATCTCCATTTATGTATCAACCTCCAAACTGTCAACCAGAAATTCCCGCCCGGACAACCGCTTGAGCCGGATGCTCTTGCAGAAAGGGCACTCGATGTGCCGGCGGTCAATGTCGCTTTCCCGGCCGCAGTCCAGACACCGGACCCGCAGCGGGACCTCAATGACCTCGATCTTTGCCCCCTCGGCTATGGTGTCCTTGGCCAGCACGTCCAGATACATCTGTA
>JAHZHS010000101.1:1192-7634 GCA_019420135.1 Oscillospiraceae bacterium | reverse complement strand
CAAGATCCTCTACCCCAACGACAACCACACCGAGGGCAAGATCCTGCGCCTGCGCCAGCAGTACTTCTTCTCGGCGGCATCCATCGCCGATATCCTGGGCATCCACCTGAGCCAGTACGGCACGCTGGACAACCTCCCCGACAAGGTTGCCATCCAGCTCAATGACACCCATCCCACCCTGGCCATCCCCGAGATGATGCGCATCCTGCTGGATGAGTGCAGCTACGAGTGGGATGCCGCCTTCGACATCTGCCGCCGCACCTTCGCCTACACCAACCACACCGTCATGAGCGAGGCGCTGGAAAAGTGGAATGTGGACATCTTCCGCTCCACCCTGCCCCGCATCTGGCAGATCGTCTGCGAGATGGACCGCCGCTGCCGCGCCGACCTGGAGCGCGCCTTCCCCGGCGACCAGGGCAAGATCAACTACATGGCCATCCTGGGCGACAACCAGGTCCGCATGGCCAACATCTGCGCCTACACCTGCCACTCCATCAACGGCGTGTCCAAGCTGCACAGCGAGATCATCAAGGACAGCGTCTTCCATGATTATTTCCTGTACAAGCCCAAGGCCTTCACCAACGTCACCAACGGCATCGCCTACCGCCGCTGGCTGCTGGCTTCCAACCCCGGCCTGACCAACCTGCTCACCGACGTCATCGGCGACGGCTTCAAGCAGGACGCCTCCAACCTGAAAAAGCTGGAGAAGTTTGCCGACGACGCCTCCGTCCTGGAGCGCCTGGGCAAGGTCAAGCGGGAAAACAAGGCCATCTTTGCCGACTATCTGCGCAAGGCCACCGGCCAGGAGATCGACCCCGACTCCATCTTCGACTGCCAGGTCAAGCGCATGCACGAGTACAAGCGCCAGCACCTCAACGCCCTGAACATTGCGGCGCAGTACCTCTACCTGAAGAACAATCCCAACGCCGACTTTGTGCCCAAGACCTACATCTTCGGCGCCAAGGCCGCCCCGGGCTACTACATGGCCAAGCAGATGATCCGCATGATCTGCAAGCTGGGCCAGCTCATCGACTCCGATCCCGCCGTGCGTGACAAGCTGCGCGTCGTCTATCTGGAGGACTACTGCGTCACTCTGTCCGAGCGTCTCATGCCCGCCAGCGAGGTCTCCGAGCAGATCAGCCTGGCCGGCACCGAGGCTTCCGGCACCGGCAACATGAAGTTCATGCTCAACGGCGCCGTCACCCTGGGCACCCTGGACGGTGCCAACGTGGAGATCGCCGATGCCGCCGGCCGCGACAACGAGATCATCTTCGGCATGCTGACACCCGAGGTCAACGCCCTCAAGGGCATGGGCTACCATCCCGGCAGCTTCATCTACGACGACAACGTGGCCATGGCAGTTCTCGACATGCTGGAGAAGGGCTGGAACGGCGAAAACTTCAGCGAGGTCACCAACAACCTGCGCAACTCCGACCCCTACATGGTCATGGCCGACTTCAAGGATTACCGCCGCGCCCAGGCCGATGTCCAGCGTCTCTACGCCGACCGCAAGACCTGGAACCGCATGAGCCTGATGAACATCGCCAACTCGGGCATCTTCTCCGCCGACCGCTCGGTCATGGATTACGCCCGCAACATCTGGGGCATCACTCCGGTCAAATGATTGCCGCCCCGCATAAACTGAACACAGGCAAGGCCGCCGCAGGGCCGGTACAGGGAATTTCTCCGTGCCGCGCCGGCGGAGTCCGCAACCGGAACCTTTGTCGCAAACCCTGAAAAGCGGGCCATTGTCGGCGCACATTGCGCGTTGACACTGGCTCGCTTTTGCGGGTTCGGACGCCATTCGTATGGCGGACCGTGTCTGCCTGTGCCCTGCCTTATCCCACAACAAAGGAGTCCTGCCCATGCATACCTATTACAACAGCACCGATCCGGCCTGCAAACAGCCTTTTGGTGCGGTGACCGCCGGCACGGAGGTGACCATCCGGCTGACGGTGCCGGAACAGCTTGGGTATGTCGACCCGCACCTGGTGCTGACCAAGGACCGGGAAGATCCGGTCCACTACCGGATGAACTTTGAAGGTCAGACCCCCGGGGTCAACCACTTCTCGGTCAAGGTGCGCCCCACCACCACGGGACTGTATTTCTACTATTTTGATCTGTACACCGATTTCCGCAAGATCTTCCGGGGCGCCCACAACGAGGGCGAACTCTCCTGGACGGCGGGCCGTCAGTGGCAGCTCACCGTCTACGAGCCGGATTTTGCCACCCCGGCATGGATGCGGGGCGGCACCATGTACCAGATCTTCCCCGACCGGTTCTGTGAGGGACGGCCGGGCAAGGCCATGCCCTTTGCCGACCGCATCTACCGGGAGGACAAGACGGGAGAGCCCTACTTCTGGCCCACCGAGCAGGCCGACGGCTATCTCAACCGGGACTACTTCGGCGGCGACTTTGCGGGCATCCGTCAGAAACTGCCCTACCTGAAGCGTCTGGGCGTCACCTGCATCTATCTCAACCCCATCTTCGAGGCCCACTCCAACCACCGGTACAACACGGCCAACTACCTCAAGCCCGACCCGGTGCTGGGCACCACCGAGGAATTCACCCGCATGTGTGCCGAGGCTGCCCAGAACGGCATCCGCATCATCCTGGACGGGGTGTTCAGCCACACCGGCTCCGACTCCATCTACTTCAACCGGGAGGGCCGCTACGGCCCCGGCGGCGCTTACCGCGACCGCAATTCTCCCTACCGCTCGTGGTACGACTTCGACTCGGGCTATCCCTGCGGCTACCGCAGCTGGTGGGGCTTTGAGACCCTGCCCGAGGTGGAGGAGGATGACCCCTCCTATGTGGAGTTTGTCTGCGGCAAGGGCGGCGTCATCGACACCTGGCTGAACCTGGGCGCCAGCGGCTTCCGCCTGGACGTGGCCGACGAGCTGCCCGATGATTTCATCGAAAAGATCCGTCAGGCCGTCAAGTCCCACGGGGAGGACAAACTGCTCATCGGCGAGGTGTGGGAGGATGCCACTACCAAGGAGGCCTTCGGCCGCCGCCGCACCTACCTGCGGGGACACGGGCTGGACACCACCATGAACTATCCCTTCCGCAACTGCGCCATCGACTTTGTGCGGGGGGCCGACGTGGCCGATGTGGCCGAGGGGCTGCTCAATATCTGTGAGAACTACCCCAAACCGGCCATCGACTGCCTGATGAACTTCCTCTCCACCCACGACACCGAGCGGGCCATGACGGCCATCTCGGGGGAGCCCGCCAACGGCCGGGACCGCTACTGGCAGAGCGGCCGCCGCATCCCCGCCGACCAGTACGACGCGGCAGTCCGCCGCCTGCTGCTGGCCTACGCCATGATCTTCACCCTGCCCGGCGTGCCCTGCGTCTATTATGGGGACGAGATCGCCATGCAGGGCTACCGCGACCCCTTCAACCGTGCCTTCTTTGACTGGAACAGCACCGAGGAGCGGCTGCGCGGGCCTATCCGCAACCTGGCGACCCTGCGCAATACCTGCGATGCCTTCCAGGGCGGCAGCTTCGAGATCGTCCGCGCCGAGGGCGACCTGCTGCAATACCGCCGCCGCGGCAAGACCCGCACCGCCGAGATCGTCCTCAACCGGGGAGATCACCTGCTGGCCACCGAGGCTTTCGGCAAGGTCACCGAGGTCAACCCCGGCGGATTCACCATCCTGGTGGAGGAGAACAACCCCACCCACGTGGGCTACTTCGCCATCTACTGACCAAAGTCCGCCGCTGACCAAAAAAATACCGGCCCTGTGCGCCGCTCCGCTTTTGTCCGGGGCGGCGCTTTTCTTTGTCTTTTCCCATCACCCGGCCCGAAAGGACAAAATTTCATCCGGAAACGGCGCCGCCCTGCCCGGACTGGACATGTACAAAAACCGAGCGCTTTTTTGTATAAATCTCCCATTTTGCGGAATTTACAGCGATTTTACAATTCAAAACGGTAAACCGCGGTCCCAAGCTGCATATTTTCTACCAGCGCTGGCCACTTGCAGACTTGTAAACACAATATATTGTGGAAAATGAATGTGAAAACGGAATATATTGACTTCCATACCGGATTGTGTTAAAATATTGACAATCTGGAACGGAGGAATCTTCCGCACGCAGAAAGGCCGCTGACCGGCACTGTGCGGTGGGCGAAAGGCCCGGGGGAGATACCGTAGCCAAGTCCGGCAGAATGCGCAGCAGCGTACGATGTGAGGCAAATCCGGCTCCGTCTCCAGTGGTTACGTTTTCCCACGGTTTACCCCGATAGCTGGAGGTGCTATATATGGGAATGGATACTCTGATCTGGCTGGTTCTGACCATCGCTTTTGTGGTGGCCGAGGCCGCCACCACCGCGCTGATCTCCATCTGGTTTGCGGTGGGGGCCGGCGCGGCCATGATCGCCAGCCTCTTTACCGACTCTGCCATTGTGCAGTTCGCCGTCTTTGCGGTGGTGTCGGCCGTGATCCTTGCGGTCATGGTGCCCACCCTCGCCAAGCGCCGGGCGGCCAGCAAGCCCCCGGTCACCAACGGTTCCCAGCTGGTCGTCGGCAAGCGCGGTGTGGTGCTCAAGGCCATTGTGCCGGGCGGCATCGGCCGCGTCCGGGTGGACGGGCTGGATTGGCAGGCGAAAGCCGCCGCTGCCCTGCCCGAAGGGACCCCCTGTGAGGTCACTGCCGCCGACGGCGCCGTGCTCACCGTTGCATCCGTACAGACTGCCGGGGTCTGACACCCTGAACCCGGCATCCGAAACTTTACTCATCAACCAAAAAAGGAGAATTACATATGGGACTTCTCATTGCTGCGATCCTTCTGGTCATCGTACTGGTCGTTCTGGTGCGCTGCATTGTCATCGTGCCCCAGTCCAATTCCTTCGTCATTGAGCGCCTGGGCGTCTACAAGGCGACCTGGGAGGCCGGTCTTCACATCAAGCTGCCCTTCATTGAGCGGGTGGCCCGCCGTGTTTCCCTCAAGGAGGAAGTGGCGGACTTCCCCCCTCAGCCGGTCATCACCCGCGACAACGTCACCATGATGATCGACACCGTCGTCTTTTTCCAGGTGTTTGACGCCAAGGCCTACGCCTACGGCGTCAACCGCCCCATCCAGGCCATCGAGAACCTGTCCGCCACCACCCTGCGTGACATCATCGGCAGCATGTCCCTGGACGAGACGCTGACCAGCCGCGACGCCATCAACACCCAGATCACCGCCACCCTGGACGAGGCCACCGACCGCTGGGGCATCAAGGTCAATCGCATCGAGCTGAAGAACATCGAGCCCCCGACGGAGATCCGTCAGGCCATGGAAAAGCAGATGAAAGCCGACCGCGAGAAGCGTGCCAACATCCTGCTGGCCGAGGGCGAGAAGCAGGCGGCCATCACCCGGGCCGAAGGCGAGAAGGAATCTGCCATCCTGCGTGCCGAGGCTGTCAAGCAGCAGCGCATCCGTGAGGCCGAGGGCGAGGCCCAGGCTTTGCTGATGGTCCAGCAGGCCAAGGCGGACTCCATCCGCCTCATCAATGAGGCCGCCCCCAACCAGAACATGCTGGCTCTGCGCAGCATGGAGGCGCTGGAAAAGGTCGCCGACGGCAAGGCCACCAAGATCATCGTCCCTTCCGAGATGCAGAACCTGGCCGCCACTGTGGCAGCCATTCAGGGCATCGCGGGCGGTGCGAACACACCTGCCAAATAACCGCATATCCTTTCAGAAGGGGCCTGCCCGCAGGGGCAGGCCCCTTTTTTGCGCGCCGTCCGGAGAGCAAAGGGCCTGCCCGCATCCGCCGTCTGCCTGGAACGGCACGCCGCCGCAGGAAAACGCCTCCGCCGATCCCACGCCGGAACGAGAAAAAATCCTGTTTTGCGGAGAAAATTTTACAGAAACGTTAAATAAGTATCAATAAATGTCTTGCGAAATGAAACCTTTGTGCGTATAATAGAATCAGACCCAAAGGGGCCTGGGGCCCCGGATTTTGCAAGGTAAAACCGAGAGGAGATTTTTGCTATGGGATTAGGTAAAAAGACCATTGACGATCAGAATTATGCGGGCAAGCGCGTGCTCGTCCGCTGCGACTTCAACGTCCCCATGAAGGACGGTGTCATCACCAATGACAACCGCATCAACGCTGCTCTGCCCACCATCAAGAAGCTGATTGCGGACGGCGCCAAGGTCATCCTGTGCAGCCACCTCGGCAAGCCCAAGAACGGCCCCGAGGCCAAGTTCAGCCTGGCTCCCGTTGCGGTCCGCCTGTCCGAGAAGCTGGGCCAGCCGGTCACCTTCGCGGATGACGACGAGGTCGTCGGCCCCAACGCCAAGGCTGCCGTCGCCACCATGAACAACGGCGACGTGGTCCTGCTCCAGAACACCCGCTTCCGCAAGGAAGAGACCAAGAACATCGACACCTTCAGCGAGGATCTGGCCAGCCTGGCCGACGCCTACGTGGACGACGCTTTCGGCTCCTGCC
>JAHZHS010000101.1:0-954 GCA_019420135.1 Oscillospiraceae bacterium | reverse complement strand
CGCCGACATGGAAGGCTGCGACATCGGCCCCGAGACCATGAAGCTGTTTGCCGACGCCGTCAAGGCTTCCAAGACCGTTGTCTGGAACGGCCCCATGGGCGTGTTCGAGAACCCCACTCTGGCACAGGGCACCCTGGCTGTTGCCAAGGCTATGGCTGAGAGCGATGCTACCACCGTCATCGGCGGCGGCGACTCCGCAGCAGCTGTGCAGCAGATGGGCCTGGGCGACAAGATGACCCACATCTCCACCGGCGGCGGTGCTTCTCTGGAGTACCTGGAAGGCAAGGAGCTGCCCGGCATCGCCTGCATCACCAACGCATAAGGCTGACATCCCTGTGCGCGCCGCAGGCTGTCCGCTGAGCTGATTTTTCAGCAAACCGCACGCGGCGCGGCGTCCTGACGTACCGTCAGGGCTGCTGCGCCGCGTTTTGTGTGCGGCCGGGAAAAACCGCCCGGCTGTGCCCCAATATCATAAAATTATCGGAGGTTGAATCGTTATGAATAAGCAGAAGCGCAAGGCAGTCATTGCCGGCAACTGGAAAATGAACAACACCCCCACCGAGGCAGGCCTGCTGCTGGAGGCCTTGATCCCCGGTGTCCATGACGCCGACTGCGAGGTCGTCGTCTGCGTGCCCTTCACCGACCTGTGCAACGTCGTCGCCAAGTGCGCCGGCACCAACGTCCATGTGGGCGCCCAGAACGTCCACTTCGAGAAGTCCGGCGCCTTCACCGGCGAGGTTTCTGCCGACATGCTGCTGGACCTGGGCGTCGAGTACGTGGTCATCGGCCACAGCGAGCGCCGTCAGTACTTCGGTGAGACCGACGAGACCGTCAACAAGCGCACCCTGGCTGCTCTGAATGCCGGCCTCAAGCCCATCGTCTGCGTGGGCGAGAGCCTGACCCAGCGTGAGCAGGGCGTCACCGAGGAACTGGTCCGCATGCAGGTCAAGATCG
>JAHZHS010000100.1 GCA_019420135.1 Oscillospiraceae bacterium | reverse complement strand
AACCGGAGACTTGATGTTTGCCTGCCGTATGGTGCAGGAAGGGGAGATCTTTCAATCCGGCATCAAGCAGCATGTGGCTGTGGCCGCGCTTCCCGCATCAGATACGCCCCGGCTGATGGAAGTTTTGGGACCGATTTTTCCCTCTCTTCATCCCGTGGGCAGCATTTTGGAAACGGGCTTTGAGGGCGGCGGTGCCATGCTTCACCCCATTCCCAGTCTGATGAATCTCAACCGTATGGACCGTGCCCAGGACTATGACTACTACATAGACGGCATCACCCCCAGCATTGCCCGTCTGGTCAGCGCCTGCGACTGTGAACGGCTGGCCGTGTGCCGGGCACTGGGACTGGAAGTGTCCTCCTTGGTTGTCTCCCTGCAGAAAACCTACGGCCTGGAGCAAACGGAGCTTTACGACCTGCTTCAGCACAACGCAGCCTACCGGGGACTCAAGAGTCCCATGAATCTGGAGCACCGCTTCATCATTGAAGATCTGCTCTGCGGCATTGTACCGCTGGCCTCCATCGGCGCGGAGCTGGGCGTGGAAACGCCGATCATGAATGCGTTCATCGAAATCGGCTCCGTTGTCTGCGACCGGGATTTCCGCGCACAGGGGCGGACTGCAGAAAAATTGGGATTATCCGGGAAAACACCGGAACAAATTCAGGCACTGATCCGCTAACCGTGTTCATTCCAGCAGTGTCAACGGATCCTGCTGAGTGAAAATACCAAGAGGAACGAAAAAATGGAGGTTGACGACATGAAGAAGATCTTATCCCTGCTTCTGGCCATGGCCATGACCCTCTCTCTAGCAGCCTGCGGCGGCAGCCCCGCTCAGGATCCCCCCTCTGGCAAAGATCCTGCGGATGATACTCAGCAGACGGAAGAAACCAGCGGAATCGATGCCGGTGCCCTTTATGCCATCGGCGGCGGAGCCACCGGCGGCACCTTCAACGCAATGGGCAACCTCTTTGTTCAGTTCTTTAACGACTCGGAACGTTTCGGACAATTCTCCTCTACCGCAACTACCGGCGGCGTCCAGAATGTCATTTTTATGGAAAACGGCACCACAGACTTCGGCATCATAGGCCAGAGCGTGTTTGTGCAGGCCGTGGACGGCACAGACTCATTTGCCGAAACCGGCCCGGACGATAATCTGGTGATTATTGCACCTCTGTACAGCGCCATTTTCCAGCAGTTTGTATCTAAGGATATCCACTCGGAAGCCGATCTCAAGGGCAAGAAGCTCATTGTCGGCGGCCCCGGTTCCGGCGATCTGGCCATTGCGGAGGCCCTGTACGCCGCCGTGGGCATGACGTTTGAGGACTTCGAGCCGCTGTATCTGGGCAGTACCGAAGGCGCCGAGACCATGAAGGACGGCCACGCTGACGGCGCCATCGCCCTGACCCAGCTTCCCTTCTCCACCTTCGTGGAGCTGACCAACGCCGACAAGGCGTATCTGATCCCCCTGGAGCAAGATACCATCGACGCCATGTGTGATCCCGGCGATCACTCCTATCCTTCCTATTATCCCGCTGTGATCCCTGCCGATACTTATAAGAATCAGACCGAAGAACTGCCCACCTTCGCGACCGGCACCTATCTGTGCTGCCGCGCGGATCTGGGCGAAGAGCTGATTTATGAGATGACCAAATACATGTGGGAAAACATTGAGCGCCTCAACACCCTCCATGCCGCCGTGGCGGACCTGACCATCGATGCGGTGAAGGACATCGAGGGCATGCCTATCCATCCCGGTGCCCTGAAGTATTATCAGGAGCAAGGCGTCCTGTAAGGGGCTGCGGGTGCCGGCCACGGAGGATCAGGCGGACCGGCACCCGCCTCAACGGAAGGAGGATTTCGTATGAAGCTGTTTTCAAAGAAACCGGCGGAAGCTAAAAGCGGCGCTTCCGGCGCCGCCAGCACAGAACCCCTCAGTGCAGAGCGGGCAGATGAAATCCTGCGGGAATACTCCCCGGAGGATAACGAGCGCCAACTGACCAAATGGGTTGCCCGCGTGGTCAACGTATTTTCCCTGTTCATTTCCCTGTTTCTAGTCTACACGGCGGCGTTCGGCCAGCTGCCGGCCATGCAGCAGCGGTCGCTGTACCTGCTGTGCGCCATGGTGATTTTGTTTTTGGTCTATCCCGCGTTCAGCAAGCATAGCAAAAAGGGCGTGGCATGGTATGACTATCTGTTTGCCGCCGCCTCCTTTGGCTGCTGTTTGTATGCGTTTGTCAACTACGAAGACATTTTGCTTCGCTTCGGTATTTCCAACTCCACCGATCAGTTCGTATTTGTGATTCTGGCCGTGCTGGTCCTGGAGGGAACCCGGCGTCTAGTCAGTCCCGCGCTGTCCCTGATTACCCTCATTTTCCTGGTCTATGCCTACTTCGGCAATGTCATGCCGGGCATGTTCCAAACCAAGGCCGGCGGTCTTACCCGCATGGCCGATCACATGTTCATGATTCCCGAGGGCATCTTTGGAAGCCCCCTGGGCACTGCCGCTACATACGTGTCGCTGTTCGTCCTCTTCAGCTCTCTGCTGCAAGGATGCGGCATGGGTGATTTCATTCAGGATGTCGCCCTGGGCCTGACGGGACGCTCCACCGGCGGCCCGGCCAAGGTGGCCGTTATCTCCAGTGCCGCGTTCGGCACCATCTCCGGCGCTGCCGCCGCCAACGTGGTGGGCACCGGCACCTTTACCATTCCCTTGATGAAAAAGTGCGGTTATCCCCCGGAGTTTGCCGGTGCTGTGGAAGCCTGCGCCTCCACCGGCGGACAGCTGATTCCCCCCGTCATGGGCGCCGCCTGCTTTATCATGGCTGAGTACATCGGCGTTCCTTACTCGGAAATTATGCTCGCAGGTCTGGTGCCGGGCTTCTTGTATTACATGAGCGTTTTCGTCACCGTGCATCTGCGGAGCAAGAAACTGGGACTCAACGGCATGCCCAAGGAGCAGCTGCCCAGCGTCCGGGCCGCCATGAAGAGCCGGGGCCATCTGCTGATCCCCTTTGCCGCAGTAATCTATCTCATCATCCGCCAGTACACCATCTCCTTCGCCGCCCTGGTCGGCATCATTCTGGTGCTGCTGGTCTCCCCACTGAAAAAGGAAACCCGCATGTCCTGGAAGCAGATTGCCGCCGCTTTTGTGGACGGCGGCAAGAAAACCGTTTCCTTCGGCGTCTCCTGCGCCTGTGTGGGCATGATCATTGGTGTGACCACCCTGACCGGCGTGGGCAACGTTCTGGGCAACTATATTCTGGACATCTCTCAGGGAAATCTGTTCTTGACCCTAATCTTGGTCATGATTATGTCCATCATTATGGGCATGGGTATGCCTACAGGAGCCGTATATATTGTGCAGGCTACTGTCACCGCCCCCGTGCTGATGGAGTTGGGGATTCCAGCCCTCACCGCCCACTTCTTCTGCTTCTACTTCGGCATCATCGCCTGTATCACGCCTCCCGTGGCTGTTCCCTCCTATGCCGCGGCGGCAATCGCGGGCAGCAATCCCTCTTCCACCGGCTGGGCCGCCTTCAAGATGGCCATCCCCGCCTTTCTGATTCCATTTGTGTTCGTCTATGAGCCGGGTATGCTGTTCAACGGTGGCAGCACCGTCAATTCCGTCATCTGCATTTTCACCAGCATCATCGGCTGCTTCCTGGTGGCCGCCGGTATGGAGGGCTGGGTGGTCCGTCCCCTAATCAAGTGGAAGCGGATTCTTGCCTTAGCAGGTGGAATTTGCTGCATCATTCCGGAGCATATCACAGACATCATCGGCGTAGCGGTACTGGCCTTCCTGGTCATATCGGAATGCCGCGCAAAAAAACTGGAACAGACTGCCGTTTCATAAAGAAAGGATGAAGATGCTTTATGAGTAACATCAAGAGAAAAATCAACAGTGACCTGGATGACCGCATGACTCTGGACTGGCAGGGAACCCGCGCGTTCTTCTATGGCCTGGGCTATAACGACGCTGACATTGAAAAACCCCGGGTGGGCATTATGAACACCTGGAACGAGATCAACCCTGGTCATATTCACCAGCGCCATCTGGCCGACGCCGTCCGGGAGGGCATCATCGAGTGCGGCGGACTTCCGTTCCTGTTTTATGGCGTCAACCTGTGTGACTGCGTGGGCGGCGGCGATTACGTGTTGCCCTCCCGGGACCTACTGGTCAATGAGATCGAACTCAATGCCAAGGCCCATCACCTGGACGCCATGGTTCTCATCGGCACCTGCGACAAGGTGGTTCCCGCCATGTTGATGGCCGCAGGTCGGGTGAATATTCCCACCGTCATCGTCACCGGCGGCTACATGAAAACCCCCGTCATGGACGGAGATTATGTGGACTTCATCGACATTGGTGCCAGCATCTCTAAGGTGAAGGAAGGCAAAATGACGCCGGAAAAATTCGAGGAGCTGATTCACACCTGCGCGCCATGCAGTGGCGCCTGCGGCATGATGGGTACTGCCAACACCATGAGCCTGCTGACGGAGACCATCGGCATGTCCCTGCCCGGCAACGCCACCATGGCCGCCGTGTCCGGCGAGCTCATCAACCTCAGCCGGGAAGCTGGCCGGAAGGTGATGGAGCTGTGGGAGAAGAACATCTGTCCCCGGGATATCATCACGGAATCCGCCATTACTAACGCCATCCGGGTCTGTATGGCTATCGGCGGTTCCTCCAACACCATCATCCACATTCCGGCTGTGGCCACAGAAGCTTGCCTGGACATGGACTGCAGCAGCATCTACGCCGAAGCCAGCTGTGAGGTGCCGCTTCTGATCGGCATCCGGCCCAACGGCAAATGCTGTATGGCGGACTTTGAGGCTGCCGGCGGCTTGGGGGCCCTTCTCAACGAGCTGACCAGCAAGCTGGACCTGACAGGTATGACCGTCACCGGCAAAACTCTGGGTGAAAACATTCAGGGCTGCGTCAACCGCAATCCCAACGTCATTCACTCTCTGGCCCATCCCCTGGGCAGCGACGGCGGCCTCATTTTGTGCAAGGGTAATCTGGTACCCCAGGGCGCATTTATCAAGCAGTCCGCAGTTCCTGCCAAGCTCCACAAGTTCCGGGGCACCGCCAAGGTCTTTTACGATCAGGATGAAGCCATTGCTGCTTTGCGGGACGGCCGCATCGAAGCCGGCAATGTGGTCTTTATCCTCTATCAGGGCGTCAAGGCCGGTCCGCATACTTCGTATGCCTTCACCACCGCCCTCAAGGGCAGCCACCTCAAAGATGATGTCGCCACCGTCACCGACGGACGGCTCTCCGGCGCGGCATCCGGCGCGTGCTTTGGCTACGCCTCCCCCGAGGCCGCCCTGCGCGGCCCGCTGTGCGCCGTCCGGGACGGCGACTGGGTCCACTACGACATTGAAAAGCGGGAGTTGACCATTGAGCTTTCCGACGAGGAGCTCCAGCGCCGCATGGCCGAGGCCGAGCTCCGTCTGGAACCCAAGACTGGCTGGCTGTCCATCTATCAGCGGTGCGTGGGCTCCATTTTGAAGGGGGCTACGCTCATTGAGGGCTATCGGGCCTGACAGCCCGGATTGACAGGCCCTGTCCGCAGGACAGGGCCTGCCGGAATCAGGAGGTATTTGTATGGAGGTTATGGAGGCGCTGCTCCAGCGCCAAAGCGTGAAATCCTATTTGCCCACCCTGGTGGAACCGGAAAAGCTTGAACAGGTTTTGGAAGCCGGACGGCTGGCGCCGTCTGCGTTCAACCACCAATACCGCCGCTTCATTGTGGTGGATGATCCCGCCGTCAAGCATCTGCTGCGGGAAAAGGCCGGTGCCCAGCCCATGATTGAGGAGGCACCTGTGGTGCTGGTCCTGTGCGCCACGGAGGAAACAGACTTTGTCATGCCCTGCGGCGAGTGCAGCGCCCCCGTCGACATGGCTCTGTGCGGCGCCTATATGATGCTCCAAGCCTGTGCGCTGGGCCTGGGGACGTGCTGGCTGGGCGCCTTTGACGCCCAGGGCGTAAAAGCCGTTCTGAAAATCCCCCCGCAGGTACGGGTTATCACCATGATACCCCTGGGCTACCATGACGGCACCCAGCCCAGAAAACCCCGCAAGCCCTTGGAGGAAATTGTGGGACATAACTGCTATTGAGAGGAGTGGCCGTCTCACCGGTCAACAGATTATGAATGAGCGAAATCAGGCAGTGGTGCTGATGCTGCTCTCCGCCCTATCCTTTTCCCTGATGCAGGCGGTGGTCAAACTCTCCGCCACCAATATCGGCACCATGGAACAGGTCTTTTGCCGCAACCTCATTAGCATGGCAATCTCCTTTGTCCTGCTGCAGCGCAGTCACCTGCCGCTGCTGGGCGGTCGAAAATACCAGCCAGCCCTGCTGGCCCGGTCGTTTTTCGGTTTCATCGGCGTGGTCATGCTCTTTTATGCCACAGCCGGCGCCCGGCAGGCCGATATTGCCGTGCTCAACCGCACCTCTCCCATCTGGGTGAGCCTGTTTGCTTTGCTGATCCTGCGGGAACGGATCTCCAAAGTGCAGATCCCGGTCATTTTGCTCTGTCTTGCCGGAGCTGTCGCGGCCATGCGCCCCTCCTTTGACTCCAACACACTGCCTCTGGTACTGGCCCTTTTGACTGCGGTCAGCAGCGGTCTTGCCTATACCATGATTGCCTTTTGCCGCGGCCAGGTGAATCCCATGACCGTGATCTTCCACTTCTCCCTGTTCAGTACCATTGCCGCCGGTCTTTTGATGATTCCCAGTTTTGTGGTCCCCACCCCCCGGGATCTCATGATGCTGATTCTCATCGGCATCTTCGGTGCCGGCGGCCAGGTCGGCCTGACCTATGCCTATCAAAAGGCCCCAGCAGCGGAAGTGAGCATCTATGACTACTCCGGCATCATCTTTTCCGCAATCTTGGGATATGTCCTGCTGGATGAATCACTATCCCTGTCCACCATCGTGGGCGCTGCCCTCATCACCGCCGGCGGGCTCTGGTCCTATTGTGCAAATCGGAAACAGGCCGGAGCCGACTGGTAACCGTTCGTATTTGACGCAATGCTGCAATGATTTAAGGAGGTAACGATTTATGGCACCAAAAAAAATTCAGGTCATCCCCAACGGTGACTCCCTGAAAACCAAGTGGTCCCGGGCGATTCGCTACGGTGACCTCATTTTCACCACAGCCCATTCCGCTGCCCGGCCCGACGGCACCATGCCCACCACACCGGAAGAACAGATTCGCGGCTGTTTTGAGAGCTTGAAAAACACGCTGGAAGGCGGCGGTTCCGGTATGGACATGGTCCTGCACTGTGACTGCTTCCTGGCCCATCGGGAGGATTTTGCCCTGATGAACCAGATTTTTGATGAGTACTTTCTGAGCGCAGATGTCCCCACCACCCGCAGCGTCATGGAAGTGACCTTTACCGCCCCTAAATTTCTCTTTGAAATTCAGGCGGTGGCTGGTGTCAAAGACTGACCTGTTCGCGCATAAACTACCCCCGCACCCCAAAGGATTGCCGGCTTTTGAATCATGATGAGCACATCGCCTCCCAGTTACGCTGGACCGCCGGAACGATCCAGGACAGCGCCAACGGCGGCAATCTTACTTTGAGTGATCTGCGGGCTGCCGGAAAAATTGCTGGGGCCTACCAAACGATTCATCACAGTGAACCTGCAGGAAAAGGTGGCTGCGAGGCATTTCAGGCCCCACCTCTCGGCATGG
>JAHZHS010000010.1:23247-27086 GCA_019420135.1 Oscillospiraceae bacterium | reverse complement strand
ATCGACCAGCTGGCCGGGGCGGTGGGCTCCCTGCTGCAGCGGCAGCTGCGGGAGATGGACTGACGCCCTTGCCCGCACCTCCTCTCCCCTGCCCGCCCGGCATAGTCTCACACAGACAAAAGGAGCACCTTCCGGAAACAATCCGGAAGGTGCTCCTTTTATAATTCAGATGGAAACTCCGTCTTTGCTCAGTCCAGCGGTTTCATAGTGGGGAAGAGCAGGACATCACGGATGGAGGCGGAGTCGGTCAGCAGCATGACCAGACGGTCGACGCCGAAGCCCAGACCGCCCGTGGGGGGCAGGCCGTACTCCAGGGCAGTGATGTAGTCGTAGTCCACCTGGGCCTTGCTGGTGGGATCCAGCTGCTTGCGCTCGGCAACCTGGCGCTCAAAACGGCCCTTCTGGTCGATGGGATCGTTCAGCTCGCTGAAAGCGTTGCCGAACTCGGTGGCGTTGATGAAGTACTCGAACCGCTCGGTGAACATGGGGTCGCTGGGCTTGCGCTTGGCCAGCGGGCTGACCTCCACGGGGTAGTCGTAGATAAAGGTGGGCTGGATGAGGTTTCCTTCCACAAAAGCGTCGAAGAACTCGGCCAGGATGGCGCCCTTGGTGGGGATCTCGGGCAGTTCCACATGATGCTCCTTGGCCAGGGAGACGGCCTCCTCGTCCGAAGCAACGGTGTTGAAGTCCACGCCGGAATACTTCTTGACCGCCTCGATCATGGTCATGCGCTCCCAGTGGGAGAGGTCGATCTCCTTGCCCTGATAGGGGATGGTCAGGCTGCCGCAGACCTTCTGGGCCACC
This sequence comes from Oscillospiraceae bacterium, assembly GCA_019420135.1. Classification (GTDB taxonomy): domain Bacteria; phylum Bacillota; class Clostridia; order Oscillospirales; family Ruminococcaceae; genus Gemmiger. Next base: position 26,282 of record JAHZHS010000010.1, on the reverse strand, counting down.
GTCTTCATCATCTCCTCCACCAGGTCCATCATGCCGTGGTAGTCGGTGTAGGCCTGGTAGAGTTCGATGGTGGTAAATTCCGGGTTATGCTTGGGGTCCATGCCCTCGTTGCGGAAGATGCGGCCCACCTCGTAGACGCGGTCCATGCCGCCCACCACCAGGCGCTTGAGGTAGAGCTCGGTCTCAATGCGCAGCACCATGTCCATGTCCAAGGTGTTGTGGTGTGTCAGGAAGGGACGGGCGGAGGCGCCGATCTCAAAGGGGGTCAGGATGGGAGTCTCCACTTCCAGAAATCCCTTGCCGTCCAGGAAGCTGCGCAGCTCCCGCAGGATGGCGCTGCGCTTGACGAACGTCTCCTTGACGTCGGGGTTGACGATCAGGTCCACATAGCGCTGGCGGTAGCGGGCCTCGCGGTCGGTCAGGCCATGGAACTTCTCGGGCATGGGCAAAAGGCTCTTGGACAGCAGGGTGATCTCGCTGACGCGGACGCTCAGCTCGCCCATCTTGGTGCGGAACACCTCGCCCTTGCAGCCGATGATGTCGCCGATGTCCAGCTTTTTGAAGGCCGCATAGGGTTCATCGCCCAGAACGTCCCGCCGCACAAAGATCTGGATGTCGCCCTTGGCGTCCCGCAGATGGGCAAAGCTCGCCTTGCCCATCACACGTTTGGACATCATGCGCCCCGCCAGGCAGACGATCTTGCCGGTCTCCGCCTCGGCGGGAAGGTCGGCAAACTCCTTTTTCAGATCCTCCGAAAAGGCGTCCTGGGGGTAGCGGGTGATGGTGAAGGGATCCTGTCCGGCAGCACGCAGATCCGCCAGCTTCTGACGGCGGACGGCAGCCTGCTGGCTGACATCGGCCTCCTGCTGGGGACGGTTGGCGTTATTTTGTTCCATACGGCATTTCTCCTGTCCTGAAAATCACTGAGCGGCAGGGCCTTAACGGCTGCGGCTGACGCCCAGCACCTTGTAGGTGATGATGCTGCCGTTGGGCAGCGTGACGTCGGCGGTGTCGCCGACCTTTTTGCCGATCAGGGCGGCGCCCACAGGGCTCTCGTCGCTGATCCGGTTCATATCCACATCGGCCTCGGTGGAGCCGGTGATATCGTATTCCTCGGCCTCGTCCTCATCGTCGCCCTCGGCCAGGATGCGCACATGCATGCCGATGGAGACTGTGTCGTGAGACAGAGAGCTGTCGTCGATGACGCGGGCGATCTTGAGGGTCGCCTCCAGATCGGCAATGCGGGCCTCCACGATGGCCTGCTCTTCCTTGGCAGCGTCGTACTCGGCGTTCTCGGAAAGGTCGCCGTAACCGCGGGCAACCTTGATTTTATCTGCAACTTCCTTGCGCTTGACAGTGCGCAGGTTGTTCAGCTCTTCTTCGAGCTTTTTCAAGCCCTCATGGGGGACAACAGCTTCTTTTGCCATAGCCGGTTTTCTCCTTAACAGTAAAAGTTGTGCGGCCCCCATCGGGCCGCACCAGTTGTTACATTATACTAGGAAGATGTGGCGTTGTCAAGTAATTTTCTTGTCACAAAGCCCCTTTCCCGCCCCATCCTCCGCGTGGGGACGCTGTTTTTTTATTCGACATCGGCACGTCCTTGTGCTATAATATAGTGTCTGTATATTTTTCTGTGCCCCGCCCTGTGCGGGAGTATTGTGGGGAGGTTCGTCCTTGGGCCTGCAAAGTCTTGGATATTTCGCCTTTCTGCCTGTGGCGGCAGCCGTCTATCTGCATCTGCCCCACCGCTGGCAGCCGGGCTTTCTTCTGGCGGCCAGCTGGGCCTTTTACCTGCTGGCGGCACCCCAGCTGTTCGCCGTGACGCTGGGCATTACGGTATTGAGCTATTTCCTTGCCCGGGCTCTGGAATTTCCCCGGCAGCGGCGGTGGCTGCATCTGGGCGTGGTGGTGCTCATTGCCATTCTGGCCTTTTTCAAATACGGGGACCTGCTCCGGCTGGACTGGGGCCTGCCTCTGCCCAAAATTGCCATGCCCCTGGGCATCAGTTTCTACACCTTTGCGGCCATCTCCTACCTCATCGATGCCGCCCGGGGAGACTGCCCGGTGGAGCACGACTTCACCATCCATGTCCTCTTCATGAACTTCTTCCCCACCGTCATCTCGGGGCCCATCTGCCGGGCGGGCAGTCTCATGCCCCAGCTGGCGGCGGAGCACCGCTTTGATGAGGGCCGCACCACCGCCGCCCTGCGCCTGTTCGCCCTGGGCACCTTCAAGAAGGTGGCTGTGGCCGACGTGCTGGGCCTGCTGGTCAACGAGGTGTTCCCCAACTACCGCTCCTACGGCGGCGGCATGCTGCTGGTGGCGGCGGTGGCCTACACCTTCCAGCTCTACTTCGACTTTTCCGGCTACTCCGATGCCGCCCGGGCCTCCGCCCTGCTGCTGGGCATCGAGATCCCCGAAAACTTCAAGACACCCTTTTTCGCCACCAACTTTTCCGGGTTCTGGAGCGTCTGCCTGTCTGGGTCTGCCTGTTCTGCGTCTTTTTCGTGTCGGGGTTCTGGCACGGCAACACCCTGCCCTTTGTGGTGTGGGGCATTCTGCAGGCTGTCTACCGCATCGGGGAGGAAGTGCTCCACCAGCGTCTGGGCAAGCCCAAAAAGCGCGCCCCCGCCCCTCAGCTTTGGGGCAAGCGCGCCGTCGTCTTTGTGCTGTGGACCTTCAGCATGGTATTTTTCCGGGTGGGCTCGGACACCACCGGGCTGGGAATGTCCGACTGCTTCGGCTATCTGGCGGGTTGTGTGTCGGGTCTCTCCCCCGCCCGCTTTGCCTCGGAGCTGTATTCCGCCGTGTACAACGGCTTCTATCCCCATGCCCTCATGGTGGCCGCCTACTATGTGCTGGTCCTGGCGGGCCTGGCACTGGCCTTCCGGCTGGACGCCTACCGGGCCTTTGCCTGCAAAAACCGCCCGTCGGAGCAGGCCCTGGCCGCCATGCCCCGCCGCCGGGTCATCTACTACCTGCTGATCGTCTTGATCCTGGCCGGGCTCATTGTGCAGAACGGTGGGTTCGGGGGC
>JAHZHS010000010.1:17843-23212 GCA_019420135.1 Oscillospiraceae bacterium | reverse complement strand
TTTGATCCCGGTGGCGGTCTGGCTGGCGTTTTTCATTGCCTCTGAGCCCATCAACTATTTCGGGCTGAAATCCTCCGCCTCGTCCACCCAGCCGGTGGCCCGGGTGCGGGAGTATCAGGCCGACCCCGGCGAAAATCTCATCCTGGGGGACAGCCGCCTGGCCCACATCGACCTGAGCGAGGCCGCCCGGGTGTCGGGCAAGGAGTGGCAGAATCTCGCCTTCGGCGGGGCGTCCCTCAAGGAGACGCTGGACCTGGCCGACTATATCCTGGATTCCGGCAACGAGGTGGACGAGCTTCTGTTCAGCCTGTCCTTCTATACCCTCAACCAGAACTACAACACCGACCGGTTTGCCTCCCTGGAGGAGACGCTGAACAATCCCCTGGCCTACTGCTTCAATCTGGAATACAACGTCAACGCCCTCACCGTCTTCCTGGACACTTTGCGGGGCACTCCCGACACCATCGAGTCGGGGAACTGGGGCCCCGCCGACTATGTGGGGGATAACGGTGAGACGCTGCCGCTGCACTACAAGCTCTACACCTATCCCCAGAGCCTGATTCCCCGGTGCAAAGACTGGTCCCTCACCGACCAGTTCGACCGCATCGCCCAACTGGCCGCCCGCTGCAAGGAGCAGGGCGTAAAACTGACGGTGGTCTTCCCGCCCATGGCCGACATTGTGCTGACTGAAGTGTGCCAGCCCTACGGCATCGACACAGCCATGGAGGAGGAGGTCCTGCGTCAGCTGGAAGCATGGAGCGGGGAGTACGGATTTGCCCTGCTGGACTACGAATGGACGGAACGGCCCGATTTCGACGACGACACCCCGTTTTATGACGGCTTCCACCTGGACGAGGTGTACGGCCTGCCGGTGTGGGTGGACGAACTGTTTGCCCGGCTGAAATGACCGGGTGCAATCTCTGACGCATCCCCTGGAGGAGGCAACATTTTGGCACTGGATTTTTTGATTCTGTATGAACATACCGTCCGGGAATATGAGAGTGACCTGCTGCTCAAGCTGGAGCTGGAGCGCCGGGGCTACAAGGTGGAGATCCGCCAGCTGCTGGACCCCAAGCATCTGCGGCTGTTCGGCAGGGACAAGCCGGAGGTGCTGGTGGCCAGCTGCATGTATGACAACGAGGCCATCAACAGCCACGTCTACAACAACATCGGCAGGTGCGACAAGATCGTCAACCTGCACTGGGAGCAGATGCTCTCCGACACCCAGGAGGAGGGCGACTGGTTCAACATGAACGGCAACGCCAAAAAGTGCATCCAGACCTGCTGGGGCAGCCGCACGGCAAAACGCCTGCAGGCCCACGGCATGGAGGAGAAAAACACCCCCGTCACCGGCGCCGTCATGATGGATTTTCTCCGTCCCGAGTTTGACGGCTATTTCAAGGACAAGGCCGCCCTGTGCAGGGAATTCGGTCTCGACCCCCAAAAGCATCTGCACCTGTATATTTCCAGCTTCGGCTACGCCAGCATGTCCGACGCCGAGGTGGCCGAGCTGTCCAAGATGGCAGGCACCGATTTTTCCGGCTTTGCCCGCACCAACCGGCTCTCCATGGCCGAGACGCTGGCCTGGTTCGACCGGTATCTGGCCGACCACCCCGAGGTGGAGCTGGTCTACCGCCGCCATCCCAGCGAGTGGAACAGCCCCGCCCTGGAGGAGCTGGCCAAAAAGCGGCCCAATTTCCACGTCATCTTTGCGGACAGTGTCAAGCAGTGGATCGTGGCGGCGGACAGCATCTCCATCTGGATGAGCACCTCCGTGGCCGAGGTCTACATGGCCCACAAGAGCTGTCACATCCTGCGCCCCATGCCCATCGAGCACGAGTACGACCCGGTCATCTACAAGGGCGCCCACTACGTGACCACCTATGAGGAGTTTGCCGCCTCCATGCAGGACCCGGAACCTCCCTTCCCCATTGCGCGGGAGGTCATCGAGGGCTACTTTGACCCGGGCAGCCGCCCGGCCTATCTGCGGATGGCGGATCTTCTGGAGGATGTCTACAAAAACCCGCCCCGGGACCATCCCATGGGGGAGGGGTTCACTCCCCACTTCAACCTGCTCAAGTTCTGCGCGCTGGCGGGGGTGCATTTTCTCTACCGGCACAAGTGGCAGCCCAAAACCGTCTTTGCCTTCTGCCCGCCTCTGGCGAACTTTGCCCAGCGCATCTACGGCTACGTGGACAAGGCCTGGGTCTCCCCGGAAGAGGTGGAGCGCATGACCGACCGCATCCGTCCCTTTGTCCGGGGCTGAGACTGCCCTTTTCCGGCCTTTCCACCCCAAGGAGGTAACCCGCCGTGTCCAAGGAAACCAAGCGCCCGGCCAAGCAGGAGAGCTTTGTCGGCAACGTGATGAAATATTCCATCGCCACCTATCTGGGATTTCTCATCAGCGGCGCCGCCCTCATCATCAAGGGCGTGCTGCCCCCCGATGCCTACGGTGTGCCCGCCACCTTCATGGCCTACACCATGTCGCTGATGAACCTGGGCATGCTGGGGCTCGATCAGGCCCTGCTGCGCTTTTACCATGAGCCCACCCGGGGGGTGAGCGGGCGGCAGATGTTCCTGGCCTGCGTCAAGTTGTCGGTCCTCGTCATGGTGCTGGCCGGGGCCGTGGCTTCCGTCTTTTTTGCCCCGCCCCTGGCAGTGGCCTTCGGTCTGGGGCAGGGAGGCGCCGCCCTGGTGCCCTTCCTCTTCCTCAACGCCGCCCTCTACATGCTGGTGCGCTACATCAACGTCCTGCTCCGGCTGGAAAACGACGTCCGGGCCTACACCGTCCAGACCCTCTGGATGAATGCCTGCCTCAACCTGATCTACCTGCTGCCCGGCTTTTTTACCTCCAACACCTGGGCCTTCATCGGCGCGGCGCTGGCAGGCTTCGGCGGGGTGGCCATCGCCTTCTGGTTCCGGGCGCTGCGGCTGGCCAGGACCGAGCCGGAAGCCCCCGCGGCTGCCCCCGACGCTGCCGCCCCCGCCAAAGGGGACGACACCCCGGCCCCCAAGGGCCTTGCCGCCGACGCAGGCATCTACCGCACCTTCCTGCCTTACGGTATCGCTCTGGCCCCGGCGGCCATCCTGACGCCCCTCTACCGCTCCCTCTGCCTGTCCTTTCTGGCCACGGCCTCGGGCGCGGCGGCGCAGGGGCTGTTTGAGTTTTCCTACACCCTGGCCCAGCTGGTCACCACGGTGCAGGCGGGCTTTTCCACCTACTGGGGTCCCTACGTCTACGCCCACTACCGCACCGAACAGGAGCGCATCGGCCGCATCCACGACCTGCTCAATTTCCTGGTGTTCGGATTTTTCTGCTGCCTCATCATGTTTGAGGACATCATCTTCCTCATCTTCCCGGCCAAGAGCGCCTGCCTGCGCTTTTTCCCCATCATGATGCTGTCCTCGGTGTTTGCCATCCTCATTGAGGGCACCGTCTACGGCAACGCCATCGCCCGCCGTCCCCATCACGACACCATTGGCGTGGCCGTGGGCGTTGTTGTCAACTTCGGCATGTGCGCCTGGCTGGTGCCGCTGTACAATGTCACCGGCGCCGCCGTGGCCGTGGCCTGCGCCAACGCCGCCATGTTCCTCTACCGCACCGTCACCGGGCAATACTATTACCGCACCATCCCCAACTACGGGCGCACCATCTCCGGCTTTCTGCTGGCCCTGGCCGCCACCGTGGCGGGGGTCATCCTGTACGATCACTTCATCCTGAAATTTGTGACGGTGGGCGCCATCCTGTTTGTCTACTGCTCCCTCTACCGTCCCCAGCTGCGCAAGCTGTGGCAGCTGGCCATGGGGCTTCTGCGCAAGTTCCGCCCCCAGGCCTGACCCCGATTTTTTTCTGAGAAAGGAGGTCCCGACCATGGACCATCCGGGTACACAGACCATCCGCACCGGCCGCCTTGTGCTGCGCCGGTTCACCCTTGACGACGCCGAGGTCGTGTTCGGCAACTGGGCCTCCGACCCGGAGGTCACCCGCTGGCTGCGGTGGGCCCCTCACCGCTCCTGGGTGGAGACCGCCGAGTACCTCAACGAGGTCATCAAACAGTACAGCCGCCCTGATTTCTACGACTGGGCCATCGAGGTCCGGGCCTCCGGCGTGGTGATCGGCTCCATCAGCCTGGCCCCGGCCGAAGCCGGCATCGTCTGGCCCGCGGTTTTCACCCGGATGGGCGAGCCCTGGGAAGCGGGATATTGCATCGGCCGCAAATGGTGGTCCAACGGCTATGCCACCGAGGCCCTGTGCGCCGTGCGGGACTACTGGTTCGGGGCGGGCGGCCAGTGGCTGTGCGCCTGCCATGCCAACGACAATGTGGCTTCCGGCGCCGTGCTGGAAAAGGCGGGATTTTTCTACCATCACAGCGGCGTCAGCCACCGGTTTGACGGCACCGAGGTGCCCTGCCGCTTTTATGCATTGCTGAAAGGAACAAACGAATGAGTGAACTGATTCCTCTTACCGATGAGATGACCCCCGACCTGCCCGAGGAGGAGGACGCCCTCTTCCCCGTCAGCCCCGAGGGGGAGGGTCCCATTCCCGTGGTATTGCTGGCGCTGGACCAGGGCAAATTCGACGCCGAGCGCAGTCTGGACGAGCTGGCCGCCCTGGCCGAGGCCAACGGTATGCAGGCCGTTGCCACCGTGACCCAGAAGCGTTCCACCCCCGAGGCCGCCACCATGCTGGGGGAAGGCAAGGTGGCCGAGGCGCGCCTGGTCTGCCTGAACGCCGGGGCGCAGGCCGCCATCTTTGACGGGGAGCTGACCGGCAGCCAGCTGCGCAACCTGAGCGCTGCCCTGCAGGTGGAGGTCATCGACCGCACCATGCTGATCCTGGAGATTTTCCGGTCCCGCGCCACCACCAACGAGGGCAAGCTGCAGACCGAGCTGGCCCTTTTGCGCTACCGTCTGCCCCGGCTGCAGGGCTTGGGCGAGGCGCTGAGCCGTCAGGGCGGCGGTGGCGGGGGCGGAGCCGGTGCCCGCCGCGGCGCCGGTGAGACCAAGCTGGAGCTGGACCGCCGTCACATCCGCCGCCGCATTGAGACGCTGGAAAACCGTCTGGAGGAGATGGAGAAGCGCCGGGGCGAGACCCGCCGGGCCCGCCGCAAGAGCGGGGTGCCGGTGGTGGCGCTGGTGGGCTACACCAACGTGGGCAAGAGCAGCCTGATGAATGCCCTGTGCGGGGCGGAGATCTTTGAGGCGGACATGCTGTTTGCCACTCTGGACCCCACCGCCCGGCGGCTGACGCTGCCCAGCGGCCTCAACGTGGTGCTGGTGGACACCGTCGGCTTTGTGAGCCGCCTGCCCCACCATCTGGTGGACGCCTTCAAGAGCACGCTGGAGGAGGCCGCCTTTGCCGATGTGCT
>JAHZHS010000010.1:0-17833 GCA_019420135.1 Oscillospiraceae bacterium | reverse complement strand
CCCCCGATCAGCTGGCCGTGACCGACGAGGTGCTGGACGATCTGGGCTGCGGGGAGATCCCTCGGCTGACTGTCTACAACAAGTGCGACAAGGCGGGAGCGGTGTCTTTTGACCCGGACATCCTGCTGACCAGCGCCCGCACCGGCCGTGGGCTAGACGACCTGATTGCCAGGCTGGACGGCATTCTCAGCGCCCGGGTGCGGCGCATCGAGGTGCTGCTGCCCTACGACAAGCTGGCCCTGGCGGACATTCTGCGCACACGGGGCAATGTGCTCACCGAGGAATACCGCCCCGACGGCGTCTACTACGCCGCCACCGCCCGCATTGATGACCTGCATCATTTCGAGCCCTATTTTCTGGAACAGACCACCACTCCCGACCCGGAGTGAGCCCTTTTTCCAAAATAAAGATAAACACCACGCCCCGCCGGGAGGATGTTTCCGGCGGGGCGTGGTGTTTGTGTATATCGCTTGCAGCAAAGCAAGGGGAGGATGGCTCAGGAAGGCTGGCCGTAGGTCTCGTACCAGCTGCAGATGGCGTCGTAGTAGATCTGGGCGGCGGCGTGGCAGCCGTCGTCATCCCCGAAGGCGTCCACATCCTGGGGGCTGGTGATGAAGCACTGTTCCGCCAGCACGGCGGGGCAGCCGCATTCCTCCAGCAGGGTGAAGGTGGGATCGGTATGGACGCTGGTGTCCGACACCTCGTAGATCTGCTTTTCGTTGTTGGCGTCGTAGTATATGTAGCGCACGCCGTTCTGCCCGCGGAGATTCTCGTTGGCAGCGCCGAACCCGTCGGCGATGAGCTGGGCAAAGGCCAGGCTCTCGGCATTGTAGGTACGTCCCGGGGGAACGGGATAGCACTCGAATCCGGTATAGCTGGGATCATCCCCCGAGTTGCCGTGGATGGAGATGAGCAGCTGGGCGCCCCCCGCCACCGCGTTGGCCGCCCGCTGGCTGGCCTTTTCATACTCGGTGCCGTCGGTGGTCATGAAAGGGGAAAAACGTTCGTCCGCCTTCAGCAGGTCCATGAGGTAACCGGCAGTTTTCCAGGTCATCTCCCACTCGTCAAAGTAGACGCCCTCGGCGCCGATGTCCCCGCCTCCATGGCCCGGGTCCACCGCCACGATGAATCCGGACTTGGCTTCCTCGGCGGTAACGTCCGTCATGGCCGCGGCGGGCTGCACCGGTTCCGGCTCCTCCCCGTGAATGGGGAAGAAATTGCTCTGGGTGACGGCCAGCACGCCGGCCCCCACGATCAGCAGCCCCGCCGCCAGGAACAGGAATTGACGCAGCACCCGATGCCGGCGCTTCTGGGCGGCATACCGGCGGTAGGAGGCCGTCGCCCGCCCACCGCGGGATCGGTACTCCCCGGAAGGAGGCGGGGCCGTGCGCACACGGCGGACATCCTGGCGCTGCGTCTGGGTGCCATGGTAGACATTTTTTCTGTACTGGGGACGTCCTGTGCGCTGTTCCATCCGGTGCTTCCTCCTCGTCTGTCAACTTCCCGCGGCGGAAAAAAGGACGCCGCCCGACCGCCGGATCCTGTCGGCCGGGGGGTGGCCGGGATACGGTGTGCCGGGGGCGGCTTTCGGGGGTCCGTCGCTTGCTGTATATTCAGAATAACGCGGGGATGTATCCGTTTTGTCTCAGGAGTGTAAAGGTTTTTTGTAAATTTTGACCCTGATTTTTTGTGCATTGTGTCATAGAGTACACTTTATCATCGATAACAGGTCTGTTTTTCCACTTGTAAAAAATGCGTTACTCCACAAATACCTCGGCGTAGGCGGGGCGGGAGGCCAGGGCGTCCTCCACGCTGAGCAGCCCGTAAAGCAGATGATAGCTGTCAAAGGTACCCGCCACCCCATCCTTGCCCACGCCGGTGTAGGGCTCGTTGGTGATGTCGTACTGGCAGTAGAAGACGCCGTCGCACTCGTCAATGAGCTTGACCGGCTGGGTGCCCCGCACGTCGCTGTACTGGTACAGCTCCACGGGCACCGGGTCGCCGCCCTCCGCCGGCACCAGGAACCACTGGATCTCACTTTGCTGGGTGGTGATGTCCCGCTGTTCCACGGTCACGGCATACCAGTTTTCCAGGCGGGTAACGTCGTAGCTGTCGTACTCTCCAGGGGCGGCGGGCAGGCCGGTGCAGAGGAGGGTCTCTTCCCCGGTGGTCACATCCACCGCACGGATGCTGCCCTCTGTCTCGTCCACATGAATGACGTTTTTTCCCTGTCCGGGCCGGGCCGACCGGGTGACCTGGTAATACTCGGTGCCCGCATTGGAGATGCCGCCCCCAAAACCGCTCACCTGCTGCCACCGGGTGCTGTCCACATCAAAGGCCCACAGCTCACAGCCAGACAGGGTGTCACTGCTTTGCTTGTAGAGCGACACCAGAAAATACAGGCTGCGCCCCTCCGCCCCGGCAAAGGCGGTGTCCACCACGGCGCCGTCGGGGCGGGCGGCGGCCGCCTCGTCGGGAGCGTCGTACAGCTGTACGGTGCCGTCCGCCCGGCAGACCACCGCCGCGGTGGGGATCATGGGTTTGCCGGGGCCGACCACCGCATCATAGTGTACCGCCCCCAGGCAGACCTGCTCGTCGTCCACCGCTCCCAGGGTCCAGTCAAAGACCTGGCCCTCCCGCACCGGGAGGGTGGCCAGCTTCTGCACGCCGCCGCCCGAGAGAGAGGCGCTTTCCAGATAGGCATCGTCGCTGCCCACCACGGTGCAGAGGGTGAACACCTCCTGCCCGTCGGAGCCGATGGTGCGGTAGTTCTGGTCGGGCAGCCAGGCCTCACAGTCGGGGGTATCGTGGCTGCATCCCGCTTGGGTGCAGACGGGTGCGGCCTGCTGTTTGTCATAGTCGATGGCATAGAGGATCAGGTGCATCCCGTCCTCCCCCTGCCCCTGGCCGAAGGTATAGTAAGCGCTGTCCGCTCCCTGGGTCAGGGGGCGCAGAGCTGGCTTCTGTTCTGCCGGGGCATCCGTGCCGGAAGGTGCGGCGGAAGGGGTACTCTCACCCGTGGCTGTGGGGTCGGATTCAGGGACGGCGGGAACGGCGTCGGTGTCCGGGCCGCAGCCCGCCAGCAGCGCCGCAGCCGTCAGAGTGCACAAAAGGGTAACGATGGGTCGTTTCATTGGGAATCCTCCTCCCCGTAGATGCCGGCCAGTTCCTCCTCCGTCATGCTGGCGGCGGTGATGCTCAGGCCGCTGTTGCGGTTGACGCTGACATACAGCTGGGCCTGGGGCGAGTAGGCACACTGTCCCGCATCGGGCAGGCGGTCGGACCAGTCCAGCAGCTGCCAGTCGGGAAAGTCCTCCACCCCCATCAGGGTGAGGGCCCCGTCCAGGGCGTCCTCCGGCAGTTGGGCGCCCCAGGGGGCCCGGCTGTCCTGCCAGCTCAGGGCCAGAGGGGTGCCCTCCGCCGTCAGCGTCATGGAAAGCCAGACCGAGCGGGAAGGCTCGGCGGTCTCGGGGGCGGCGGCCGTTTCGGGGGTGGCGGCGTCCGCCGGGGCTTCCGCCAGTTCCGCCGGGCGTCCGGTATAACTCAGGGTATAGGCAGTGAGGCCCGCCGGGGCGGTGGCCGCCGTCAGGGTGTAGGCACTGTCATCAAAGAGGGCAAGAATCTCCTCCGTCTGCCGGGACTCCAGCAGGCCCAGCTCCCCCGCCTCTGCCACCACCGTCCGGCAGCGGGTTTGGGCCGCTTCCAGGTCGGCCCCGTCCAGGGGCTGTTCGGTCCAGCCGTCATAGATGCTGCTCCGGGCCGGGTCGATGCCCAGAAGATGGGCGCAGTCATACAGCAGGCAGGCGGTGGTGTTCTGCCGCCCTGCGTCGGAGAGTGGCTGGGTGCCCTCGGGATCGGGACGGGGTCGGGGATTGCCCAGCAGCAGGCCGTCCCACAGGGCAAACACCCCCAAAGGCAGCACCAGGCACAGCACCACCGCCGCCCCGCAGAGGATCACTGCCCGGCGTGATTTTGGTTCCAGTGCCGCAAACCGGCTCATCCATTTTGTCTCATGCAGGCGCATGGTCAGTCTCCTCTCGCTGTGGGTCAGGCTGCAGGGGCAGGCGCAGGGAAACGGTAGTTCCTTGCCCCACCGTGCTGGCAAATTCCAGGCGGCTGCCGTGGAGCTCGGCAATGCGCTGGCAGAGGGTCAGCCCGATGCCGCTGCCGCCCCCTGCCCTTGCCCGGGACTTGTCCACCATGTAAAAGGGCTCCACCACCCGGGGCAGATCCTCCGCCGGAATACCGCAGCCGTTATCCTGCACCGCAAAGACGGCATCATTTCCCTCGGCCCGGCAGGATACGGTGACGCGGCCATCGGGTTTGCCCGCACAGGCACGGCGGGCGTTGAGAATGAGGTTGCGCAGCAGATCGTCCAGCAGGGCGGCGTCGGCCAGCACGGTGCAGTTTCCCGGCTGCCAGCGGATGGGCACGGCGTCCGGGGCGGCGGTCTGCATGGCCCGGTCCAGCCGGGCAAAGAGGGCCCGGTCGGTGACGGGTGCCTTGCGGATGGCGCTCTCCTCCCCGTCGGAAAGGTTTTCCAGGCCCATGAGGGCCAGCAGTTTGCGGCTGAGTTCCTCCAGACGGTGGGTCTCCCGGAAGATATAACCCGCGGCTTCCCGCTGGGTCTCGGCGCTCTGGGGCCTGGCCCGCATGAGGTCGGCATAGCCCAGCATGCTGGTCATAGGGGTCTTGATCTCGTGGGTAAAGGCTGCAATAAAATCCTTCTGCTGGCGGACGTTCTGATCCAGGGCGGCGATGCGGCTTTCCACCGCTCCGGCCATCTCGTCAAAGCTGCGGCTGAGAGCGCCGATCTCGTCGTCGGTGGAGACCTGGGTGCGCTGGGTGTAGTCCCCCGCCGCAATGCGGCTGCTGGCGCTCTGCAGCCGGGTCAGGGGGCGGGTCAGCGACCGGCTGACGGCTCCTGCCGCCCCGGCCCCCGCCGCCAGCACCACCACCGCCGCCACCAACCAGGCGGTCAGCTGGGCATCCCGGCTGGCAAAGACGCCGGTCACATCATAGGCACTGAGCAGCACTGCATCCACCCCGGGGATGTTGAGGGGCACGGTCAGAAGCAGCCAGGTCTGCCCCTCCGCACGGAGATAGCTGCTTTGCCCGGTCCCGTCCTCCAGCGCCGCCAGCTGGTCGGTTCGGGAGATGCCCCGGGGCAGGTTGGAATAAACACTGTTGCGGTCGTCCAGATAGAGGGCCATAGAGCTGCCGGGGGTCTGCTCGGCCAGGCTCTGCACCGCACTGCTCATGGAGGAGGTGGTGTAGACGCCTCCGGGGGACCCGGTCTGACTGAGAATAGTGCTCTCGATGGAATATTTTTCGGTGTACTGCCGGGCGCTGAAAGTCTGTTCCGCCGAGGCCAGGCCGTCGGCAAAGCTGCGGCCCACCATGGCAAGGCCCACCGCACACAGGGCGGCTGCCAGCAGGGCCGCAAAGCTCAGGCTGAGCTTGGTGGAGAACTTCATGGCCGGGGCACTCCTTTCGTTATGGGGTTGGGCTCAATGGGGAATGTGGGCGGTGAATTTCCCGGTCAGCGTGGTGACCGGGCGGGTCTCGCCGCTGCCGGTCAGGTAGTCGGCGGCCCGGGCCAGCGCCGTCTGGGCAGTGCTGGTCTCCTGGCGGGAGGGCGTGCCTGCCGGGTCCACCGTGACACTTTCCGTGGGGCTGTGGCTCACGGCCAGCCAGAGAGTATCCTCTCCCGCCGCCAGCAGAAGCGGCGGCTCCGGGCTGTTGTCGGTCTGCCAGGTAGCTTCCAGGGTATGGCAGGCGCCGGTGTCCAGCTCCACCCCGCAGCGCAGGGCTGGGGTGGAGGCCCCGTCATCGGCGTTGGGGAAGTGGAGGTCCACCATCAGGGTATCTTCAAAGGGGCCGGTCAGGGAGGCCGCCACGGCCCGGGCGCCGTCGGGGGAGGCAGGCAGTTCCGCGATGGTCCCGGGGTCGGCGTCCGCCGGGCCCGCCTGCAGGAGAAGGTTTTCCCCCTGGCGTACCACCCCATAAAGGGTGCCGTCCCGGGCGGCGGCCACCAGCACCTCGGAGCCGGACAGCCAGCTGTCCCGCGCCTCCACCCGGGCGGCAGCCGGGTCCAGGGCCAGCAGCTGCCGGGAACCGTCGGGGCGTTCCTGCCAGAAGAGGACGCTGCCGCCGTCGGTGCCGATCAGGGTGCCGGGGCTACCGCCCTCCAGTTCAGTGGTGGTGAGGACACCGGTGTCCGGGTCCAGGCGGCTCAGAAAGGCGTCGGAACCGTCCCGGGAGGTGAGGAAGTACCAGCTTTCCCCGTCCGAGAAAAAGCCGTTGGGCCAGTTGGACCAGGACGGGCAGAGTGCCGGCAGGCTGTCCGCCAGCCGGGTGCGGCCGCTGCCGTCGGGGGCACTGAGGTCGGCGTAGCTCTCCCCCTCCGTAACCGGGTCGTCAAAGACCAGCCAGAGCAGAGTGTCACCGTCCCGGAGCAGAGCGCAGCTGTCGGCCGCCTGGTCTCCCAGCTCCCCGGCGCTGCGCAACCAGGCCCCGCAGTCAGGGCTGTCATGGGTGCAGCCGGGTATGTCGCAAAGCACCCGCTGCTCCCCGGTGACAAAGTCCACCACCGTGCCCAGCACTACATCCCCCGCCACCTGGGGCAGGTAGAAACCCTCCTCCCCTGCCGAAGCATGGAGAAGGCCGCTTGTGAGGATGCGGATCTCCCCTTGGGCCGTATCCGGGGTTTGGGAAGCACCGCCGGCTGGTTCCGCAGTTTCAGCGCCGGAGGCGGTCGGTTGAGAGTCTTTCGGTGTCTGCGCCCCGCAGCCGGCAAGGCCGAAGGTCAGGCAAAAGGTCATCATCAGGCAGGCGGCCTGAACGGCGGGGGTCTTTCTGGTCCATGGTTTCATCCGGGGTCCCTCCTTTGCCCTTATGGTATCCCGGGAATGTGTCGGCCCTGCGGCGGAAATTCGTCCGTGCCGCGGCCGGAATGCGTCGGATTTGCGTCAGTTTTCCTCAGCGGGCAGCAGGGTGCAGGTAGTCCAGTCCTCGCTGCCGTCCAGGTAGTCCTCCGCCGGGATGACCCCAAAGACCGAGTCGCTGGAGGGATACTGTACCACCGCCCCGTCCTGTCCCACCGTGGTGCGGGTGACGGGGCGTTCCTCCACCTTGAGCATCAGGTGTTCCCCGTCATCGGCCATGAGGGCGGGCAGCCGGGGTTTGGTTGCCTCCTTGTACCAGGTGGCGGGCAGTTCCCGCTGCAGGGTGCCGGTATCCAGGTCAAAGACGTACCGGTGTTCCCGGTCGTTGGCCTGGTCATAGCCGTCCACCACCAGGCGGCGGCCGTACAGCCCGAAAACGCCTCTCGGCTCCATGCCCTCCGGCCAGATGCCGGGACAGCGTTCCACCGTCTGCCCGGTGAGGGGGTCCACGGCGGCAAGGCTGCCCTCCCCGTCAATGGTCCACAGCAGACCGCTGGTCATCTGTTGCAGGGAAAGGCTGCTGTCCACCGTCCAACTGTCCAGGGAGTCTCCCAGGGTGCAGGTGTTCAGGTCCAGGACGTGCAGCGTCGTGGTGCTGGCGGCATAGTCCCCGGCCAGGCTGCCGGTGTGCTCGGCGGGAAGCTCGGTCAGCGTCACCAGCAGCTGCCCGCCGCTGACACCCGCCACCTGCAGGCTCTCGGCCATATTGCCGGTGCGGGTGCTCTGCCACTGGTAGAGCAGCTCCGCCGGGCTGCCCGGCGTTTTGGGGATGCGCTCTACCGTGAACCGGTTCTTGGTCTCCCCTTTCTCATTCACTCCGGGGTTGGACTGGATGCAGGCGTAGAGGGCGGTTTCGTCCGCCAGCCAGGTGATGTCGATGCAGCTGCCGTCGGGGACAAAATCCTCACACAGCAGGGTGCGGCCGCTGCCGTCCGGATTGCTGACCTCCACCCGGGAGAGCATCGCCCCGCCCAGGCCGTGGTGGGGGTCGGTGGCGCAGACCCGGTAGAGCCTGCCGTCCTCCGCAAAGCCGCCGCACTGGGCCAGGCTCAGCCCCGCCTCACAGATCCAGGCGTCACAGTCGGAGCTGTCATGGGAGCAGCCGTTTTTGGTGCAAAGCATCCGCTGTACTCCCGTTTCCAGATCCACGGCGGTGAGGCAGCGGGGATCATAGAGATAGGTGGAAGCCGTTTCATACAGCTGCCCGTCGGAGGCGCTGGGGGTATCGCTGCCCGCCCAGACCATGTGCAGGGAGCCCACCGGGGCGGGGGTCTCCTCCGGGGCGGCTGCCGACCCCCCTGTACCGGCAGTCTCAGCGGTTCCGGCGGGGGCGGTGGGGACGGTAGAAGAGGTTGCCTTTCCTCCCGCCGTGCAGGCGGACAGGGCAAGCAGCAGCCCCAGCGTCATCGCCAGTCCCGGAACGCGATTTCCTCTCATCTGTCCTCCCCCTCCAGTCGGTAGCCCACCCGGTGGATGGTAGTGATCTTTGTCTCCCAGCCCAGCTTTTTGCGCAGGCGCTGGATATGGGTGTCCAGGGTGCGGGTGTTGTCCAGCATTTCCTCCTCCCCCCAGATGGTCTCATAAAGGTAATCCCGGTAGAGCACGCTCCCCCGGTTGCGCAGCAGCAGCATGAGCAGATCGTACTCCTTGGGCGTCAGGGCCACAGGCTGGTCGCCTCTGGTCACCCGGCAGGCGGCGGTATCCACCCGCACATCCCAGGCCGTGAAGCTCACCGTCCCCCGCCCGGCCCGGCGCAGCACGCTCTCCACCCGGGCTACCAGCTCGGCGGGCTCAAAGGGCTTGACAATGTAGTCGTCCGCCCCCATCTGCAATCCCCGCACCCGGTCGGCCAGGGCCCCCTTGGCGGTCAGAAAGATGGTGGGAGTGCCGGTGGGCAGAATGTACCGCAAAAGATCGTAGCCGTCCACCTCCGGCATCATGACGTCCAGCACCACCAGGTCAAAGTGCTTCTCTTCCAGCAGGTCGGCGGCCTCCACGCCGCTGGTCACCCCCACACAGGGGTAACCCGCATCCGTCAGGGTGCGCTTGATGAGGCTGACGATGGCTTCCTCGTCATCCACAATGAGAATGGGTTTCACGGCGGGATCCTCACTTTCCGGAATGGTCTTTTTCACCTTTTATTATACGGCCAAATTCGTCCGATTTGTATCCGCTTTTTCCCCTCCCCCAAAACACGCAGAACGGCGGGGTCCGGGGCTGTTCGCCTTGTCCGGACCTCGCCGTCTTTGGGTTGTTTTCGGTTCAGGCCGCCACGGTGAGCTGGGAGACGGTGCGGCCCTGCCGCCACAGTCTGCCGTAGATCTCGCTGCACTTTTTCAGGCGGGCAAAGGTGCGCCGGGCCTCGCACTCATTGCAGTAGACTTTCCAGCAGCCCATGCAGCGGCAATTTTTGCCCCCATGCCGGATGAATCCCGCCACATCCCCCAGGGGATAGCCCAGAAACACCCCGATCTCATGGGGAAAGTCTCCGCCGTCCGCCAGCCGCTGGCGCAGACGGTGCAGGGCGGCTTCCGGGTCGGTGCCGGTATATCCGTAGGGACGCAGGATGCTCCCCGCCCCGGGACGGCCGAGGTCCGCCCGCAGCCGGGCAGGGCGGTAGACGTAGACCAGGACATGGGTGCCGTCGCACCGCAGCACCGTCAGCTCGATGCCCTTGCCACCCAGCTCCTGCCGCCAGCGCTCCAGCTCACCGGGGCCCGGGCAGGGACAGCGGAACAGGCTGGCCGTCTTGATGTTGGCCAGGGTGGGCGCACAGTGGGCCACAAGATAAGATTCCAGCATAAAAGCCTCCTTTTTTTGCACGATGCCGGGAGAAAATCAAGTCATGACCACCTTGTTCTCTTCCGGTATTCGCGCCTGGTCCGCGGGGGTTGTGCAGACCTCACAAATTACACCGCCGCGTGTTGTGTATAAAATAATTAGTCTATGCTAACCATGCCTGTAAAAAACAGCGCGGAGACATTCCGGCCACCCAAAACGGAAGTATTTCCATTTTTTCCGGCCTGCCCGGGGGTTCGGGCAAATCTTCGCGCTCGTTAGCTTTTGCTAACACCAGTAGTTTACCACAGCCACCCGCCGCCTGTCAAGGGAGAAGTGATTTCGCCATTTCCCCTTTTTCTCCGGCCGGGACTTGACAGAGCAAATTGTTGCGCGCATAATAATTGCACGCGCAACAGTTTACCATGCAACAATCTGAGGGAGGGACCGCTGTGGAATATCACACCATGCGTTACATCAGCACCATCACCCGCTGCTCCAATCTCTATCACGATGCGGCCTTGCAGGATGCGGGGCTGAGCTCCTACCAGAGTTCCTATATTCCCATCATCTGCGCACGGCCCGGCATCACCCAGGATCAGATTGCCCGGGAGCTGCATGTCAACCGCAGCAGCGTCACCCGCCAGATGACCTCCCTGGAGGAGAGCGGGTTTGTCACCCGGCGCCGCAGCCCCGATGACCGCCGGGCTGTGGAGGTCTATCCCACCGACAAGGCCCGGGCCGTACTGCCCGCCGTGCGCATGGCGCGGCAGAAATGGCGCTCGTTGCTGCTGGAGGGCATGACCGATGAGGAGCGGGAGGCTCTGGATGTGCTGCTGGCCCGTCTGGCCGACCGCGCCCAGTCCCTCGTCTGATCTGCCGCACTGTTCCGGGGAGGAATTTTATGAGACGCATTTTCTCCTACCTGATGCCGTTCCGGGCCAGCATTGCCCTGGAAATGGTCATCAAGATCCTGGGAACCCTGGCCGAGCTGCTTCTGCCCTGGATGCTCCAGGTCATTCTGGACGACCTCGTTCCCCAAAAACAGATGAACGCCATTCTGCTGTGGGGCGGCGGCATGGTGGCCTGCGCTGCGGCGGGCCTTGTCTTCAACATCATCGCCAACCGCATGTCCACCGGCATCTCCCGGCAGATCACCCGGCGCATCCGGTTTGATCTGTTCCGCCGGGTCCTGGGCCTTTCCAGCGCCCAGGTGGACGGCTTTACCACTCCCTCCCTCATCTCCCGACTGACGTCGGACACTTACCACGTCCACGAGATGATCGACCGCATGCAGCGCATGGCGGTCCGCGCGCCCATCATGCTGCTGGGCGGCGTGGCCATGACACTGTTCCTCGACCCTGTGCTGGCCTGTGTGCTGGTGCTGCCCCTTCCCTTTATGGTGGCGGGGGTCTGGGCGTTGTCCCGCCGGGGAATCCGGCTGTACACCGACACCCAGACCGCCGTAGACGGCATGGTCCGCCGCGCCAAGGAGAGCATGGCGGGAATCCGGGTCATCCAGGCATTGTCCAAGACCGGATACGAGGCCGGCCGCTTTGACGAGGCCAACCGGGAAACCGCCAGCCGGGAATACCGGGCCGGTCTTCTCATGAACGCCACCAACCCCCTCATCAACGCCATCCTCAATGCCGGGCTGACCGGCGTGGTGGTGGTGGGTGCCCTGCGGGTCAACGCAGGCGCCAGCCAGCCGGGTGCCATCATCGCCTTTCTGAGCTATTTCACCATGATCCTCAATGCCCTGATGGCGGTTTCCCGCATTTTTGTCATGCTGTCCAAGGGCATTGCCAGCGGCCGCCGGGTCGCCGAGGTCCTGCAGGCTCCGGATGACATGCTGGTGCAGCCTATCCCCGACGCGGAGGACGATGCCCACATCACCTTCGACGGGGTCAGCTTTTCCTATGGCAAAGCGGAAAAGGATCTGTACAACATCAGTTTTTCTCTCCAGACCGGCCAGACGCTGGGCATCATCGGCCCCACCGGTTGCGGCAAATCCACCCTGCTGCGGCTGCTGCTGCGGGCCTATGACCCCGACGCCGGGCGCATCCTGATCCACGGCCGGGATCTGCGCAGCATTCCCTCCCAGGAACTGCACAAACTGTTCGGCGTCGTGTTCCAGAACGATTTTCTCTTTGCCGGGACGCTGGCCGACAATATCGACTTCGGCCGCGGCCTTGACCGGGAGGCCATGCTCCGCGCCGCCAAAAATGCCCAGGCAGAATTTATTGAGACCCGCCCCGGCGGGCTGGACGGGCACATCGCGGCCCGGGGCTCCGACCTTTCCGGCGGGCAGAAGCAGCGGGTGCTGCTCTCCCGGGCCATGGCGGGCAAACCGGAAATCCTCGTCCTGGACGACAGTTCCTCTGCCCTGGACTACAAGACCGACGCGGCACTGCGGCGGGCGCTGGCCCGGGAATTTGCCGGCGTGACCAAGGTAATCGTGGCCCAGCGGGTCAGCGCCATCCGGCACGCCGATCTCATCCTGGTGCTGGAGGAGGGCAGCGTCATCGGCCAGGGACGCCACGAGGACCTGATGCAGAGCTGTCCGGCCTACCGCGCCATTGCCGAGGCTCAGATGGGGGAGGTGGAATGACATGAGAGAAAGCAAAGGCCTGGGCGGTCACGGCGGTCCCAGCAAGTCCTTCGAGCGGCCCAAGCAGAGCGCCGGGGTCATTCTGCGGCGGCTGTGGCACTATCTGGCCGGCTGCCGCCGTCTGCTGGCGCTGGCCATCCTCATCAGCATTGCCAGCAATCTGCTGGCGCTGGTGGGGCCCAAACTCAGCGGCTACGCCGTGGATGCCCTGCGCCCCGGCCAGGGCCAGGTGGACTTTGACGCGGTATTTTACTATGCCAAATGGATGCTCGTCGCCTATCTGCTGTCGGCGGCGCTGAGTTATCTGCTGGCCACCCTCATGGTCCGCATCGCCCGGGACGTGGTCTACCGGCTGCGCCGGGATGTGTTTGAGCATCTCATGCGGCTGCCCGTCCGCTTTTATGACAGCCACGCCATCGGCGATGCCCTGAGCGTACTGTCCTACGACATCGACACCATCAGCACCATGCTGTCCACTGACCTGATCCAGATGATGGCCAATCTGCTGACGGTGGTCGGTTCCTTTTTCATGATGCTGAGTATCTCGCCCCTGTTGTTTCTGCCCTTTCTCCTCACCATCCCGGCTTCGGTCCTGTTCACCCGCTACCGGGCCAGAAAGGTCCGCCCCCTCTACCGGGACCGGTCGATAGCCCTGGGCGAGCTGAACGGCTATGCCGAGGAGATGACCGGCGGCCTGGAAACCATCCGCGCCTACGGCCGGGGCAAGGTGTTTCTCGACCGCTTCGATGAGAAAAACACCGACGCCTGCCAGGCCAACTACCGCGCAGACTGCTTTGCCAGCATGACGGGGCCCTCGGTGGGATTCATCAACAACCTGTCCCTGGCGCTGGTCAGCACGCTGGGCGCGGTGCTCTATATGGCGGGATGGATTTCTCTGGGCAGCGTGTCCTCCTTTGTGCTGTATTCCCGCAAATTTTCCGGCCCCATCAACGAGTTCGCCAATCTGTTCAGCGAGCTGCAGTCCACCCTGGCGGCAGCCGAGCGGGTGTTTCTTCTGCTGGATGAGCCGGAGGAAACCCCCGATGCCCCCGATGCCGAAACGCTGGACCCGGCTGCCGTCCGGGGAGAGGTCACCCTGCGGGACATCGACTTCGGCTACTCCCCCGACGCACCGGTACTGCAGGGTCTCAGCCTGAACGCCCGGCCCGGCCAGACGGTGGCGGTGGTCGGCCCCACAGGCGCCGGCAAGACCACCATCATCAACCTGCTCATGCGGTTCTACGACCCCAACCGGGGCATCATCACGGTGGACGGGCATGACATCCGGCATCTGACCCGGGCCAGCCTGCGGCAGGCCTATTCCATGGTGCTGCAGGACACCTGGCTGTTCACCGGCACCATCTACGAAAACCTCGCCTACGGCAAGCCGGGCGTCACCCGGCAGGAGGTCATGGAGGCCGCCCGGGCTGCCCACATCCACCGGTTCATTCTGTCTCTGCCCCAGGGCTACGACACGGTGTTGCAGGACGGCGGCGCCAACATCTCCAAGGGCCAGCGCCAGCTGCTGACCATCGCCCGGGCCATGCTGCTGGACGCCCCCATGCTGATCCTGGACGAGGCCACCTCCAACGTGGACACCGGCACCGAGCAGCGCATCCAGAAGGCCATGCTCACCCTCATGCAGGGCCGCACCTGCTTTGTCATCGCCCACCGGCTGTCCACCATCCAGAACGCCGACCAGATCCTGCTTTTGCAGAACGGCTGCGTGGCTGAGCAGGGCACCCATGCCGAACTGCTGGCCAAGGGCGGCGCCTACTGCGCCCTCTACCGCGCCCAGTTCGAGGACGCCGGTACGGGCTGATCCCAGTTGCTGCTCCAAAAACCGCAAAGACCGCCCCGCCGGGCGTTTTCATCCGGCGGGGCGGTCTTTCTGATTTTGTCTGGCAGCCTGTCCCGGTCAGGACAGCTTTTTGCCGCAACGGCGGCAGAACTGGTAGTCGCCCTCCACCGGCGCGCCGCAGTAGGGGCAGAAGCCTCCCGCCGGAGCGGAGGAGCCTGCGCCATACGGTGCAGACCGGGCGGCGTTGTCCCGGTACATGTCCTCCCGGTGGGCATTGCGGGGATCGAAGGGGTCCGGCTCCTCCCCGTCGTCGGTGATGTCGTACTCCGAGTTGCGGTTTTCCCCGAAGGCATTGCGCAGCGAGTAGGCGGTGCGCACCACCCCGAGGACCACGAACCCCACGCCGAACAGCGGGAAAATGATGCCGATGATGCCGGCGCCCTGGGTCATGGAAGCCGCCAGCACCGTCCAGAACACACCGAACAGAATACCGAAAACGCCGAAGACCGCCTCCATGGCAGAAGGTCCCCGGCCGGGTTTGATGCTTTTCATAATTTCGCGCCTCCCTGTGACTTTTTGGTTGACTTCCATCGTTTTTCTGATGATATCATACCATGCCTGTCTTTGCAAGGGAGCCTGTGCGTGGTTCGCGTACACTTGACTTTATCAAAGAAACATGGTACGCTATGTTTCGACGCGCCGCTGGCGGGGATGTATCCGGCAGCGGCGGCCGCCTTTTCCGCTGCGGTGCGGCGAGGGCAGAAAACCAGAAAGTGAGTGGGAAATATGGAAGAGTTCACCCTGCTGGTCCATGCGGCCAGCGACTTTTTGTGGAACAACCTGCTGTTGTTCCTTTTGTGCGGCACCGGCATCTACTTTACCATCCGGCTGGGCTTTGTGCAGATCTTCAAGTTCGGGCACGGGCTGCGGGGCATGTTCGGGGAGTTCAGCCTCCACGGCAAGGAGGCCGGCAAGGACGGCATGAGTTCCTTCCAGGCGCTGACCACCGCTGTGGCCGCCCAGGTGGGCACCGGCAACATCACCGGCTGCGCCACCGCCCTGGCCGGCGGCGGCCCGGGCGCCATCTTCTGGATGTGGGTATCCGCTTTCTTCGGCATGGCCACCATCTACGCCGAGGCTATCCTGGCCCAGACCTTCAAGACCACCGTGGACGGCCAGGTCACCGGCGGCCCCGCCTACTACATCCGCGCCGCCTTCAAGGGCAAGTTCGGCAAGTTCCTGGCCGGCTTCTTCTCGGTGGCCATCGTGCTGGCCCTGGGCTTCATGGGCAACATGGTCCAGTCCAACTCCATCAGCGATGCCTTCCACAACGCCTTCGGCGTCAACAAGCTGGCTGTGGGCGTGGTCGTGGCCATCATTGCGGCCTTCATCTTCCTGGGCGGCGTCAAGCGCCTGGCGTTCGTCACCGAAAAGCTGGTCCCCATCATGGCCGTCTTTTACATCGTGGGCTGCCTCGTCATTCTGGTCATGCGCTGGAATCTCATCCCCAACGCCTTTGCCCAGATCTTTGTGCTGGCCTTTGAACCCCAGGCCATCGCCGGCGGCATTGCGGGCGTGACGGTGCGGGAGGCCATGCGCTACGGCGTGGCCCGCGGCCTCTTCTCCAACGAGGCCGGCATGGGCTCCACCCCCCACGCTCACGCCCTCGCCAAGGTGGAACACCCCCAGGACCAGGGCGTTATCGCCATGATCGGCGTCTTCTTCGACACCTTCGTCATCCTGACCCTCACCGCCCTGGTGGTCATCACCTCCGGGCTCATCCCCACCGGTCTGCAGGGCACCGCCCTGACCCAGGGGGCCTTCAACCAGTCCTTCGGCGCTTTCGGCGACATCTTCATCGCCATCTGCATGCTGTTCTTCGCCTTCTCCACCATCATCGGATGGTACTTCTTCGGCGAGGTCAACTTCAAGGCGCTGTTCGGCAAAAAGATGCTGCCGGTGTACAGCGTCATCGTCGTCCTCTTTGTGCTGGTGGGCTCCGCCCTCAAGGTGGACCTGGTCTGGGAGCTGTCCGACTTCTTCAACGGCCTGATGGTCATTCCCAACCTCATCGGCCTGCTGGCCCTGTCCGGGCTGGTGGTCCGCATCCACAAGGAGAAATAACGCCTCTTGCAAACAAAAACCGCAGGGCCTGCCCGGCTCTGCGGTTTTGTTTTGTCTGTATGCGGTTTACTGGGTCAGAAATTCCCGGATCTCCGCTTCCACGGCCCGGACCTCCTCCCGGAATGCCTTGGAGGACACCCGCAGGGCACCGTTGCCCAGAATGATGAGCTGCTCGGCCCCGTCGGAGGAGACCACCCGGGTGCGGTACTGTTTGGCGATCTCATGGGTGGTCTTTTCAATATACATGTCGGCGGTCTCGGCCTCCTTGGTGTAGACGACATAGAGGTTGTGGTATTTTTCCACCTCCCGGCTGCCGCCCTTGACCTTGTAGGCGTCGAACACCAGAATGGGCACACATTTGCGGTAGCCCGCATAGTTGCACAGAATGTCCATCAGCTTGCGGCGGGCGGCGTCCAGATTGTCGGCGGCCAGGGCCTGGAGGTCATCCCAGGCAAAAGTCACGTTGTAGCCGGCCACCAGAAGATGCTCGGGGCCCTCGGGACGGGGCGCGGCGGGGGTACGGGGGGCCGCCGGGGCGGGGGACTGCTTTTTCACCGGGCGCATGGCCTGGCGGGGGTCCCGGCGGATGGGGCCGTAGGTGCGCTCAAAAATAGCCATGAGCTCCTTGTCCTCGGCCAGGGTACCCCGGTAGGCCGCCGCCCGGGCGGCCCGGGCGCTGCGGTCCCCCTCCTGGGCCATGCTCCGGGCGCTGCGGGTATCCCGGTCCAGCACACTGGGCAGGTGCATATGGCTGGGGACCTCGTCCCAATGAACGTTGTACCCCGCCCCGTGGGAGCAGAACACCGAGTCGGCGGTGTTGTCGGTATCGGCGTCGGCATCGTAGCCCGCCGCAGCGATGACCTCCTCCGAATTGTGGCAGGGCGCGTAGCCGCAGGGCAGGCAGGTCAGCTGGCCCCGGCCCCGGGTGTAGGCCGCCACCTCCCGGGCATAGCCCCGCAGTTCCGACACCGGCGCTTTGCCCGAGAGCACCGCCGTCTCCCCTTCCGAGAGCGGCGCCTCGAACTCGGCACAGAGGCGGGGCATATCGGCCAGGGCGCGGCCCACGTTCTCCTGGGGCAGGCGGAGTCTGAACTCGTACCAGGGTTCCAGCAGCACGCAGCCTCCCGCCGCCTGGGCAGTGCACAGGCCCTGCCGCACCGCCCGGTAGGTGGCCTGGCGGAAGTCCCCGCCCTCGGTGTGCTTGGGGTGGGCCCGGCCGGAGGCCAGGGTGATGTGCACATCGGTCAGCGGCGCACCGGTCAGGGGGCCCAGGTGGGTTTTCTCGGCCAGATGGGTGAGGATCAGCCGCTGCCAGTTGGCGGCCAGGGTATCCTCCCGGCAGGAAGAATCCAACCGGATGCCGCTGCCCGGCTCGCCCGGTTCCAGCAGCAGATGCACCTCGGCGTAGTGGCGCAGGGGCTCATAGTGGCCTACCCCCTCCACCCGGGTGTTGATGGTCTCTTTATACAGGATGCCGCCCTCATCGAAGGTGACTTCCAGCCCGAAGCGGCGTTTCAGCAGGCTTTGCAGAATTTCCATCTGCACCTCGCCCATGAGCTGAAGGTGCACCTC
>JAHZHS010000001.1:54705-56275 GCA_019420135.1 Oscillospiraceae bacterium | reverse complement strand
GGGGGTGTAGATCTTGTCGATGATGTCGTAGTCGAAGGTATCGGCTGCGATGATGCCCTTGTCGGCCAGGCCCTGGTTGAGCAGTTTCTGCTGCAGGGCAGCGATAAATCCACGGAAAATGTTGCCCGCGCCAAAGTGGACCCAGATGGGGTGTTCCTTGGTGGCGGCGGTCATGGCGGCGTGGTCGAAGGCAGGCAGGGTGACGTTGACGGCCTGCCAGCCGGCTTTGTCCTGCAGGGATGCAGCATTCATCTTCATGGCAAAATCTCTCCTTATCCAAATTGAAGGGCTGCCGCGCCGGGCCTCCCGGACGGCTGTGTGCCCTTGTTTTACCAAAAGGCTGACTGCGGGGCGCAGTTTCTCTTTTTCTCGCCCTGCAATGCACAGTATACGCCATTATTTTTACAATTCAAATTGACTGGATTGCTTGATACCTTGTAAAAATTGCCGCGTCATGCTATATATGTATAGAGGGGAACGTTCCCGACCGTCGGCCAGGGCGGCTGACGGCAGACAATCCCGCAGAAAGGACGATACAGCGATGGGTGCCAGTTTTCAGGACTTTACTTCCCGGCAGGAGATGATCGCGCCGGATTTTGAGGTGTACCGCTACCGCAGCACCTACCTCAATGAAGTTGCCCTGCATCACCATGATTTTTACGAGATCTACCTGCTGTTGCGGGGGCGGGTCTCCTACACGGTGGAAAACCGCATCTACCAGGTGCGGCCGGGGGACATCATGCTCATCAGCCCGCTGGAACTGCACCAGGCGCGCATTTCCACCGACGCCGAGCCCTACGAGCGCATTGTGCTGTGGGTGGCCCGCAATTATCTGGAGGGGCTTTCCAGCGCCAGGACCAGCCTGACCCGGTGTTTCGACGCCTCCCAGCCGGGGCACGGCAATCTGCTGCGGCCCTCCCCCCAGGGCAGCGCCGACTTCCGCCGCCAGCTGGAGACGCTGGGCACCCTGCACAGCCAGGAGGAGTACGGCAGCGATCTTCTGGCCACGGGGTGCCTGGTCTCGCTGCTGGTGGCCCTGAACAAGGCGGTCACCGAGGCGGCGGCCCAGCCCCCCGCCTGCACCTGCGACCGGGTGGTGGACGCGGTGGTGGAGTACATCAACGCCCATTACAACGAGACGCTGACGCTGGACGATCTGGCCGACCGGTTTTTCATCAGCAAATACCACCTGCTGCGCAAGTTCGACCGGCAGGTGGGCACAACGGTACACCGCTATATTTTGCAGAAGCGGCTGCTCATAGCCAAGCAGCTGCTGGGCAGCGGGGTCGCCCCCAGCGAGGTCTGCCAGTACTGCGGCTTCGGGGATTACGCCAACTTTTACCGGGCGTTCCGGGCGGAGTATCACATCACCCCGCGGCAGTATGCCCAGTCCCAGAAGGAGACGCCGGTCTACTGACCGCAAGGGCCTTTTCCTTATTGTAACATATCTCCGACAGATTTACGACTATTTTTATTGATTTTATCCTTCGGGCGGCCTCAGCCTCCGAAAAACCGGGAAAAGGCATCCCGCAGCCAGTCCAGCCAGCCGCCGCCCTCCTGATCGGATGAG
>JAHZHS010000001.1:44136-54605 GCA_019420135.1 Oscillospiraceae bacterium | reverse complement strand
GGGCTGCGCCGTCTCCCCGGTCTCCATGGCCGCGGCGGCGGGTGCTGCATCTTCCTCCGCGGTCTCCCCTGTGGCGGCCGCAGGTTCGGACGTTGCCGTCTCCGGGGTCATGGGCCGGGATGTCTCCGGCGCGGCGGCGGATTCCGGGATGGCCGTTTCCGCCGTGGCAGTCTCAGGAGCAGCACTTTCGGGGGTGGCATTTTCAGGCGTGGTGGGGGCAGCGGTCTTGGCAGCGGCGGTCTCCGCCGTAGCCGTTTCCGCCGTAGCGGCCCCGGTGACGGTCAGGGTGCAGGACGCACGCATGCCGGACACTTCCGCCACGATCTCCGCCGTGCCGGGGGTCAGGGCGGTCACCTTGCCGTTCTCGTCCACCGTGGCCACCGCCGGGTCAGTGGTGGACCAGCGGACGGCCACATTCTTGTCCGGCCACACCCGGGCGCTCAGCACCATTGTCTGGCCCGGGTCCAGCTGCGCCGCCGGGCGGGAGACCTGCACCCCCTGCACCGGGGTACCCACCACCACTTCACATTCTGCGGTGAGGGAGCTGCCCTCCACCGTGGCGGTGATGGCGGTGATGCCCTCTGCCAGGGCGGTGACGGTGCCGTCGGCATCCACCGACGCTACCGCCGGGTCAGCCACCGCATACCGCACCTGGGACAGGTCGCCGCCGGGCAGCATGGGGTTGAGGCTGCCCGTCTGTCCCGGCTGAAGGTCCAGAGTGCTCTCCATGTACAGTCCGCCCAGGGGCTCCGACACCGTCACCGCCACCTGAGCCTCATACCCGAAGGCCGGGCAGGATACCGTCACCGTCGTCTCGCCGGGGGCAGCGGCCTGGATGATGCCCTGGCCGTCCACCATGGCAATGCCCGGGTCGGCACTGGCAAAGGAGACGGTGATGCCGTTGTCCTCTGCCGCTGTCAGCAGCAGGGCGGCGGAGGCGGCATCCGTCTCCCCGTCCCACTCCACCGCCGAGGCCAGGGGGAAGCTGTCCCCCACAAACAGATCCACCTGCTCGGGCAGATGCAGGTCGGATGCGCTGCATCCGCACAGCATCAGCACCAGCGCGGTCAAAAGCCCCAAAAGGCACATCTTGTGTCGTCTTGCCATGGTTTCTACCCTCCGTTGTGTTTGACGTCCGTTTTCACACGTTATAACGTGGAATTTTATAAAACTATACGTACCAATACCATAGCATCCCGCCCCGTTTTTTGCAAGTGCGGGGCGTACTTTTCCCTATGGCATCCGGGTGCTATAATAGGGTACTATACCAATACAGACGCGGCAGCGTCCCGGGATTTGGCAGTCCTGCCGCCCGGACCATCCGGAAAGGAGACCATCATGCTCACTGCCACACTGCTGGGCTGCGGCGGCACCCGCCCCCTGCCCGACCGGGCGCTGGCCAGTCTGGCCCTGACGGTGGCCGGGCGCAGCCTGCTCATCGACTGCGGCGAGGGCACCCAGACGGCGGCCCGGCGCTGGGGCGTCAGCCTGTACAAGGTGGACGCCATCCTGCTGACCCACTACCACGGGGACCACATCTTCGGCCTGCCGGGGCTGTGGCAGACCATGGCCGCCCTGGGCCGCACCGAGCCGGTGCTCATGGCGGGGCCGCCGGGGCTGACGGCGCTGGTACAGGCCTTTCTGGCGGTGGCGGGACCATTGCCCTTTGCCCTCCGTCTGGCCGAGGACGCTCCCCAGGCAGGGCCTCTGCCGGTGCTGGGCGGGACGGTCACCGCCTTTACGCTGGAACACCGCGCCCCCTGCTGCGGGTATGCTTTCACCCTGCCCCGGGCAGGCCGCTTTGACCCCGACCGCGCCCGGGCGCTGGGCATCCCCGTCCGGCTGTGGCGGGAGCTTCAGGCCGGGCGGGCGGCGGAGGGCTTTTCCCCCGACCAGGTGCTGGGCCCGGCACGGCGGGGGCTGCGGGTGGTCTACGCCACCGACACCGGCCCCTGCGACGCCCTCTCAGAGGCCGCCCGGGAGGCGGATCTCCTCTGCATGGACTCCACCTACCCCACCGCCGATTTTACGGACAAGGCCCGGCTGTACGGCCATTCCACCTGCCCCGAAGTGGGGCGGCTGGCGGCGGAGGCCGGGGTCCGGCGGCTGTGGCTGACCCATTACAGCGCCGCCGTCACCGACACGGAGCCCGGCCTGGCGGCGGCCCGGCAGTTCTTTGCCGGGGCGGAGGCAGGCTTTGACGGCAAGACCCTCACCCTCGGCTTTGACCCCGACTGATCTCCCCCGCATATTCCCCAGGAGGTTCTGATGCACAAGTTTTTTTCCGGCCCGCGGCGGGGCACCCTTGTCTTTGTGGGCGTGGTGGTGCTGCTGGCCGCCCTGCTCTATTTCTTCACCCGGGGCGGCACGGGGCGCACCGCCCTCATCCAGTACGGCGATCCCCAAAAGACCATGGAAGTCCCCCTGGACAAGGATGCCGACTATGACCTGGACAGCAACGGCTATACCGTCCATCTGCAGGTGCGGGACGGCACCATCGCCTTTGTGGACAGCCCCTGCCCCGACCATCTGTGCGAGGGCTTCGGCCGACTTTCCCGGGAGGGAGACTGGGCGGCCTGCATGCCCGCACAGGTGTCGGTGACCGTCCAGTGATCCACCCATTGTTCCACCCATTCATTGAAAAGGAGTTTCCCTATGAATCCGAGCTACAAACAGGTGACCAAAGCCCGTTATATCGCCCGCGTGGCCGAGCTGGCCCGGGAGATCTTTCCCAATGTCTACCGCAAGCTGGGGGGCAAGAACGGCCTTCTGCTGGCCGAGACCTACCAGAACGAGGACCTGACCGAGGATGAGATCCGGGACGGGGTCAACTATTTTCTCATCTACCTGGGCAGCCGGGAGGTAGGCTATTTTGCCCTGGATTTGTCCCCCGTGGGGGGCATGTGCATTTCCCGGCTGTATCTCTGCGAGGACGTGCGGGGCCGGGGCATCGGCCGCGGGGTGCTGACCTACGCCCAGCGCCTGGCCGAGGGCGACGGCCGCACCCGGGTGTTCATGAAAGTCTGGGCCCGGGACCTGCAGGCGGAGGCCTTCTGCAAGAAGCGTGGCTTCCGGCCCGCCGGGGTGGAGACCGTGGAGGCCCTGCCCGGCGTGACCATGGAGCTGAAAACCTGGGAAAAGCTGTGGCGCTGAGCTGGAACTTTTCCTTTTCCGTTCATCCCATTTCATAGACAAGGAGGCGGCGTATGCGCTTTCTTCACTTGGCTGACCTGCACCTAGGCAAGCGGGTCAACGGCTTCGACATGCTGGAGGACCAGCGGTATATCCTGGAGCAGATCGTGGATCTCTGCGCGTCCCGGGGCGTGCAGGCGGTGGTGGCGGCGGGGGACATCTACGATGTGCCCCAGCCTCCCGCCTCCGCCGTGCTGCTGCTGGACTGGTTCTTGACCGAGCTGGCCCGCCGGGATATCCGGGTGCTGGCCATCTCGGGCAACCACGACAGCGCCGAACGGCTGGACTATGCCGGGCAGCTGCTGGCCCGGCAGGGAGTCTGGCTGGCCGGGCGCTACACCGGACAGCTCTCCCCCGTGGTCCTGTCCGACGACGACGGCCCCGTGGAGTTCTATCTGCTGCCCTTTGTGCGCGCCGCCACCGTGCGCCACCATCTGCCCGACGCCCCCATCGCCTGCTACGACGACGCCGTGGCCGCCGCCCTGGGCGGCATTCCCGCCGGGGACGGGGTCCGCCGGGTATTGGCCGCCCATCAGTTTGTCACCGCCGCCCACAAGGCGCCGGAGGTCTCCGGCAGTGAGAGCTGTGCTGTCGAGGTAGGCACGGTGGAGCAGGTGGACGCCACCCGGTTTGCCGGTTTCTGCTACACCGCCCTGGGACACATCCATCGCCCCCAGGCGGTGGGCAGTCCTACCGTGCGGTATGCGGGCAGTCCGCTGTGCTATTCCCTGGACGAGTGCGGCGCCCGGAAATCGGTGCCGCTGGTGACCCTGGACAAAACCGGGCAGGCGGAGGTGGAGCTCATCGACCTGCACCCCCGCCGGGCCATGCGCCACCTGGAGGGGCCTCTGGCAAAGCTCACCGACCCCGCCGCCGTCTGCGACGCCGACGATTACATCTGGGCGACCCTCACCGACGATACGCCCATTCCCGATGCCATGGCCCGGCTGCGGGCCGCCTACCCCAACGCCATGAAGCTGGACTACAAGCCCGGCAACGGCACTGCGGACGATGCCGCCCAGACCGCCGCCCAGGTGCGCCGCCGCAGCTTTGAGGAGCTGTTTGCCGATTTCTTTGTGACGGTGCAGGGCCGGGACCCCACCGATGACGAGACCGCCGCCCTGACCAAGCTGCGGGAGGAGGTGCTTGCATGCGACCGCTGACCCTGGAACTGTGCGCCTTCGGGCCTTATGCCGGCAAAACCGAGCTGGATTTTTCCCGGTTCGGGCAGGGCGGGCTGTTTCTCATTTCCGGCGACACCGGCGCGGGCAAGACGGCGCTGTTTGACGCGGTGACCTATGCCCTCTACGGCGAGGTGACCGGCGCCTACCGCGCCCCCGACATGCTGCGCAGCGATTTTGCCGACCCCACCGCCACCACCTACGTCCGCCTGACCTTCGAGCACCGGGGCCGCACCTATACTGTATACCGCGCCCCCGAGCAGCTGCGCCGCAAGGCCCGGGGGGAGGGCACCACCACCGCCGCCGCCAAGGCCGAGCTTTTGCGGGAACCGGAGGCGCCGGTATCCGGCACCCGGCAGGTCACCGCCGCCGTGACCGATCTGCTGGGCATCGACGCCCGGCAGTTTGCCCAGGTGTCCATGCTGGCCCAGAACGACTTCACCCGGCTGCTCAACGCCCCCTCCGCCGACCGCAGCGCCATTCTGCGGCAGGTGTTCGACACCGCTTTCTATCAGCAGCTGGGGGCCGCCGCCCAGCGCCGGGCCCGGGAGGCGGAGGCCGAGGCCGCGCGGGCGGACGACGGAGTGCTGCTGCAGATCAACGCGCTGGTCTGTTCCCCAAAGCTGCCGGAAGAGAACGCCCGGGAGCTGGCCGATCTCCAGGCGGCCCAGGACCCCTATCAGGCTCCCCGGGCCATCGAGCTGGCCAAGCAGCTCATTGCCGTGGACGAGGAGGCCTATGCCTCCGCCGTCGCTTCGTTGGAGCGGGTTGACGATGAGATTGCAAAGACCTCCGCCGCCCTGGAATCCGCCCGTTCCCTGGCCAGGCAGCGGGCCGAACTGACCGAGGCGCAGAAAGCTCTGGCCGACCTCCAGGCCGCCCTGCCGCAACAGCAGAAAGCCTGGGCCGACACCGAGACCCGCCGCCCCGAGCTGGAGACGCTGGCTGCCTCCCTGCAGGCATTGGAGGAGGAGCTGCCCCGCCACAAGGCCCTGACCGAAGCCCGCAAGGCGGCGGAGACCGCCCGCCGGGAAGCCGACGCCGCCGCCCGGGCCCTGGCTGCCGCCCGGCAGCAGGACGCCGACCTGGCAAAGGAACAGACCGGCACCGAGAAGGCCCTGGCCGACTGCGGCACCCCCGACGCCGACCTGGCCCGGATGGAGGCCCAGGCCGAGACGGCCAAGTCGCTGCTGGACAGCTGCGGCACCCTTCTCAATGCCCTGCCCGGCCTGCGCGCCGCCGACGAAACCGCCCGCAAGGCCCAGGGCCGCTACCTGGACGCCCAGAAAGCCGCCGACGAGGCTTCCGGCCGTCACACCGCCCTGCTGCGGGCCCTCAACGCCCAGCGGGCAGGGCTCCTGGCCCGGGACCTGCAGGAGGGCCTTCCCTGCCCCGTCTGCGGGTCCACCAGCCATCCCGCCCCCGCCCGGCTGTCCGGCACCGCCGTCACCGAGAAGGAGGTGGACGACGCCGCCAGGGTCCTGACCCGCAGCCAGAAAACCGCCACCCAGGCCTCCGCCGAGGCAGGCAGCGCCGCAGCCGCCGCCCGGGCCGCCCGGGAGACCTTTGTCAAGGACGCCGACACCTTTTTTGTCCGGCGCAAAAGCCGCTACGACGGTCCCCCCGCAGCCCAGCTGGACGACGACGGTCTGGCCGCCGCCCTGAACGCCCAGCACCGCAGCCTGCAGAACGGCTTGCAGGAGCTGTCCGCCAAACTGGACGCCCTCCGCGCCCTGAAGGACCGGGCGGCGAAACTGTCCGCCCGGCTGACCGCCCTGGCCGACCAGCGGAAAACCCTGGCCCAGCGCCTCACCGCCCTGCAGGCCGACGCCTCCGCCAAGGCCGCCGGTCAGGCCGCCGCCGAGGCCAAGGTCCAGACTGCCGCCGGGGCGCTGCGCTACCCCGACACCACCGCCCTATACAAGGCCCGGACCGACCTGCAGGCTAAATCCGACGCCCTGCGCAGGGCGCTGGACGACGCCGCCCAGGCCCGGCGCCAGACCGAGGCCCGGCAGACCGCCCTCACCGAACGGGTGCGCGCCCTCAACGACGCCCTGGCCCATGCCGGGGGCGCCGACGCCGACCTGTCCGCCCTGGAAAAAGCCTTTGCCCATCAGAAGGAAGTCCGCACCGTCTCCGAAAATGCCCGCCGTCAGACCGACCAGCGCCTGACCGCCAACCGCACCGCCGCCAGACAGCTGGCCGCCGCCCGCCGCCGGGCCGATGCCGCCCACCAGCGCCACGCCGTGCTGGACAGCCTGTCCCGCACCCTCAACGGCAACGTGGCGGGGCGGATCAAGCTGCCCTTTGAGCAGTACGTCCAGGCCTTCTATTTTGACGAGGTCATTGAGGCTGCCAATCGCCGCTTTTTCCGCATGACCGACGGCCAGTACCGCCTGCGCCGCCGCCAGAGCGACGCCATCTCGGGCAAGACAGCCCTGGACCTGGACGTCTTTGACGCCTACACCGGCAAGTACCGCCCGGTGGCCAGCCTGTCGGGGGGCGAGAGCTTCATGGCCGCCCTGAGCCTGGCCCTGGGCATCAGCGACATCATCCAGCAGAGCGCCGGAGGGGTGCGCATCGACACCCTCTTCATCGACGAGGGCTTCGGCACCCTGGACCCCGACGCCCTGGAAAAGGCGGTGGACACCCTGGCCGCCCTGGCCGGCAGCGACAAACTCATCGGCGTCATCAGCCACGTGGAGGCGCTGCAGAACCGTCTGACCCGCCAGATCCTGGTGGAAAAGACCCGGGCCGGCAGCACCGCCCGTCTGGTGCTGGACTGAATTTTCAACCTTTCAACATTGGATTCATCAATCAGGAGGGAGTTTCCCATGCAGCTTGTTTCCGGCCGCCCCACGGCGGAGGAGTGCCTTGCCCGCAGTGCGCGGGAAGTGCGCTGCTATGATTTTCTCGACCGCCTCGGCGTGTCCTATGAGCGGGTGGACCATCCCGCCGCCGACACCATGGAGGTCTGCGCCGACATTGACCGTGTCCTCAACGCCACCATCTGCAAGAATCTGTTTCTCTGCAACCGGCAGCAGACCGCCTTTTATCTGCTCATGATCCCCGGGGACAAGGTGTTCCACACCAAGGACCTGTCCCACCAGCTGGGCATCGCCCGGCTGAGCTTCGGCAGCGCGGACAGGATGGCGGAACTGCTGGACGTGCACCCCGGCAGCGTCAGCGTGCTGGCCCTGATGAACGACCCCGACCGCCGCGTCCGCCTGCTCATCGATGAGGATGTGCGCAAGGGGGCCTTCTTCGGCTGCCACCCCTGCGAGAATACCTCCAGCCTGCGGCTGTCCACCGACGATCTGCTCCACAAGATCCTGCCCGCCCTGGGCCATGAGCCCACCTTTGTCACCCTGCCCGGCGCCGACGCGCCCCAGGGCTGAGCCTTTTCAGGAGAGACACCATGCCCCAGGACACCCATATTCTGGAAAGCCAGCTCATCGCGCTGGCAAAGACCCGCTATCCCCTGCACATGCCGGGGCACAAGCGCCGGGTGGAGCCCGCCCCCGGCCTGCCCGCCGCCTGGGACTTTACCGAGGTTCCCGGCGCCGACGACCTCCACGACGCCGACGGCATCCTGGCCGACGCCATGGCCCGCACCGCCGCCCTGTGGGGGGCTGCCCGCACCTTCTACCTGGTCAACGGGGCCACCTGCGGGCTGCTGGCGGGCATCCGGGCGCTGGCCCCCGCGGGCAGCACGGTGATCGCCGCCCGCAACTGCCATAAATCCGTCTTTCACGCCCTGGAACTGGGAGACCTCCACGCCCGGTGGGTCATGCCCCGGCCGGACGAGGCCTTCGGCATCCACGGCAGCGTCGCCCCCGCCGACCTGGCCGACGCCCTGGACGCCTGCCCCGAAGCCCGCTGCGTCATCCTCACCAGCCCCACCTATGAGGGCGTCTTGAGCGACATCGCCGCCATTGCCGGCCTCTGCCATGCCCGGGGGGTGCCCCTGCTGGTGGACGAGGCCCACGGCGCCCACTACCTGCCCCTGGCGGCAAGATACGGCTGGCGGGGCGGAGCACTGGCCGCGGGGGCGGATGTGGTCATCCAGAGCCCCCACAAGACGCTGCCCAGCCTGACCCAGACGGCGCTGCTCCACCTGGGCGGGGTGTACGGTCCCGGGCTGGGGGACAAGGTTGCCCGGCAGCTGGATATCTTTGAGACCAGCTCCCCCTCCTACCCTCTCATGGCGTCGCTGGACGGCTGTACCGGCCTGCTGGCCGCCCACGGCGAGCAGTGGTTTGCCGCCTGGGCGGAGCGTCTGGACCGCTTTGACCGGGCGGTGGCCGGGCTTTCCCGGCTGCGGGTGTTCTGCCACGGGGCGGACGTCCTTGCCCGTCATCCCGCCTGTTTTGCCCACGACCCGGGCAAGATCCTCCTGGACGGCAGCGGCGCAGGCCTGACCGGTCCCCGGCTGGCCGACGCCCTGCGGGACCACGGCTTTGAGCTGGAGATGGTGTGCGGGGATCTGGTCCTGGCCATGACCAGCCCCTGCGATGCCGACGACGCCCTGGACCGGCTGGCCGGCGCCTTGCAGGAGATCGATGCCGCCTCGTCCGCCGTCCCGGGGCAGACGGTCAGCCATCCCGCCCCGCCTCCGCCGGGGGAGGCGGTGTGCGCCATCGCCCGGGCGCTGGAACTGCCCGCCGTTTGCTGCCCCCTGGCGGAGGCGGAGGACCGGGTGGCCGCCGAGTTTGTCTGGGCCTATCCTCCGGGGGTGCCCCTCCTCGTTCCCGGGGAGCGGATTACCCGCCGGATACTGGATGCCTGCACCGCGCTCGTCGGCCGGGGCACCGCCCTGCACCATACCGGCGGTTCCGCCCCGGATTGCCTGCGGATCGTCGCCCCCTGACCGGTGAGTCCCGGATCATTTTACTGCGTAAAAATACAGCACGGCATATTTCAAAAGAATATGCCGTGCTGTATTTATTTTTATTGCTGCCGGGAGGGCCTGCCTCACTCCGCCCAGTCCCGGGCACGGCTGACCGCCTTGCGCCAACCTGCGTACAGGCGATCCCGCTCGGCCGCCTCCATGACGGGGGTGTAGACCCGGTCCAGCGTCCACTGGCTGCGGATCTCGTCCAGATCCTTCCACACGCCGGTGGCAAGCCCCGCCAGGTAGGCGGCACCCAGGGCGGTGGTCTCCCGGATCATGGGGCGGCGGATGGTGCGGCCCACAATGTCCGCCTGGAACTGCATGAGGAAGTTGTTGGCCGAGGCCCCGCCATCCACCCGCAGTTCCTTCAGGGGAATGCCGGTGTCCTCCTCCATGGCGTGGAGGACATCCCCCGTCTGGTAGGCGATGGATTCCAGCGCCGCCCGGATGATGTGATTGCGTCCGGCACCCCGGGTCAGGCCCAGAATGGCTCCCCGGGCGTACATGTCCCAGTAGGGCGCCCCCAGCCCGGTGAAGGCCGGCACCACATAGACCCCGGCGCTGTCCTTGACTTTCTGGGCAAAATACTCGGTGTCGGCGGCCTCGGTGATGAGGTGAAGCTCATCCCGCAGCCACTGCACCACTGCGCCGCCCACAAAGACGCTGCCCTCCAAAGCGTAGGTCACCCGGCCATCCAGGCCCGCCGCAATGGTGGTGAGCAGACCGTTTTTGCTGACAAACATGTCGCTGCCGGTGTTCATGAGAAGGAAACACCCGGTGCCGTAGGTATTTTTTGCCTCGCCGGGGGCAAAGCAGGTCTGGCCGAACAGCGCCGCCTGCTGATCCCCCGCTATGCCCGCGATGGGCACCTCCACCCCCTGGATGTTGACGGTGCCGTAGACCTCGCTGCAGCTGCGCACCTCGGGCAGCATGTTCATGGGGATGTCCAGCCGCTCACAGATGCGCTTGTCCCAGCAGAGGTTCTTGATGTCGTAGAGCATGGTGCGGCTGGCGTTGGTGTAGTCGGTCACATGGACCTTGCCGCCGGTGAGCTTCCAGATCAGCCAGGTGTCCACCGTGCCGAAAAGCAGCTGCCCCGCCCGGGCTTTTTCCCGGGCGCCGGGGACGTTGTCCAGGATCCATCGGATCTTGGTGCCGGAGAAATAGGCGTCGATCAAGAGGCCGGTATGTTCCTTCACATA
>JAHZHS010000001.1:28245-44126 GCA_019420135.1 Oscillospiraceae bacterium | reverse complement strand
AGGCGGCGTCCTTCATCAGTTCCTCACAGAACGCGGCGGTGCGGCGGCACTGCCAGACAATGGCGTTGTAGACGGGACGGCCCGTCTCTTTGTCCCAGACGATGGCCGTCTCCCGCTGATTGGTGATGCCGATGCCCGCGATCTCCCGCACGTCGATGCCGCTCTGGGCCAGCACCTCCATGAGGACGCCGTACTCGCTGGAATAGATCTCCATGGGGTCATGCTCCACCCAGCCGGGGTGGGGGTAGTTCTGGGTGAACTCCTTCTGCGCCAGCTGGATGATGTTCTGCTTCCGGTCAAACAAAATGCACCGGCTGCTGGTGGTGCCCTGGTCCAGCGCGATGATGTACTGCTTCATGGCAAGGCCTTCCTTTCGGGTGGATTGTCCGCGCCGCGGATACAAACAAAGCGGGCCGAACCAATGTCCGTCCCGCTCGCATCTCTATGCTGTCATTATGGCAAAGGCAGGTCCAAAAGTAAAGGCCCGGGGCGGAAAATCTGTGTTTTACCAAAATCCCGCCGGGCGTTTTTGGACATTGTCACGGTTTTTGTCTGCCCCCTTTGACAAACATTGAACACCGTGTTAGCATAAAATCAAATGAAATGCTCCTTGAGTATCTGTGTGCGGGCGTAAAGGCGGTTGGGCGTCTTTGCGCCCTTTTTGCACCCGTTCCCTCTTCCATTTCTTCGCACAAGGGAGTGAGTTTTGTATGTACGATGTCATCGTCATCGGCTGCGGCGTGGTGGGGGCCGCTACCGCCTACCGGCTGGCCCGTTACCGGCTGCGCGTCGCTGTGCTGGAAGCCTGCAACGACGTGGCCAACGGCACCACCAAGGCCAACAGCGCCATCATCCATGCCGGCTACGACCCCGAGCCCGGCACCCTCATGGCCGCCCTCAACGTGGAGGGCAACCGCATGACCGCCGAGATCTGCCGGAAGCTGGACGTACCCTTCCGGCGGTGCGGGTCGCTGGTGGTGGGCTTTACCCCCGCCGACCGGGCCATGCTGGAAACGCTGTATCAGCGGGGCGTGGCCAACGGCGTGCCCGAACTGCGCCTGCTCTCGGGGGAGGAGGTCCATGCCCTGGAACCCGCCCTCTCCCCCGAGGTCTGCGGTGCCCTGCTGGCCCCCACCGCCGGCATCATCGACCCCTGGGGCTTTGCCCTGGCCATGATCGAGACCGCCGTGCGAAACGGGGTGGAGCTGCACCGCAGCTGCCCGGTCACCGCCATCACCGCCCTGCCGGAGGGGAACTTCCGCCTCTCCACCCCAAAGGGCTCCTTTGAAACCCGCTGTGTCATCAACGCGGCGGGAGTGGACGCCGACCGGGTCCACCGGCTGCTGGAGCCCATCCACTGGAAGATGACCCCCAACCGGGGCGAGTATTATCTGCTGGACAAGAGCGAGGGTTCCCTGGTGGACCATGTAATCTTCCAGTGTCCCGGCCCCGAGGGCAAGGGAGTGCTGGTCTCCCCCACCGTCCACGGCAACCTGATCGCCGGGCCCAACGCCGAGCCGGTCACCGACCGCCTGGACCTGGGCAACACCGCCGACGGGCTGGACTTTGTCCGCGCCCGGGCCCTCAAAAGCGTGCCGGGCATTCATTTCCGCCAGAACATCCGCAATTTCAGCGGCATCCGGGCCAACACCGACCAGGGGGATTTCCTCATCGGGGCCAGCCCCAACCATCCGGGCTTCATCGACCTGGCGGGCATCAAGTCCCCGGGCCTGTCCTCCGCCCCGGCCATCGGCAAGCGGGCGGCGGAGCTGGTGGCCCAGGCCGGGCTGTCCCTGGAAGAAAAGCCGGACTTTCTGGACGAGCGCCATGTGGTGCGCTTCCGCCATCTCTCCCCGGAGGAGAAAAACGCCCTCATCGCCAAAGACCCCCGCTACGGCCGGGTGATCTGCCGGTGTGAGACCATCACCGAGGGGGAGATCGTGGATGCCCTTCACGGCCCCGTCCCCGCCTGCACCGTCAACGGCGTCAAGCGGCGGTGCAATGCGGGCATGGGCCGCTGCCAGGGAGGCTTCTGCGGGCCCAGGGTCCAGGATATCATCGCCCGGGAGCTGGGCGTCCCGCCCACCGAAATCCTGCTGGAACAGGAGGGCAGCTGGCTGCTGGCCTGCGAGACAAAACAGCCGAAGGAGGGTGCCGGCCATGTATGAACTCATCGTCATCGGCGGCGGTCCTGCCGGGCTTGCCGCCGCCTGCAAAGCCTGGGAGGAGGGCCTGCGCCACATCCTGGTCCTGGAACGGGATCAGGAGCTGGGGGGCATCCTCAACCAGTGCATCCACAACGGCTTCGGCCTGCAGCGCTTCCGGGAGGAACTCACCGGCCCCGAGTACGCCGGGCGGTTCATCGCCATGCTGCAAAAGACCGGCGTGGAGGTCCGGCTGGACACCATGGCCCTGCAGATTGTCCCCGGCCGGGACGGCGCCCCCCATCGGGTCCACGCCGTCAACGGCAAGGACGGCTATCAGGTACTGGAGACCCGGGCGGTGGTGCTAGCCATGGGCTGCCGGGAGCGCACCCGGGGCGCCATCTCCATCCCTGGCGAGCGCCCCGCAGGCATCTTCACCGCCGGGGCGGCCCAGCGCTATCTGAACATCGAGGGCTACATGGTGGGGCGCCGGGTCCTCATTCTGGGGTCGGGGGATATCGGGCTCATCATGGCCCGCCGCATGACGCTGGAGGGCGCCAAAGTGCTGGCCTGTGTGGAACTCATGCCCTATTCCAGCGGCCTGACCCGCAACATCGTCCAGTGCCTCAACGACTACGACATTCCCCTCTACCTTTCCCACACCATCACCGACATCCGGGGCCATAACCGGGTGGAGCAGGTCACCGTCAGTGAGGTGGGCCCCGACCGCCGCCCCATCCCCGGCACCGAGATGGTGTTCGACTGTGATACCGTGCTGCTGAGTGTGGGCCTGCTGCCCGAGAATGAGCTGACCCGGGGCGCGGGCATCGACATCGACCCCCGCACCAGCGGCGCAAAGGTGTACGAAAATATGGAGACGGCTGTCCCCGGAATTTTTGCCTGCGGCAATGTGCTGCACGTCCACGATCTGGTGGACTATGTCTCCGCCGAGAGCGAGCGCGCCGGCGCCGCTGCCGCCGCCTACGTCAAGACCGGCCGGGAGGAAACCGCCCTTCGCACCATCGCCCTGCAAAACGGGGAGGGCATCACCTACACGGTGCCCCAGCAGATCCGCCTGGAAGCCCGGCCCCGCCCCGCCGAAGTATTTTTCCGGGTCAACCGGGTCACGGGAGCCGCCGTCCTTGTGGCGGAGGACGCCGCAGGCCGGGAGGTTGCCCGGTTCCGGCGCGGCCATCTGGCCCCCGGCGAGATGGAACATATCGTCCTGCCCGCCGCCGCACTGCAGGATGCCGTGTCCCCCCTGACCATCCGCATGGAGGAGGTGCCCCAATGAAAGAGCTGGTCTGTATTGTCTGTCCCCGGGGCTGCCGCCTGACGGTGGACGAGGAGAACGGCTACACCGTCACCGGCAACAGCTGCCCCCGGGGCGCCGAGTACGGCCGCACCGAGCTGCAGCATCCCACCCGGGTGCTCACCACCACCGTCCGGGTGGAGGGCGGCGTCCACCGCCGTCTGCCGGTCAAGACCAGCCGGGCCATTCCCAAAGGTCTGCTCATGGCCGCCATGGAGGAGGCAGCCGGGGTCAGCGTCACCGCCCCCGTAAAAGCCGGGCAGGTCGTTCTCCCCGACCTTCTGGGCACCGGCGCCGACCTGATCGCCACCCGCGACCTGCCCGTCCTTCCCTGATCGTTCCCCCCAAAAAATCACCCCGCCGGGTTGCACTTCCGGCGGGGTTTTCTTATACTGTATACATTTCCATTTCATGCAAGGAGGGTTTCGTCATGCCCTACGATGCCGCCACATACAAAGGCCTGCTGGTCCAGGGCCGCCTGCACGAGGCCCTGGACTATCTGGCACAGTTTCCCGAACAGGAGAGCCTGGTCCGCCGCACCCGGCGCCGGTTCACCTCGCCCCGGCCGTTGATCCCGGGGGATGACCCGCTGCTGACGGAGCTGGGCAGGGCCTTGCAGACCTATTATAGCGAGGTGTTCTGGCAGGGGCTTACCCTGGAGGACTGCGATGCCCGTCTGCTGCAAACCCTGGCAGAACTGGCCGGTATCCCCGCCGAAAGCCTTCCCGCCGACGTCACCGACGCCATGGAGATGGCGGAAGGCCGTCTGGCCGGGATGCTGGGCGAGCGGGGCATCCACTACCTGGGCGGGCGGACACAAGGGTACTTCGGCCCGTACATCTGGCGGACGACCGCCGAACAGCTGGCCCGGGTGGAGCTGCCCGGCCGGGTCCAGTCCTGCAAGGTCTGCCTGCTCAGCGGCTTTCTTTCCCGGGGCTGGCTGGATTATCTGTCCCTGGGGCAGATCGGCGCGGGCGGCTGGCAGGACGGCGACACTCTGTACTGTGTGCTGCACCGGTACCGGGGCGGCGTGGAGTCGGAGGCCTTTCAGGTGTCCTTCCTCAAGCATGAGGCCCAGCACATCTACGACCGGGAGTCCTGCGGCGAGACGGCCGGCGTTTTGCTGGAATACCGCGCCAAGCTGGTGGAGCTGATCTATTCCTCGGGCATCGCCTGCTTCAAGGGGATGCTCTGCTCGGCGGACAATGCCTCCCCCGCCAACTCCCACGCCTACGCCGCCTGGTGCATCGTGCGGGAGATCTCCCGCCGGGTCTTCGGGGCGGACTATGTGGGGGACTACCCCCGCTGGCAGCACCGGGTGCAATCCGTGCGCCGGGCCGCCCTGGAGGCTTACCACGATTCCTACCGGCCAGAGGTGGCTTCTTCTCTGCGGCTGTAAGTGGGATTTACTCGGTCAAGGCTTGTCCTTCCCCGGATGCATGGAGCAAAATATCCGGTGCGCGGCCCAGGTCAAACCGGCGGACAACACCGTCCTTTTGCAAATCTCGCATGGAGACGCCCTGGATCCGCTGGTTTTCGTAGCTGGTCCAGTAATAGCACAGCGACTCGGCGCACATGACGCCGCTGTAGACCGTGTAGTCAAAAGGCCGGATGTCGGCGTCGTGGGCCGCGGCAGGGGCCTGCTCCACCCGCACCATTCCCAGAGGGAAGGCGGCGCTCTGCAGGGCGTGGAACAGGTTTGTCACGTCGGCGGCCTCGTCGGCGCCGGGCTGGGCGTATTTCTGCAAAAAGGCCAGACGGACGAACCGGGAGGGAGAACTCCAGTCTCCCGGCAGGCCGGAACATCCGCTGCCCGAGAAGCAGGACTCGATCACTTCCGGACCAAAGTGCAATGCTCCCCGGTCGGCGTCCTGAACGCCGGAAAAGCACAAAAGATGGGTGCGGTGCCAGGGATAGCCGGGGCTGTTGGTCATGACGCCCATGGTATTGCGGTAGATGTGCAGCCCGTCGGCATCCGGTTCCAGGATGACGGCCTCCCCGCCCCGGTCGGAGAACATCCAGTGCAGCGGCGGCACGGTGCCCAGAAGCGGCACCCCGCAGAGGGTCACTTCCTCCTGCAGAAGGCGCACGGCCTCCTCCACAGTGGAACACTGGGACAGCAGATGCGTCACCAGCAGAGGCGGCTGCAGCCGGGTCCCCTGATCACAGGGCGGGTCAAAGTGAGCGAATCCCCGGTAATAGAGCTGGGCGCCCATCAGGCCTTTTTCGTTGATGCCGTCGTAGAGGGCTGCCGTCCCGCCGGGAAGCATCAGACCCATCCCCATGACGGCATAGCGGCTGCGGAAGTGCTCGGCGGGGCGGTCGTCGGCGGCGTCGATACAGCACTGGTAGGCAAGGTCTCCCGGCACAAACAGGATGCCCGTTCCTTTTGCCAGTCGGTCAAAGTCCAGGTTGCGGCCGTAGAGATGCCGCCCGATCCCGCCCGGCCAGCAGATGGCGCTGCATCCCGCCCCCATGGCTGCCGAAAATTCCGGATATCCCGCATTTTGTTTGCACTGTGCCATGTCAAGACCTCCTGTTTCTGCGCGCGGAACGGCTTCCGCACGCCTGTTTTTGGTAGAATTCTGAACCGCTCTCCGTTCCGTTATACAGCAAGGGGAACAT
This sequence comes from Oscillospiraceae bacterium, assembly GCA_019420135.1. Classification (GTDB taxonomy): domain Bacteria; phylum Bacillota; class Clostridia; order Oscillospirales; family Ruminococcaceae; genus Gemmiger. The sequence goes on along the minus strand of JAHZHS010000001.1, from coordinate 38,045 downwards.
CTCGTCATTTTTTGATTGCTTTTTGCCGGAATCTTTGTTATAATATATGTTACCGGCCTGAGGAAAGCAAGAGATTGCCTTTCTGCCGTCCGGATTTTGTGCGGTCGTAGCTCAGCTGGATAGAGCGTTGGACTCCGACTCCAAAGGCCAGAGGTTCGAATCCCCCCGGCCGCACCAAGAGCAGCATCTTTGTGGATGCTGCTCTTTTTATTTATGGCATCGACTATACTTACACAGGGATGAGCGTTTGTCTGGCGGGAAATTGGGAACTCTTGCATGATAGAAGGACATAAGATTCCGCACAGGAGGAAGAATGTCAGGGCCTCTGCAAAAAAAACAGCGATGCGACGGACGATAAAACCCCATATTCCCCGGGAAATCATATGCAGGCACAGCCCCGGAATACTGGCTTGCGCGTCACGTCGCGCAAGTACGGCCTGCCAGCCGCAGAGGTTGTGTTATTTGCCGCCGGTATCTTCGGCGGTATCTCGATCCGCATGGGGATGCGGTCCGGGCATCCCTCCGCTTCAATACTCTTGATTCTCTTTACGCCGTTTGAACCACTCGCCTAGCGAGGGAATTTCGGCATACAAAAAGCCGGACCCCTTGCGAGGTCCGGCTTTTTGTTGGACATTTTACAGCGGCTGGCTGCCGAATTCTTTGTACAGTTCGGGCAGGATCGACGCCAGATTGGTGAATTCCTTGATGTTGTGGGCGAAGAGGCCCTTGGGAACGATATCGGGTACCCGGGCGCCCTCGGGCAGGATCTTGCGGAACTCGCCCTCCACCAGGGCATAGCCGATCCAGAACCGGGATACAAAGAGGATGCCATCCTGGCAGGGATACCACTTGTGGGTCATGGCGGCGGGGCAGCCGCCCTCGCCGATGGCGCAGACCATCGACTGGCAGACATCGGTGCCCACCACCGCCGGGTCATAGCCGAAATCCGCCGGGCTCTTGAAGCAGAGTTTCAAGAACTCGGGACCGGGGCCCACATCCTCGATGATGTAGTGGTTGACGCCCCAGGTTTTCTGGTTCATGGGGACCGCCGGGTCGCAGACATAGTCGCAGCGGTCGGCCCGAGCAAAGTAATGATCCTCCGGGTCCCAGATCTTGTAGCGCAGGTCGCTGCCCACGCTGTGCCAGGGGAACCACCAGTCCATCATCTCCCCGGTGACGCCGGGCATGTAGGTCTCGTTGCAGACAAAGGCGGTGCCGTCCTCGGCCACGCCGTAGCCGATCTGGCAGTAGTCCTTGTCCTCCCCTTTCAGAAAGAGGTTGCGCTGCTCAAACGGCACTGCACGCACCTTGCTGGGGCCGCCGGCCAGAATGGCCAGCTTTTCCGCCGGCACTTGGGCCAGGGGACGGGTGAAGAATTTGTAATAGGGAAGATTCCTTTCTTCCCGGCTGACGCCCACTTTTTTGCTCATGGCGATTTACTCCTTTCCCGCGGGGTGATGTCTGGTCCAGAGGGCCAGCAGTCTGCCCCGCACAATGTTCAAGAATACCCCCACGTACCAGACCCCTGCCAGCATGGCCACGCCGATCTGGATGGGCAGGGTCCCCACCGACGCCAGTCCCACCGGGGTCATGATGGTGAGGCCGATGGCCCAGCCGCAGAGCCAGGCGGGGCAGAAAATCCACCGGGGAAAGATCCCCGAAAGGATCACTGCCAGCCCGCCCATGACAAAGAGGGTAATGAACACCTCAAAGTCCGGGTTCCAGGGCATTTTGTCCATGAGGACCAGGGCCAGCCAGGCCCAGAAATCCCCCAACAGGAAGCCGGCGGAGATTTTGGGGGCGTCGGCGGCCTTGTCCCCGTTGGCGGCGCAGAGTCCGGCGCAGATCAGGGCCACCGCCCCGGTGGTCACCCCCACGTAGGGTGCCGCCACCGCCCAAAGGGGCGGCAGCAGGGCGATGCAGAAGGCCAGGGTCAGGGTTTCCGCACGTTTGCTCATGGTCTGCCCCCGTTACTGGCAGTCGGCAATGTACTGGGCCATGGCCTCGCCGGCCATGCGGCCGGAGTTGACGGCAAAGCCCATGGAGTTGCCGGGCAGAGTGAAGTTGTAGCTGTCGCCGTAGAGGGTGTTGGCGTCGGAGCCGGCGCTGTACAGGCCCTCGATGGGCAGGTGATCCTTGTTCAGCACCTCGCAGTACTTGTTGACCCGGACGCCGCCCACGGTACCGTAGGCGCCCAGGTAGTACTTGCCCACCAGGTACTTGCCCTTGCCGGTGATGGGGTGCAGGTATTTCTGGGGCTTGTGGAACTGGCTGTCCACGCCGCAGCGGCACATGGCGTTGTAGTCGTCGATGGTAGCCTGCAGCTTGTCGGCGTCGATGCCCAGCTTTTCTGCCAGCTCGGGGATGGTCTCGGCCTCAAAGTAGGCTTCGTAGCCCTGCTCCACCGCCAGCTTGGCCTGGCCCTCAAAGTTCAGGAAGGCCTCCGCCGGGTGGACGATGTCCACGATGTCGGGACCGTTTTTCTTGTACTGCTTGAGGATGCCCTCGTCCATGATGCAGTAGCCGTAGTTGCCCGGCTGCAGGGCGATGGCATTGCCCGCATAGGTGGTGTTGCCCAGGTCGCCCTCGTTCATGAAGCGGTCGCCCAGCTGGTTGATCATCAGGTTGGGCTGGCGCAGCACCGCGTCCAGCAAGAACCAGTTCAGGTTGTCGGGCAGCTGGTAGATGGCCTCGATGTTCTGGCCGAACTTCTCGGCGCCCACCTCCCACATCATCTTCAGGCCATCGCCGGTGATGCCGGGAATGCGGAAGGGGAAGTAGTCCTTGCCGATGTGCAGGCCGAACTCCTTCTCGATCATCTCGGGGTTGTTGCCGAAGCCGCCGGTGGCCACCAGCACCGCCTTGCCCCGGACCTCAATGCCGTTGCCCTCCTTGTCCACGGCCACAGCGCCGCAGACCTTGCCGTTCTCCACAATCAGTTTGGTGGCAGGGGTCTCGGTGAGGATGTCGCAGCCCAGCTCCTTGGCCCGCTGGGTCAGCACCTTGACCATGGCGCCCGCCGCCCGGGGGCCGATGACGCCGTTCTCCGGCTTGACAATGTGCCAGGTAGCCTCCGACTCCTTGAAGTAGCGGAAGGCACCGGCGAACTCCACGCCCATCTCCTGCAGCCACTCGATGGTGTCGGCACTCTTGTGGAAGTAGGTCTGGACCAGGTCCTCGTCCACCCGGTAGTGGGTGTACTCCATGTGCATCTGCAACGCCTGCTCCACACTGATGTTATTGAACTGGGCGCGCTGGATCTTGGTGTCGATGCCCAGGGGGCCCATGCCCATATTGGCTGCACCGCCGGTGGCGCTGGACTTTTCCAGCATGACGGACTTCAGGCCCTGCTCGCCCACGGTGACGGCGGCAGCCAGGCCGGCGGGGCCGCCGGCAACAATGACAACATCGGTCTCGATGGTTTTCATGATCTTCACCTCAACAGGTTTGGGCTGCTCGGCCTTGGGGGCCGCCGCAGCGGTTTGGGCGGGCGCGGGAGTTCCCACCGCGGCAAAGACGCGCTTGCGCTTGGCCGGGGTGCGGGTGACCGGCTGGTCCTCCTCCCCGCCGGCGGGCACAGCAGCGCCCTTCACGGGGATGGGGGCATCGGGCAGCTTGGGCAGGCGGCCGGAGGTGCGCTTGACGGCACCATTCTGGCAGACCTCCAGGCACTGTCCGCAGCGGGTGCAGTCAAAGCCGTCGATGACGGCCACCAGGCCCTTGCCGCCCTCGATGCAGTGGGCAGGGCAGGCTTCCACGCAGGCGCCGCTGCCCTGGCAGAGCCTGGGGTCCACATAGAACTGGGTCAGGGCCAGGCAGGCGCCGGCGGCACATTCCTTGCGGCGGACGTGGGCCTGGACCTCGCTGTCAAAGGCCTCCAGAGCGGTGAGCACCGGCAGGGCGGCCTCCTCCCCCAGGGTGCAGTTGCAGGAGGTGGTCATGGCGGTGCCGATCTCTTTTGCCAGGTCCAGATCGGCGGGCTTGGCCCGGCCGGTGGATACATCCTCAAAGATACAGCTCAGCTGGTAGAGGCCCTCCCGGCAGAAGGTGCACTTGCCGCAGCTCTGGCCCCGCAGGGCGGTGAGCTGGGCCTGGGCCTCATGGACGGGGCAGTGGGCGTCGGTGAGGCGATGGAGAGCGCCGGAGCGGCCCGCCACCTCCCCCAGGGTCAGGCCGGCCAGCTGACCGGCACTATAAAACCGGTGCCCGGCCAGGATGCCCCTGCACTCCCCCACATAGTCAGCGACGGGGCGGGCGGGGTCCTCCTCTGTGGGCAGGTCCCCGTCCAGGGCCACCAGCACGCCGGGGGTACCCCCCAGCAGCCGGTCGGACAGGGCGGCCAGCTCATCCAGCGCCAGCAGTCTGGCGCCCTTGTAGGCCATCTTGTTCACCAGGGCCGCCCGGCTCACGGTGAGGGGCAGGTCCACGATGCCGGCGTCGGCCAGCAGTTCCTGGGGGTCAAAGTCCTCCCGCACCACCAGCACCGCGTCGGCGGCGCCGGTGAGGGCGGCGGCGATCTTCAGGCCGGCCACCACACCGGCGGGATTGACATGGAGCAGCATGTTCTTCATGCCGTCGGTGTCGGCATTGTACAGGGCGCCCACCACCCGGGGTGCGGCGGTCCAGGGGCCGAACACCTCTTCCAGGGCGGCCCTGTCCAGAGTGCGCAGCCGGTTCAGGGCTTCGGTATTGTTCTGCAAAAGGCTCATTGTGCGGCACCCTCCTTGTCTTCCATATAGTCGCTCCACAGGCGGTGTCCGGTGATCTGGAAGCGCAGGTCGCACTGGAGGCAGCGGCCCGCCTCGCCGCAGGCCTCGCTGTCGCAGAGTCCCGCGCTGATGGGCACAAAGCTGTTCTCCCGGGCCTCGGGGGTCAGGAACTGCTCCTCCGCCCGTTTCAGGTCGCCGAAGCCCTCCACCTTGCCGATGCGGGCATCCGGCTTCTCCACCGGGGCCAGCACCTCGCTGATGTCGCCGTCCCCGCCCAGGGCCTTGTCCATCTCGGAGGCCACTTCCCGGCCGGCCGCAATGGCCTGGATGACGGTGCGGGTGCCGTAGACTGCGTCGCCGCAGGCATAGATGCCCTCCACGCTGGTGCGGTGGCTGCCCGGCTGCAGGGCGATGGAGTTGGCACGTCCCAGCTCCAGCCCCGCCTCGGGGGTGATGTCGGTGCGCTGGCCGGTGGCAAAGATCACCGTGTCGGCGCCGATGGTGTACTCGGAGTTTTCCTCCTTCTCGATGTGGGCCCGGCGGTTCTCGTCAAAGGTGAAGCTCTTCACCTTGCAGAAGCGGACGCCCTCGGCGTGGTCGGTGCCCACAATGGCCTCGAAGGTATGGGCGGGATGGATCTGGATGCCCTCCTCCTGGGCCTGGGCGATCTCCTCCTCGTCGGCCAGCATCTTGTCCCGGGCTTCCAGGCAGGCCAGGTGGATCTCCTCGGCCCCCAGGCGGCGGGCGGTGCGGGCACAGTCGAAGGCCACGTTGCCGCCGCCCAGCACGATGACCCGCTTGCCCATGCCGGTGGGCTTGCCCATGGCGGCATTGGCCAGGAAATCGCTGTTCACCAGCACCCCGGGCAGGTCGTTGCCCTCCATGGGCAGGCGGACGCCCTTGTGGGTGCCCAGGGCCAGCAGCACTGCGTCATAGTCGGCTTTCAGACCCACAAAATCGGTGACCTTGCAGCCTGTCTCCACATGGACGCCGGCGTCGCCCAGGTAGGCGGCCTCCTTGGCCACCACCTCTCGGGGCAGACGATAGCTGGGGATGCCGTAGGACATCTGGCCACCCAGGGTGGGATAGGCCTCCTTCAGGGTCACGTCGTGGCCCTGCTTGGCCAGGTAGTAGGCCGCCGTCATGCCCGAGGGGCCGCCGCCCACCACGCAGACCTTCTTGCCGGTGGCGGGCAGGTGCTTGCTGTTTTTCTTCCACAGCTCGTTGTTGCCGTGCTCGGCAGCATAGCGCTTGATGTTGCGGATGGACACCGCCTCATTGACCTCGCCCCGGCGGCACTCGGCCTCGCAGGGGTGGGCGCAGACATGGCCCAGGCACTCGGGGAAGGGCAGCTTTTCATGGATGACCGCCAGGGCCTCACTGAACTTGCCCTCCTTGACAAAGCGCACATAGCGGGGCACCTCGGCGTGGGCGGGGCAGGTAGCCTGGCAGGGCACCAGCACATCCCGCTTTTCCACCGGGGAATACTCGATGATGTCCCGGATGGTGCCGGTGGGGCAGACCTCGGCGCAGGCGCCGCAGAACCGGCAGCCCGCGTCTTTCAGCAGCTTGTCGTGCAGCGTGCCCACGTAGGTCTCCATGTCCTTCTTGTTGTACTGCAGCACTCCCACACCCCGCAGGTCATTGCAGGCCCGCACGCAGCGGCCGCAGAGGACGCAGCGGTTCATGTCGTGGATGAGGAGGGGGTTTCTGTCGTTCTGGGCAAAGCCCTTGACCCGGGTGTGCATCCGGGTGGCGGAGACGCCCATGTACTGGATGAGGGTCTGCAGCTCACACCGGCCGTACTTGGGGCAGGTGGAGCAGTCCTCGGGGTGGGCGGCCAGCAACAGCTCCATGGCCAGCTTGCGCTGGGCGGCAATGCGGGGGCTGTCGGTGGTGATCTTCATGCCCTCCTGTACCGTCAGCTTGCAGGCGGGCTGGACGCCCTCCTGCCCCTCCACCTCCACGATGCACAGCCGGCAGGAACCGATGTCCGGCAGGTCGGGATGGTGGCAGAGATGGGGAATGTAGATTCCATTGCGCAGGGCGGCTTCCAGCACATTCATGCCCGGTTCCGCCTGCAGGCGTTTGCCGTCAATCTCAATGGCAACGCTCATATCAAGACTCCTCTCTTCCGGTTTTGTATCTTGCGGCATCAGTCGATGCCCTTGAACTGCTTTTGGGCGTAGGCAGCCTTGCGCTCCTGCACCAGCTTGATCTTCTCCGGGTCGGAGAAGAAGCCGCCCTGGGTGTGGGCGATCTCCTCCAGGTGGCGGGCACGGCCGGCCACGGTGGTGCGGTCCTTCAAAAGGCCGTCCTTCTGGATGACGAACTTCCACTTGCCGTCCTCGGTCTTTTCCAGGGTGCCGCCGGCGCCGCAGACCTGGCACTCGATGGGATAGTGCGGGCCGTCCCACTGCATCTCGCCCAGGCCCAGGGCGTTGCTGTGGCAGTTGGGGCACCAGCCCATGTCCTCCTCGCCCAGCCAGTGGCGCTCCTCGGCGGGGGTGGCCACCGCCTCCATGATGTGCTCGCCCAGCTTGTGGGCCCGGGCCATCAGGTCGTCGTCCAGCAGGCACTGGCCGGGAGCAGGCACCCGGGTGGCCAGCATCATGTCCACCACCTTCATGTCGGTGGTGAACATGGTGGCCTGCAGGCCCTCCAGGGCCATGGACTGCCAGGAACGGGTGGAGCCGCCCACCGAGATGAGTCCTGCCACCCGGTCCTTGTGCTCAATGGCGCCGATGGTCTCCAGGAAGGAGGTCTCGTAGCTCAGGCTGCGGTGGGCGAAGGTCAGGTAGGCGGAGGCGGGCATCAGGTCATAGGTGGGCACCGAGAAGATGACCGCGTCCTGATTGAGCATGACGTCCATGATCTTTTTCTTGTCGTCCTTGCCGTCCAGAGTGCAGCCGATGTGCTTGCCCTGGGACATTGCCTTGGTGCAGGCGGTGCAGCCGGTGCAGTCCAGAATATGGAAGTCCCGCAGATTGATCATGGTGACGTCGGCGCCTGCCGCCTCGCAGGCGGTGAGAGCCTCCTTCAGAAGGATCTCGCTGTTGCCGTTCTTGCGTCCTGCGGTGATGCCCATTACCTTGAATGCCATGTTACCGTTCTCCTTTTTTTCATCAAATTCCCTGGGTTTGTGCAGGGTCCTTCAATGTGATACAATAAAAGATGCAAACCCTCTTTGCTATCATTTTAACAATCTGCGGGCTGCCTGCCTAGCATCAAGATTTTCCTTTTTGCTGTTTATCCAACAGACAGCTCCTTATTGTTGCATATCTCGAAAAAAGAACGGAGGAACGCCCATGCCGCCAACGGATCTGCGGGTCGTCAAGACGCTGCGACAGATCGACCAAGCCCTTCTGACCTGTCTGGCGGACACCGCCTTTGAAAAGATCACGGTGGAACAGCTGTGCCGCACGGCGCTCATCAACCGGTCCACCTTTTACAAGTATTATCCCAGCAAATACCACCTGATGGAACAGTATCTCGGCCGGGCGCTGGAGGGCTTCCGCCGTCAGCTGGACGTAGCCTTTGTCACCGCCTCCCCCGACACCATCCACAGCCTGATCTACCAGAAGAATTTCGAGAACGTACTGCGCTTTCTCCACAAGCACAAGGAGGAGTACACCCTGCTGTGGTCCATTCCTCTGGAGCAGGGGGTGTTCGGCCGGATGGTGGACGCAGTCCACGACGCCATTCTGGACACCCTGCCCGCCTGGGGCAGCGACCCCTATGCCGACCTCTATGCCCGGCTGTTCGCCTCCGACATGATGACGCTGGTGCGGTGGTGGTTCCGGTACGAGGACACCGTCACCGCCCGGGACGTGCAGGACATCATGATGAAAAACATGAAGCAGGGAATGTTCCGCACCTTCCGGGAGCAGATGCGATGAGCGGAACATTCTTGACCAACCAATGATCACACCTTTTTCCCAGCCGGCCCCGTTTATTGTTTGACGTTGCCGCGTTCTTTTATCGTCGTCACAACCCGTGCCGGAATGTGTGCATACTACAGCTCCGGCGCTGGTTCATGGTATTTATCACAGTTTTCCGACTCCAGCGGACAGAGGTCCGGTTCCCCTGCCGCACCAAGAGCAGCATCTTTATAGATGTTGCTCTTTTTGTTTTGTATGAAATTGAAGGGGTTGTTGAAAGGGCGGATCCCAACAGCGCACATCTCTCCGCGGGGTTGGCAGACAGCCCAACTTTTTCTCATACAACAAACCCAGGGGAGTGGCTTTTCCAAAAGCAACTCCCCTGGGTCATGCATTGATGCCGGCTTTTCCGTCACCAGCGGGTAGCGGTGGATGGTCCCTCCCGCACGCCGTTCTGTTCCAGAATCGACTGGGCAAGGGATCACTGCTTCCGGCAGGTGTTCACCGATAAGCCCGGCCCTCCCAGGGCAGCACACAGGCGAACCATGCCAGCGCCCCCACATTCCAAAACCGGACAGGGCGAAAGGCTTCCTCCCGGCGAAGAATCCGTAAACCGGCTTTCCGCTCAATTTATATCATAAAGAATATGCAATGGAGGTTGGTGTGGTCTTGCAGTAAGGAAAATCACCCCAACAGATCCTGCTCCTCAGGGTGAGTCTCAAACCAGTGTATGGCGTAGGAACAGGTAGGCCTGGCCTTGCGGCCATCCCGGCGCAGGGTATCGGCCACTGCGCGCAGAAGCTGTCCGGCTATCCCCTGTCCCCGCAGAGAACCGTCCACAAAGGTGTGGTTGATGACGGCGATGCCTTCCTGTTCCGGAAAGGTTACTTCCGCCAGCAGTTTTCCTGTTTCATCCGTGGCAAAAATCCGGCCAGGCGCTTTGCAAAACTCCATAATAATCACCTCTGCCCTCAGTGTAGCAAAGAAATCCAACAAGAGCAACCGCACTTACTTCAGCACTTTGTGCACAGCAGCCACAATCCCATCACTGCGCAGGCCAAACTGTTCCAGCAAATCCCAGGCAGGGCCCGAGTGGCCGAACACATCCCGGACGCCCACCCGGCACATGGGGGTGGGGCACTGCTCGCCCAGCACAGCGGCCACGGCTTCGCCCAGACCGCCCAGGATGCTGTGCTCCTCGCAGGTGACG
>JAHZHS010000001.1:0-28235 GCA_019420135.1 Oscillospiraceae bacterium | reverse complement strand
CCGGGCATGGATGCCCTCGTTTTTCAGCAGTTCGGCGGCGGTGGGGGCCTCCCCCACCTCCAGGCCGGTGGCAAAAATGGCCACGTCGCTGCCTTCGGTGAGCTGCTCTCCCTTGCCGATTGCAAAATGGAAGTTGGTTTCATTATGGAACACCGGCACCGCCAGACGGCCAAACCGCAGGTAGACGGGCCCCTGGTGCGCATAGGCAGCCTTGACGGCTGCGCGGGCTTCCACGTCGTCGGCAGGGCAGAGCACCGTCATACCGGGGATGGAGCGCATCAGCGCAAAATCCTCGCAGCACTGGTGGGAGGCACCGTCCTCGCCCACCGAAATGCCGCCGTGGGTTGCGCCGATCTTGACGTTGAGGCGAGGGTAGCCGATGGAGTTGCGCACCTGCTCGAAGGCACGTCCCGCCGCAAACATGGCAAAGCTGGAGGCGAAAGGCACCAGGCCCATAGCCGCCATGCCGGCGGCGGCAGCCATCATGTTGCATTCGGCAATGCCGCAGTCAAAGTGGCGGTGGGGAAAGGCTTTTTTGAAGACGCCGGTCTTGGTGGCGGCGGCCAGGTCGGCGTCCAGCACCACCAGGTCGGGGTGATCCTGCGCCAGTTCCACCAGTGCAGCGCCGTAGCCTTCGCGGGTTGCGATTTTTTTGACCTCACTCATAGCTGTGCCTCCAGTTTCCAGAGCTGTGCCAGCAGTTCGCCCATGGCAATCCTGTATTCCTCGTCGTTGGGTGCCTTGCCGTGCCAGCCCACCTGATTTTCCATGTAGCTGACGCCCTTGCCCTTGACGGTGTGCATCAGGATGGCGGTGGGGGCGTCCTTCTGTTCATGGAAGAAGGCAAATGCCTGCTCCATCCGGTCCAGGTCGTGTCCGTCGATGGAGATGACCCGGAACCCGAAGTCCCGCAGCTTGGCGTCCACCGGGTCGGTGGGCATGACTTCCTTGGTGGGGCCGTCGATCTGCAGCCCATTCAGATCGATGATGACGCAGAGGTTGTCCAGCTTATACTTGGCGGCAAAGAGGAAAGCCTCCCAGACCTCACCCTCCTCGATCTCGCCGTCCCCCAGCAGGGTGTAGACCCGGACGGTATCCTTGTGCAGATACTTGGCGGCCTTGGCCATGCCGGCCGCCGCGCTGACCCCCTGCCCCAGGCTGCCGGTGCTCATATCCACTCCGGGCACCGTGTTCATGTTGGGATGGCCCTGGAGATAGCTGCCGATGTGGCGCAGGGTGGGCAGGTCCTCCACCGGAAAAAATCCCCGGTAGGCAAGAGCGCTGTAAAGCCCCGGTGCTGTGTGGCCCTTGGACAGAACAAACCGGTCCCGGTCCTCCCATTTAGGGTTGTCGGGGTTGATACGCATTTCTTTGTTGTACAGGTAGGCAAACAGCTCGGCGGCGGAAAGGCTGCCTCCGGGATGTCCGGCCTTGGCGCCGTGGGTGGATTCAATGATTCCCATGCGCACCTGGCATGCTGCAATCTGCAGTTTTATGCGTTCGTCCTTGGTCATGTCACTCACCAAACACCTTGCAGTAATCGGCCTTGAACTTTTCGATGCCCGCGTCGGTGAGAGGGTGATGAATCATCTGCTCTATGACCTTGTAGGGCACCGTGGCAATGTCCGCCCCGGCCAGGGCGCAGTCATTCACATGGATGGGATTGCGCACGCTGGCGGCGATGATCCGGGTCTCGATGTCGGGGTAGTTGAGGAACATATCATGGATATTCTGGATCAGTTCAATGCCGGGCTGGGAGATGTCGTCCAGACGTCCCAGGAAGGGGCTGACATAGGTGGCGCCGGCCCGGGCTGCCAGCAGTGCCTGGTTGGCGGAGAAAATCAGGGTGCAGTTGGTGGGAATGCCCTTGGCACTCAGCGCTTTGATGGCCTTGAGGCCCTCGGCGGTCATGGGAATTTTCACCACCATGTGCTTGGGGTCCAGGGCGTAGATGGCCTCGCCCTCTTTCACCATGGTCTCGGCGTCGGTGGTGGTGGCTTTCACCTCACCGGAAATGGGGCCGTCCACGATGGTGGCGATCTCCGCCAGGGTCTGGGCGTAATCGCGGCCTTCTTTGGCGATGAGGCTGGGGTTGGTGGTGACGCCTGCAATGACGCCCATGTCGTTGGCTTTGCGGATTTCCTCCACATTGGCGGTATCGATAAAGAATTTCATCGTTATCCTTCTTCCTTTTTTCTGGCTGTTTGCTCTGTCTTTACCGGGCTGCTTTTCCGCAGCCCAGATTTTCGAAAAATTTCTGTCGTGCCCGGGCACCGTACTCACCATAGGTCCCATTCCGGAAATGCTCCCAGGCCGTTTGCTGCAATTCCGCCCAGCTGGCGGCCTCCTGCCGCACAAGAATGGGGTAAAAACAGACCCCGTTGCCCTCGGCAGCTTTCAGGTCTCCGGGCGCATCGCCCACCATCAGGATGTGCTCCGGTGCATACCCTTTTTCTTTCAGCTGCGCGATGCATGCGGCTTTTGAACCGGAATCCTGGCAGCACAGAATATCCACCGAGTCCAGCATCCCGCAGCGTGTCCACTCTTCCTCAACGGCCTCCCGGTTGGCGCTGGATACCACCGCCACATCCGCCGTGTCATGGGCCATGGCAAGGCACTCCGCCGCCCCGGAAAACGGATGCTTGCTGCTTTCCGGCAGCGAGTCAATCGCCGCATTCACCGCCCGGGACCAGGCCAGCGCCTTGGCCAGCGCGGGGCCCCGTGCCCCTTCGGCCGCCTTCTCCAGTGCACCGTTGGAAAGCTCCGGCGCCGTGTCCGTCCATTGGGTGAGCTCGTCCAGCCCCTCGATCCTTGTACAGGTTCCATCAATTTCCGCCAGGGCAATCGCCAGTCCCTTGAACCGGTTGATTCCCCGGGTCATTGTATAGAGATTGATCTCGTTCCAGCGTTCCAGGATCTGTTTTTCCCATTTCTGCAGTCCCCACTCCTGCACAAGGCAGGGGCCAAAACAGCGCTGATGCTTGATGTCCATGGTATCCATGGCGCAGCCATCCGAGTCCACACAAATCAGAAAATCTCTTTTTTTGGTATAGTTTTTCAACGTTGTCACAGATTTTCCTCCTCACAGACGGGTGTCCCATCGCCCGCAGAAAACGCTGTCGTCAGCTGTGCCCCGGAATTCGCTCCGGCCGGTCAGTTTGGCAATCGCTGCACAGATATGCGTGCGGTTTGCCGCGTAGGCGTTCACAAACGTATGCAGCTGGGGTACGTCAATCAGGTGGTTGGTATAGTTCAGGCTCATGCCAACGGTGGGCAATTCCTCGTTGTACCAGGGCAGCTCCTTGCTGTGGTTGCAGCTCCAGCGCACCCGGACGTTGTTTTCCTGGGCGTAGCCCTTGATATTGAACACGAGCAGAACCCAGTCGTGGTTCTGCACAAAGGTCTGGCGCTTGCCAATGTCCAGCATCTGCACAAAATTTGCGGGGGACACTCCCTTTTCTATCTCCAGGGCATGGAAATTGGGGCACAGATCCACCACAAAGCCTGCACGTTCCAGCTCCTCTACCAGGATTTTTTTGACCGGATCCCCCCGATATCCCTTGCTGGTCGGGGTGGATCCGACGTAAACCAGAAATACACGCTTTTGCTTTTCCGGATCAATGGGCAAAATTCCGCGGGTATCCTTGACCAGCGTGATGCAGCTGTCGGCAGCCTGCGCCGTGTAGGACCTGAATGTATCGTTGCCGATACAGGTCAGTCCTTCCTCCGGCGGCATGGCGACCCGGGGATCCTCCAGATGAAGTCTGGCTTTCAGGCCAAGCACCCGGTGCAGCGCATCGGAAAGGCGTTCCTCCGTCAGATCGCCGCGCTCGTAGGCCGCCCGCAGAAAACCCAGATCCTCCTGGGTATCGCTGGTGAACAGGAACATATCACAGCCGGCGATGATTGCTCCGGGCACGGCGTCACAGCGGCGAGCCATTGCGGTCATCCCCACCATGTGGGAGGCGTCGGTGATGATGACACCGTTAAAGCCCAGTTCCCCTCGCAGAAGATCATTCAGCAGTTCCGGTGCCAGGGTTGCCGGGCGGATGTCCCGGTCCGCAATGCCCGGGCGAAGCTTCCGGCTCATCGCCGGCAGCGCAATGTGCCCGACCATCACTGCCTCGACGCCGTCGTCGATCAGACCGCGGTAGACCTTGCCGAAGCTTGCCTCCCATTCTTCCACGCTCAGATCATTGATTCCCATGGCCAGGTGCTGATCCAGTTCCTCGACACCGTCGCCGGGGAAATGCTTGGCCGTGACGGCCATATGCGGGGCGGCGTCCCGCACACCCCGGATGTAGGCGCGGGCATTGGCCAGCACCCGATCCGGATCCGAGCCGAAGCTGCGGGTGTTGACAATGGTGTTGCGCCAGTTTTTGTATACATCACAGACCGGGTTGAACATCCAGTTGGCTCCCACGGCGCTTGCTTCCCGTCCGGCCACATACCCTACATGGTAGGCGTTTTCCACACCCTGGCCGGCACCGCATTCCGCCGCAGTGGCCACAAAGGTGCCGTCCGGCGTCGCGCCGTTGCCGCCATCGTCGCAGTTGGCCGCAATGAGCAGCGGAATTTTGCTGTTTTTCTGGAACAGATGGTTTTGCAGCCAGGTATCCCGGGTGCTCAGATTCTGCCAGCGCAGGCCCCCCATGTGAGACCCGGCCAGCAGTCCCTTGATCTGTTCCTCCTCCACACCCGGTGTGGCCTTCAGGACAACAAACAGCTGTCCCAGTTTTTCTTCCAGTGACATGGAAGCAATCGTGTCTTCCACCCATCTGATCTGGGTGTCATTCAGGCAGAATGGTCTGGCTTTCAGATCGACCATAGGCTTTCTCCTTTTCATAAGTTCTGAATTGAGGGCAGGTACCGGGAATTGTACCCTTCCCTCTGTATCGCCCTTTGGGGGCGTTTGCGCCGGCAAAAGGGCCCTGAACAAGTGTAGAGCGAGGAATTCCCCGCTCTACACGTTGTTTACAGACTGTCTTTGGGCATTTTTACTGCGCCGCCATCGCTCGTTTCATTTCCTGGGCCTGCGCGATGCGCTGTTTGTCCCACCGCGCCTGCGCAATGCGATCCACGTTGAACAGATAGATCAGGAAGGCGATGTAGATCACCATATTGATGCAGCTGTTCATGGCGTCGGAGATGTTGAACTTGATCAGTGCCGTAGAGAGAATTTCCACCGCAAAGGAGGCGGAAATGAGGCCGGCGGCCTGGTTGATGTACCGGGAGAGGAAGAAGCCGCCGATCATCATGGGGAACATGTTCGCCATGACCGTGCCCACGCTCTGCATGCCCATGGAGGGTGCCAGGGAGCCGGTGATGCCGGTATTCAGCACGCCGGAGGCAGCTGCCAGGGCACCGCCTACCGTATAGCACAGCGCCACGTTGAGAAAGATGTTGATGCCTGCGTTCTGTGCCACGCGCTGGGAGCCCTGCACTGCACGGAAATTGTAGCTGAACCGGGTGTAGGTCGTCAGCAGGTACATCAAAACCAGGATCACCCCCACCACCGCGATGGTGAAGTTGATGTTGGAGAGCAGACCGGAGTCCTTCACGCCCACCAGGCGGAATCCGATGCCATCGCTGACGGCGAAGGCAATACATTCAAAAATACAAGCCATGCCAATGCCCAGGACCATGGGCGGGATGCGCAGTGTGACATACAGAAGTCCCACCACAGCCCCCAGCAGGGTGCCGATCACCAGCGCAAAGACAAAGATCCAGATGCCGCCCAGGCCCAGATCCACGGCGATCACGCCGCCCAGGATGGTGCCTGCGATATACTGCGAGCCCAGGGAAAGATCCATACGGCCGCAGCTCAGGTTGATGGACAAAGCAAAGGATACCAGGGCGGAGATACAGCCTCCGCGTACCAGGTTCTTCACATCCAGGGCGCTGTTGAGCACATGTTCGCCCTGGGTAAGGAACACCAGCACCTCCATGATGACAAAGACGGCAACCGGAAGAGCCAGGGCAATGGCAATGCCTTTCAGAAGCTTCAACAGTTTGTTGTTTTTCATAAAAGGACCATCACTTTCTTTTGTAAGAGCGAAGGATTACTTGCCGAACTTGGCCAAAATGTTCTCGGTGGTCGGCTTATCACTAAACTAGTCGATATCCTGCCAGGTCACGTCGGGGCCGCACAGGCTGAGCAGGTCCTCGGTGGTCACGAAGGAGAAGGGCATGTCATCGCCGGACAGAGCGTTGTACTCTTCCGCACTGGTGATGACCAGCGGGTCCATGCCGGGGACGCGGCTGCACTGGCCATTATCCCGCATGTTGTCTGCATAGCCGTCGAAGGCATTGCGCAGCATGACGACAGCAGCCACATGCTCATACACGCCGTTCAGGACGTTGCCGTTCAGGACCGGGCTGCCCTGGGAGTCGGTGGAGTTGAAAGCGGTGTACATGGAATCGCTGAACGTGCCGCGGCCAATCAGTTTGATGTCGATGCCCATTTCACGTTCGACCTCGTCCACCATCACGCCGATGTTGTCGTGGACGCTGGTGTTGCCGACCACAACGTCATAGTTGCCGGTCTGCAGCAGGGGAGAAAGGACGTTTGCCAGATCGGTCATGCCGGGGCAGACGGTGATCAGCAGGCCCTTGTCGTTCTCACAGTCGACGGCGACCTCGGAAGTGGCCAGAGTATAGATGTCCTCGGTGTAGGTCAGGCCGTAGGCTTCCTGCAGCGCCTCCAGAGAGCCGACCGTACCTTCAATGTAGGAGGTCGCGCCGTAGCAGGCTGCGCCGGACAGGATGACGACGCTGTGCTGTTCACCGTCCGAAAGAATGGGCTGCATCACCTGCTTGTAGGCGTTGGCATAGCCCTCGGCGGAAGCACCGGTCACGCCCACGTAGTAGGGCAGATCCTGGTTTTCCTGGGCGCCGCTGGAGGAAATGCCAACGAAATACATGCCCAGATCATTGCAGACAGCGGCTGCCTGGTCGATGTTGCCGGAGGAGTTGGTGTAGACAGCGTCGCAGCCGGATGCATAGGCATTCTCAATGAAGGTGGTCAGCGCACCGGCGTCGGTGATGGCCTCAGAGAACATGAACTCAATGTTCAGTGCAGGGCCGATCTCGTTTTCCAGCGCATCCATCTGCTCCAGCGTGGTGTCGTCGATGCCGGTGGGGGCAAAGGCGATCTTCATGGGTGCAAACTCGGTGCCGGTGGAGGCCTCACTGGCCGAAGACTCACTGGTCGAAGGCGAATCGGTCGCGGGGCTGTCGCTGGACGAAGCAGCGCCGCAGGCCGTCAGCAGTGCAGTTGCAGTCAGGACGGAAACAGTTTTCACGAGCATTCATCTGGTTTTCATTGTTCTCTCCTTTGTTTGATTTGTTGGATTCGGAATATCGGACAAAGCGCATGCGTTCTTCCTGTGGAGCTTCCACTTCCGGCACCGCTGCGCCTCTTTCCGGAGGGAGGAAGGCTCAGCCCTCGTTGCTGGGCAGGCCTTTGGGACGTTTCTGGCTGGTGCAGACCAACGCAATAAAGACAACACCGCGGATGGCCTGCAGAATGGTGTTGGACACGCCCAGCTGGAGAAGTCCGTTGTTCAGCACGGTAACCATCACCGCGCCCACAATGGCCGAGTAGATGTTGGAGCGGGAGCCGCCGAAGCAGGACATGCCGCCCAAAACAATAGCCAGCATGCAGTCCATGTTCAGCGAAGAACAGGTATCTGTGGTAATGGTACCGTTGCGGATGATGGTCATGATAGCACCCAGGCCGACCCCCAGGCCGGATATCATGAAGGCCGTCAGCAGATGGGTGCTGCCGTGAATGCCGGTCAGCTCTGCGCAGATTTTGTTGATGCCGATGTAACGAAGGCTGCGCCCCAGGGCAGTCCAGTGGAAGATTACCGCGCAGACCACAAAGAACACAATAAACAGGATCAACGGCAGGTTCAGGTCGTTGAGGCTGCTGGTAACGTCATACGGAACCTGCAGCGTAGCGGAACCCAGAAGTGCCTTCTGTGCACTGGAAAGGAAGGTCATCATGACAACCGTCACAAACAGTACCGGAACGCGCAGCCAGGTGCTGAGCAAGCCGGTCAGTATCATCAGGATCATACTGGACACCATGGCGATCACAAACATCACTGCCAGGGAACCGGTCTGCATGTAGGCCATGGCCGAGATGGTCGCAACCAGTGCCGTGGCGGCACCCATGGAGATAATGACGTTGCCGGTGGCGAAAATAAAGATGGCTCCGGTGGCCACAGTTCCCACCGCCAGTGCCTGCTCCAGCACCATGCTCAGGTTGCGCAGGTTGGCAAAGCGGCCGCTGGTGGCAATGGTGAAGAACAGCATCAGCACCAACAACATGACGGGAGAAAGCAATCGGCTGGTCCAACGGCTTTCCTTGAATTTCATCAAAGCATTTTGCACGACAGTTTCCCCCTTTCAGATCATGTAGTCGATCAGGTCGTGTTCAGTGGGTTCCTCGGTACGCATCACCTCGTGGGTGATCTTTCCATCCTTCATGATGAGGATGCGGTCCGACATGCCGATCAGCTCAGGCAGTTCCTCGCTGATCAGGATCACCGAACAGCCTTGTTTCTTCATCTGGTAAATGAGCTGGTACATGGACGCCTTGACTCCGATGTCAATGCCGCGGGTGGGGCAGTCCAGAATGTAAATGTCCGCACCGCCGCCCAGCCATTTGCCAAAGACCACCTTTTGCTTGTTGCCGCCGGACAGGGTGTTCACCCCGTGGTATTGTGACGCACATTTGAGCGACAGCATGTCGATCTGATTTTGTACGTACTGCTTTTCTTTCTTGAAAGAGATGATCGGTCCCCACAGGGCGTTGATCCAGTAGCCCGTTGAGGCAATGTTGTCGCGGATGGTACCGGACAGGCCCAGGGATTCGTGGTCACGGTCCTTGCTGGTATAGGCCATGCCCAGCTTGACCGCCACGGAGGGATTTTTGACAACCTTTTTGTCAGGCCCCACCGTGACTGCACCGTCCAGCACCTTTTCATAGCCGAACAGCGCCTTGCCCACCGTGTGCATACCGCACTCGGAAAGGCCGCCGATGCCCAGGATCTCGCCCTTGTGCAGCTCCAGGCTGAAGCACATCAGGTCGTGGCGGGTGGTGATGCAGTCAGCCTTCAGCACCACCTCGCTGTCGTAGGGGTCCATGTCGCTTCGATAGTAGTCGCCCTTCACCTCACGGCCGACCATCATCTTTTTCATGACTTCGCCGTCGAACTCGCTCTTGTCCAGGGAGCCGATGATGTGGCCGTCCCGCAGGACTGTGACCGCGTCACACTGCTCCATCATTTCCTCCAGGTCATGGCTGATGAACATGACGCTGTTGCCCTCATCCGCCATCCGGCGCATGACCTTGTACAGCAGCTCACGTCCGGTCTGGGAAAGGGCCGTCGTTGTCTCGTCCACCATCAGGATCTTCGGCTTCCAGTACATGGCCTTGGCGATCTCGATCAGTTTGCACTGCTGCAGGTCCAGCGTCCCGGTCCGGATGGATGCGTCGATGGGGATCTCCAGTTCATCCAGCAGCTTCTGCGCCGCCTGCACCATCTTGGCGTGGTTGATGAACGGTCCCACCGCAAACATCTTTTCGTGTCCCAGGAAGATGTTGTCCGCCACCGGAATGTTGGGAATCGTGCCCGCTTCCTGCACGATCATACAGATTCCGTTGCGCTGGGCCTCCAGCGCAGAACCCGGCGCCCACGGCTTGCCCAGGTAAAACATCTCACCGCTGGAAGCCTTCTGCATGCCCGCCGCGATGGAAGAAACGGTGGATTTTCCGCTGCCGTTCTCACCGATCAGCCCGCGGACCTCGCCCGCCTTCAGCACAAAGTTGACGTGATCCAAAGCGACAGTGACGCCGAAGTGCTTGCACATATCTTTGACTTCAAGCACGACTTCGCCTTTTTCTGCCATGTTCATTCCCCCTTTAGGTTGTTATTTATAAAAACGATCTTTGGATCGCCTTTTACATCGTATCGTTCAGCTTGGCCAGCTCCCTGTCCAAAACGGCCAGCTTTTCTTCCGGGAAGATCCCGTCGGAATAGGTCTGCAGGCTGCGGATGGAAATTGCACCGCAGGATGGTCCTTTGGCATAGACCGCCTCCAGCTCGGGCAGGCAGTCATGAATCACCTTGCGGCTCTGCACATTGTCCATCAGGGTGCCGATCTTCATATCCAGGCCAAAGGTCAGGACCTCTTTTTTCCCGGGGACCAGGACATCCTTGTTGAAAATATGATGCAGGAAGGTGACACTCATGGGCAGCCAGCTGCTGACTTCGGTGTTGGCAGGCTCCTCCTTGCGGTTCAGCACCGGGGTTCCGATCGACGCCCCGTGGTCGCCATAGGCGAAGATGTGCAGTTCGTAAGGGATTTTTTCCTCTGCCAGGCGCTGTGCAAAAAGAAGCGAGTTGACCGCCGGCACCAGCCGGTCACCCTGTGTAGCGAACAGGAAAGTAGGCGGCGTTGCTTCGTCGATTTTTTCCATGGGAATGTCGGCATGCATATGGAGTGATTCCACTCCGCCGCTGGCTACCGCATACCCCAGTACCATGGCATTGGGACGGACACGCCCGTATGTACCCAGGGCCGCCGCCAGGTGTCCTCCGGCAGAGAATCCCACCGCTGCAATCTGATCCGGCAGAATATGCAGTTCCCCGGCATGTGTCCGCAGATAGTCCAGCGCTTGTTCCGCTTCGGGCAATGCGTTGCCGAACACCTGCTCCATCGGCACATCCTGTCCCGTGGTGTAGCGCAGGACAAAAGCATTGAAGCCGGCCTGCAGATAAGCGATCGCCACCGGTTCCCCTTCGCGGTCGGAGCAATAGCAGTAGGCGCCGCCGGGAAGGATGAGAACCGCCGGGCAGTTTGCCAGAGCGGGCAGCTCCCGGCTGAAATCCTGCACATAGCAGGTCAGCATCGCGTTCCGGTTTCCGATCGGCTTTTCGAACACTTTCATTTTTTCTCACTCCTTCCATAGGCCAGCGAAAGTTTGGCGAACAGATCCTCCATCGTCATGCGGACATCCACCGAATCGTAGACACGGATCTTTTTTCCCTGCGGGTCATCCGCATACCGCAGGTCGGGCAGAATACACGGCGCTGTCTGTTCATGCCAGCGGATCATGCGGTTATTCATCAGGACCGAAACGGTGGTATTGTCCCCAAGCATCCAGTTTTCCCCTGTCCGGAAGGGAACCACCGGCGGGAAAGAGCGCTCATTCTCCTCCAGCAGCTGGGCAAACAGATACTCCCCCAGGGGGCCGCAGGGCCGTACCCTGGCCGCCAGCTCTGCCAGCGAGACCTCCAGTGTGGAATATACATTCTGGGGGATCTGCCAAACAGCCGCTTTGCTGGCCAGCAGTGCCCGGCAGGCATCGGCGTCCTGATTCAGGTTGAATTCCCGGCTGCCGTGCGGATAAGCGCCGCCCCCATTCCAGATCACAACCAGCTTGTCAGCAATATCCGGTGCCCGGTTCAGCGCTGCTGCCACATTGGTCGCTGCGCCCATCACCGCTATGTACAGGGGACGGTCATCCTCCCGCCGGGCTTCCTCGATCAAAAAGCGGACACCTTCGCTGTCGGGAGTATCCGTCTGCGTGCCCAGCGGAAACTGGCACCCGCGGAAATACGGCACGTCGTCAATCTGTGCCAGTGCAAGGAGTTTTTCCACCTCCCGGTAGCTCTTCTCCATCGTTTCTCCCGGCGTCACTGCCTTGCTTTCAAAATGGGCCGCGATGATCCCGCGCACATCAAAAAGCGGTGTCAGCAAATGATGCAGGATCGCATACTGGTCATCTGCTTCATTTTTGGCGTCGGTATCCAGAATCAGGCGCAGCTGAGCCTCTTTCGGCACAGTGTACCCGAGGCGCTGCAGGATTTGTCTGCGTCTCAATACCATGTCCTCCTTCCGGCTATGCAGGTAAGATCGTACATGGACATTTTATGCCCGATGCCGATAGCATTCAACATTCAAATATTGGGCGGCCTCCTGCAGGACATCCGCCACATGTCCCCGCACAAAGCAAACGTGATGCTCGAATCCGTTTTCACACACATAATGCATGAGCTTTTGCAGACCTGGTACACGGCAGTTTGCCACACCGCCCTTGGTGGGCAGATGTTCCGCTTCAAAGCTGCCTTCGCCCACATACATCTTCATGCAGCCCTTGGCATCGTCGGTCGTAAAGCGAACAAAGGTCATGGGACCCGGTGCCACCTGCCCCTTGCAGGCGCCAAAGGTCCGTTCCTGCCCCAGGGTGGTGCCCAGTACGTCCAGACTTCCGATCTCGATGTCATCGGTGCCGAAGAAACTGCGCGGGAAGTTTGAACAGTGCAGTGCAATGCAGCAGTCACGGTCATCGCGGATGTTGTTGTTCCAGTCCATCAGGGCCGGGGCACTGCCGGCGGCAAGCTGAGCGGCCAGCATGCTCACCGCGCCTGTCACGTCGCTTTCGCAGGCACTGGGTTTGCCGCTCTCCCCCATCAGGCTCATTCCCAGACAGGCAGCACAGCCGTAATTGTTCTCCAGGCTGTCCCAGCACTGTACGCTGGATGCCTGGCACTGCAGGGCGTCCACCGTCTCCTGCATGGCAAGGCAGAGCTTGGCCTGCCGGGTGATTTTGTATCCTTCCAGGCCTTCCGGAAGGCGGCCGTAGCCAACGATTTTCTTTTCCATGTCCGAAATCTTTTGCGCATCACTATACTGTACGGCGGTAGCCATCACTTCGCTCAGATCCACCGTCTGCACCGAGATGCCGTATTTTTGCAGGATCTTCTCCGAGTACCGGACAGTGTTGAAGGCCACAGGACGTGCCCCCAGCATGGCAATGCGCGCATGGCGCAGGCCGTTGACCACGCGGCACACACCGGCAAACGTCTGTACATCCTGCTCAAATTCCGGGCTGTCGATGGCACAGGTGTGCAGCCTGGTCAGACTGTAGGGAATTCCCCGCTGGTACAGGTTATTGCACAGGCTCAGTTTGCCGCAAAAGGCGTCCCGCCGATGGGCAAGATCCAGCTGGCCAAAGTCGTCATCGCAGGCCTGAACCAACACAGGTACGTTCAGCCCCGCCAGGCTGATGGCCTCAGCCACGCCCAGCTCTTCCCCGAAATTGGGCAGGATGCACAGGATGCCGTCGATCTCGTCGGCATGGGCCCGAAACAGCCTGGCACAGGTCTGTGCCTCCTGGAAGGTTCGTACCGCTCCATACTGGGTCTCCTGTCCGGATACCATAACAACTCCATATCCCAGTTTTTCCAGCAGCGCCGTCACCTGCTGACGGGCGGTGTCAACGAGATGAGAGGGAAAAAAACTGCGCGTGGTAACGATCACACCAAAAGTCTGTTTTCTCATAATTGTGTCATCTTCTTTCCGCTATAATCTGAAGTTCAACTGCGGTTTGTCTGCTTGCCTGCCGATTGCATCCGGCTTAACTCGGCCACTGCCTGCACAGCGTTGTGCCATCCGCAAAGCAGACCCTCGCGCTGTTCACGGGGCATCTCAGGCCGGACTTCGCGTTCCCGGATATGGCCAAAAATCGTGGTTTCCTCTGCAAGCCCTGCGGCGATGGCGGCGCAGTATGCTGCACCCGCGCCAGAGCATTCCTCAATTTCGCCAATTTGCAAGGAGTTTTCCAGGATATCCGCCTGGAACTGCATCAAAAAGGCATCCCGTGTGGGACCGCCGTCCACGCACAGCCTCCGGAGAGGCTGGCCGGCGGCCTGCTCCACCGCCGCAATGACATCCGCAATCTGATAGGCGATGCACTCCTCCGCTGCACGGACAATGTGAGCCGGTGTTGTGTTCCGGTTCATCCCCAGGATAGCGGCACGTGCTTCGCTTTCAAAATAAGGCGCCCCCAGGCCGCTGAAGGCCGGGACCAGATAGACGCCTCCGTTATTCCCCAGCGCCGCTGCGATTTTCCCCGATTGCGCGGGGCTTTCCAGCAGTTTCATATCCTGTACCAGCCAGGTGATGACGGCGCCGGTGTAGTTGATGTTTCCTTCAATGCAATAAACCGGCTTGCCCTGCATATGCCAGGCCAGGCTGGTAACGACGCCGTCCCCAGGCTGCGGCCGGGACATTCCGGCGTTGGCCATGATCGAGCTGCCGGTGCCATAGGTAATCTTTGCTGAATGGACTTCCGTACAGTGGTGCGCATAAAGCGCAGCATGGCTGTCGCCCAACACAGCGTGAATCGTCACCGGCTTCGGGAAAAGCCCGTCCAATGTAGTGGTGCCGAACGGGGCGTCGCTGCCGCGCAGCTCCGGCAGCGTCCGTTCATCGATATCGTAGGCGTCCAGCAACGCAGCATCCCAGCGCAGCGTATCCAGGTTCAGCAGGCCTGTCCGGCTGGCATTGGAATAATCCGTGCAGAACACCTGCCCCTCCGTCATGCGGAACAGCAGATAACTGTCCACCGTGCCCAGGCAAAGGGAGCCTGTCCGCCGGGCTTCCGACACCTGCGGGACATTTTCCTGCAGCCAGCAGTATTTGGGAGCGCTGAAATAGGGTGAGAGCATCAACCCGGTCTTTTGCCGCACTGCGCTCCCCCAGCCCTCTTTTTCCAGTCTGTCCGTGATGCCCGCTGCACGCCCGCACTGCCATACGATTGCCTCGTACAGTGGCTGGCCGGTACGGCGGTCCCAGCAGCAGGCGGTCTCCCGCTGGTTGGAAAGGCCGATGACCGCCACATCCTCCGGCTGTACGCCGGCCCTGTCCAGAGCCTGTGCAGCCGCCCTGCAGACTGCCGACCAGATCTCGTTGAGATCATGTCCGATCCAGCCATTTTCGTGGATCAGCTGACGATGGGGAACATCCGCCCGGCTCAGCAGACGGCCGTCCATTCCCCAGACCATCCCCTTTGTTCCCTGGGTGCTCTGGTCAATCGAAAGAATCACCTGCACTGCTGTTTCCCCTGCTTTCTTGCCATTACCTGCCGGGCGCAGTCCGCAATGTTTTCTGGAGTCAGTCCATAATGACGGAACAGATCCTGCGATTTGCCCACCAGGTATTCTTCATCCGGAAAGCCCAGGGCCATCAGGGGCACAGGATGGCTTTCACTGGTGATACGTGCCACCAGTTCACCCAGGCCGCCGTTGACGCTGTGCTCCTCCACCGTCACAATCGCTCCGGTCTCGCAGGCTGCGCGCCGCACAGCCTCCTCATCCGCCGGTTTGAGGCAAAACAGATCCAGCACCCGGGCATGAATGCCTTCCTCCGCCAGCAGCTGTGCCGCCTGAACGGCATAATAGACCATCTCACCGCAGGCGATCAGCGTCACATCGCTGCCGTCCCGCACCAGCTTGGCTTTGCCGACTTCAAAGAGTTCCCCCTCCGGGTAGACAGCTTCCACATCGCCGCGGCCCATGCGCACATAGGCAGGGCCGTCATTTTCCATCAGATAATCTGCGATTGCCTGCGCCTGAACCGCGTCGGCAGGTGCCAGCACCTGAATGTTGGGCAGGCTCCGCATGGAGGCAAAATCGTGCAGGCTGGTATGTGTGCAGCCCAGCGGGCCGTAGCTGACACCTGCCGATACACCGATGACCTTGACGTTGGTGCAGTTATAGGCCACATCAATCTTGACCTGTTCATACGCACGGGCTGCCAGGAAGCAGGCCGGTCCGCAGACGAAAACCCGTTTTCCCGTCAGTGCCAGCCCGGCGCCAACCGCTACCGCGTTTTGTTCGGCGATTCCTGCCTCCACAAACTGGCCGGGCAATTCCTGGGCCATTGCACCGATGGTCACGCTGCCGCGGCTGTCGGTGCAAACCGCATAAATATCTTTGTCCTTCCGCGCACGTTCCAGCAGCCGCTGGCAGAATGCTTTCCGACATGATACCTTTGCCATCTTCCTTACCCCTCCTTCACGCCCCGCATCAGGTCTGCCCGGATCTGCTGATAGGCTTCCTCGTTCGGGATCAGGTGATGCCATTCCGCCTTGTTCTCCATCACTGCGGAGCCCTTTCCTTTTATGGTATCCAGAATCACCGCGGTGGGCTGTTTCGGGGCAACAGTCCGAAACACCTGCTTCATCGCCGCATAATCGTGGCCGTCGCAGTTGACCACATTCCAGCCGAACTGTCGGTACTTGGCTCCCAGATCCCCCAGCGGCATCACTTCCTCCGTACCGCCGCTGATCTGCAGATGGTTCCGGTCCACAATCGCCGTCAGGTTATCCAGCTTGTACTTGCCGGCAAACATCACAGCTTCCCAGATGCTGCCCTCGGCCTGTTCACCGTCGCCCATCAGGGTAAAAATGTGACCGCCGACACCGCTGTTCCGATACCCCAGCGCCATGCCGCAGGCCACTGAAAGGCCATGTCCAAGTGCTCCTGTGGCGACATCGATCCCCGCCAAACCATGTACCGGGTGTTCAGCCAATTTGGTGCCGAACTGCGCATAACTCATCAGCTGTTCCTTGGGGAAAAAACCGCGGTCCGCCAACACAGTGTACAGTGCCTCGGCGCAGTGACCCTTGCTTAAGATAAAATGGTCCGCCATCGGGTCATGACTCAACATTTTATCGGTGTCCATCACGTCGTAATACAGCGTGACCAGTGCATCCATGCAAGACATATCTCCACCGATATGCCCACTTCCGGTCCTGAACACCATGTCAAGGACTTCAAGGCGGCGCTCGTAGGCGATTTTTTGAAGGCTTCGTTCGTCCATTGTGTATCCTCCCAACTGTAATTATCGTTGGGATGAACAATATCGCAATTCACAGGCCGGCATCCAATATGTTGCTGCTAGCGCGCCTTGCATTCACATGTTGCAACTGTACCGTTGAATGATCGTCTTGCCCATCTCCGATATTTATCATAGCGTGCCGGATGGCGGACTTTCAAATTCCGCTCTATTTTTCGTTCAAATGCCAAAACAGGCCCTCTCACCTTGTATCTTTTCACCATCAAAAGGGGTTGAGACAAATTTTTAAAGATAAACGTTCACTAAACGATTGTCGAAACATTCTGTTGACAGAAGGCGTATTGTTCAGTAAAATGCAAATAAAAAGTCAGGAGACAATGCCTCGGAGCCGCTGTGGTTCAAAAGTCAGATCATACAGCATCGCTTTGATCCCCGGCACCACGTTTTCCTGTCAGTCCAAGCAGTTCAGGAGGTCGCTGCCATGAAAAAAATCGGCGTCCGCAAGATCGCGCAGGAGCTCGATCTGTCCCCTTCCGCCGTCTCGCTGGCTCTTAACGGCAAGCCCGGTGTGAGTGAGCAGACACGCGCCAAAGTTCTGAACTACGCCCATTCTGTTGGGTACACTGTGCAAAGGCAAAAGTCATCCCAGGTCATTCAGCTGGCCATTTATAAAAAGCACGGCGGCGTGGTGGCCGCTGCGCCGTTCTTTGAGAACCTGTTCGAGCAAACCACCCATGCCGCCGCCCAGAACGGCTACCACTTGAACCTTTCCTATTTTTATGAGAGTCAGGATCTGCGCGAGCAAATCAACTCGCTGCAGAGTACCGACGTTGCCGGATGCCTTTTGCTGGCGACCGAGATGTATAACCGCGACTTTCAGCCTTTTCGTTCCCTGTCGGTACCGTTAGTGGTTCTGGACAGCTTTTTCCCCGATGAAGCGGTGGACTGCGTGACGATCAACAACTCCTACGGTGCCCGGCACGCGGTGCGATACCTTCAGCAAAACGGCCACACCGACATCGGGTATATCGCCTCCGGCTCCAAAATCCGCAATTTTACCGAGCGTGCCGACGGTTTCTGCCGCGCCACCAACCGCAGCCTGGGCTCTTTGCAGAGCAATCACCGCTTTATCAAGCTGACTCATACCTCCGAGGGCGCCTTCCATGACATGTGCGACTATCTGGCACATGCCGTCTCGCTGCCCACCGCCTTCTTTGCGGAAGATGACCTGTTGGCTATCTCGGTGGTGCGTGCTCTGCAGTGCTTTGGCTACCGCGTCCCGCAGGACATTTCGGTGATCGGTTTCGACGACATCAGCACTGCCTCGCTCTGTTCTCCTCCACTGACCACAATGGCGGTATCGCGCAGCCAGCTGGGCAGCCTCGCCATCGAACGGTTGCTTGCGCGGATTCACGGCGATCCCCAGCCTCCTCTTTGGATTCAGGTCTCAACCCATCTGGTGGAGCGGGAAAGTGCCGCCAAGATATAACATTGATTGCACTTTATGGCGCCTCTTTGAACGAATCTCCTGCACGGAAAACTGCGCTCTTAACAATTAAAAAAGAGAGGATATCAGGACTGTATCCCTTCACTCCAATAAGCACTCCCGTGCACCGCGAGGTCCTTGTTTTCTTCCCCTTTGCAGGCCGGTTTGATCTCTATTTTTTCATTCCAATCCCCCTATCAGCCAGCGCCGGAATTGGTACATACCTGATATTCCGGCGCTGGACGTGCCTCTCTGAAGCAGAAAGCGCATAAATTGATCCGGTCCTGTACGGCACTCTCCGCAGGAACTTCTTTTGCGGCCGGATTCCCTGGCGGACCGGCCAGCTTGCGTATGGCACAGGAGCCTGCTTACTTGTGCAGAAAATCGTATTTGTGGGAAAAAGATCTCCTGGATCAAGCTCATTTCGGCTATGATGAAGAGGCTTTCCAGGCGGATTGGCAGCAGGATCTGCAGGTTATTGACCAACAAGAAAAGCGCGGCGCACAGCAAACTGTATCGCCAAGCATCCAAAAAAGGCAAATATCAAAGTACAGGCCCCCTCCCGGATCAAAAAGAGCAGCATCCGCAAAGATGCTGCTCTTGGTGCAGTCGGAGACTTTGAACTTCTGGCCGTTGGAACCGGACCCCGAATTTTCCCCGTCCCTGCCCCAGCGGCGCATTTGTAAAAAAGCCAGAAGCTGCCACACCCCGACCTCCGGTGTGACGGCTTCTGGGAAAGCCTTATGGATTATGTTGTTTCCGGAACTTCACCCGTTCCAGCTCGCTCACCCCTTCAGCGCGGCCAGGTAAGCGGCTTCCCGCTGGGCCACCTGCTGCTGCAGGACCTTGATGGCGGCAAGGTAGGCATCGTTGGCCGCCTGGGCCTGGGCCGCCGTCATGGGCGCCGGGACCGCCGGTGCCACATATCCCTTGACGCCGGCGCCGGTTTTGACTCTGGTGACGATATGGCCGCAGGTATCGCACACATACCCCTCGGTCCCGGCCGTCCAGTTGTGATGGCCGCAGGCCGGGCAGGTGGTGTATTCCTGTCCCCAGGTGCCGTTGGCGATTGCCTCGGCCAGCTCATCGTTTTCGTACACCGGAGCGGACGGGGCAGCCGGTGCTGCGGATTGCTGTGCGGAGGACGAATCCTCACCCGCCGGAGTCTGGCTGTCGCCGTCGGGCGTCCCGGTCTGTCCGTCGGAAATCTCCGGCTCCTCCGCGGAGGTATCGGGTTCCGTATCGGAAGAGGCCGCCTCGACGGTCACGGTGACTATCTTGTACGTTGTCGTCCACCAGCGGTCGACGATCCGGAAGGTATGGGTGCCGGGCTCAACGCCCTCATAGACAAAGGTCATGCCGCCCTGGTCGTTGGTGGTGCCGCTGACGATCCGCAGCGCGGTGCCCTGCTCGCCGTAATCCACGGGGCCTGCCTCCCCGTCATAATACCAGGTGTAGGTATCTCCCACCTCGATGGTGGCATCCGAAATGTACACATGGCTCATATCCACCTGCATGTTGAAGCTTGCGCCCTCCGTGCCGGCAGCCATAGCCGAAACCACAAACACACATCCCATGCCCAGAGCGGTGAGCATCGAAATCAGCTTTTTCATATCACATTTCTCCTTTGGCTCAGTATATTGCGGGAAAGCCGGAGCTCTCCCCGGTGGTGAAAAGGCTTTCTGTCCTTTTCATAGGGTCGGGATCTTGCCGGACTTCATGTCCCTGCAAAATTTTTTTATTCCCCGTCGGCCAGCACCTGGGACAGGGGTGCATACTCATTGGTATACTCCCACATATCCATGACCGGCAGCTCATCGTCCGGGTAATCCACCGTGACGCAGACCAGACCGCCCTGGTCGTCATAGGTGTACTGGCGGAACCCTCCCGTTTCCCCGTTGTCCACATCCTCCTCCCGCAGCAGACGCCCGGCATCATCATAGGTGGAGATCATCCGCAGGTTTCCCCCGGAATAATACAGATACTCGGTGCAGGCCATGCCGTCGCCGGTATATTCCCGCGTGCTCCACATGGGGAATGTGGGATCGTTCTGGTCCTTCCGGATCCAGCGGCCCTTGTCGTCATACTCATAAGTATAGGTATTCTCCGTCTGGAATCCGCTGGAGTTGGTCATGGTCCAGGTCAGGGCATTGCCGTGTTCATCGTTGGTGTATGCATCCGAGGACTCCATCTGCCAGGTGCCGTCCATCCGGTAGCTGTGGACCGCCCCTACCAGGTAACCCTGATCGTCGTAGCTGTACTCCACCCGGGTATCCGCCTCACCGTCCACAGGACCGGTCAGCTCCTCCAGCAAAAGGCCCTCCGGGCTGTATCGCTTTTCGGTCCAGGTATCTCTCATGACCATGCCCTCCATGCTCGCCTCGGCGGCGGGGTGGGTTTCCACCCGGGCCAGCATCATGGGCTCCGGCTCCGGAGTGGGGCTGGGCGTGAGAGCGGGGGCCGGGGTGGCTGCGACAGACGCCGGGACGACAGCGGCTTCCGGCGTGCCGGAGGCGGTGCTGACGGCGGAATTGCCGCCGGCGCAGGCGGTCAGCATGGCCGCGGCCATGGCGATCAGGGACAGATGGACAAACAGTTTTTTCATGGATGGTTCCCCTTTTTTTCATTGAAATGCGCGGCGGACTGCCGCCCTCTGTGAATAGAATAGGGGCCCTTCTGTTGGGAAGTTCACGCGTGGGAAAAAAATATTTTTTTCCCGGCTCCCATGAACTGTTGTTTTTCCCGGCGCTATCATATGGGTAGCGCCCCTCACGATTGACATGCACACAGCAGAACATTACAATCAGAGGGGAAAGGATGTGGGCTGTGCCCGGGCACAGGCACAGTCAAAAGGGAGGAATATTATGTTCGACTTGCCGGACAGTTATTTTCAGAACACCGATGCGTCCGACCGCATCTCGCAGCTGATGCAGTATACCCTGCTGTCGGTTCTGGAGCTGGAATTCCAGCCCATCTACCAGGAAAACTGGTGGGAGCGGGAGCTCAAACCTCACATTCTTCAGATGGATGCCGGTTTTGACACCTTTTCCGGTACGGACAAGCAGAAGCCAACCGTTGCCAAATACCACCAGCTGATGAACAATCTTCGGCATCAGCACAAGCCGGTGCCGGATCTGGTCAACCTGGACGTGACTGCGCTGAGCACCGTACTTCTGTATGACGAAACGTATCAGAACCTGGAGATCCGCCAGTATACTCCTTTGTCCCAGAAGAAGTACAAGAGCGTGATGGCAGTCAAAAATTGCCGCAATGGATTTTCCCACGGCGACGTGGAGAGCCGCAAACAGGCACGGGACCGGGGTCTGGAAGAGCTGCGCATCCTGATGCAGCTGTACGACTGTTCCCATTTCGGGCCGGATCTTGTGCAGGAAGTGTTTCATTATGACCCGGACCACCCCTCCACCAAACGGCAGACGGAGCTGGCCTGTCAGCAGGAATTCGGGCGTTTTTACAACAGTTTCCTCGAAGCATCCACCCAGTTGGAACAGCCTCAGACCCGTCAGGCCGCCCTGGATACCATGCGCCGCCTGGCACAGGCCGGATTCCGCACCGCCACGGCGCGGGTTATGGATGTGATACTGCATGATTCTCAGTATTTCAACCTGCAGGAGGCTGTGGATCTGCTGGCCGGTCAGAAAGACCTTACGCGGGATGAACAGGCACAGCTGACACTGCTGCGCAGCCTCCAGCAGAAAGAGGAGGCCGCCCGGGCCGGGGATGCCGCCGCGGCCATGGAGATGGCCCGGATGGCTACTGCCCGGACCTCCCCCATCTATTCTCCCGGCCGGGAAAATACCTATTATCTGTGGGCCTGGCAGGCCGACCACAAAAGCGGGCTGTCCGAATTGAAGACAGCCGCCCTGTGCGGCGCGGCTTCCGCCTGGGAAACCCTGTGCCAGACCCGGGATCCTGCGGTCATGGACTGGCTGGCCGATCAGTTCCATTCCGGCAAACTGACAGGCGGAAAATCCTGGGCGGAAATCTCTCCCTGGCTGTTCCGGCTGTTCGATCAGGGCAGCCAGCGGGCGCTGGCCATTCTGGCCGAGCGCATGGGGATCAGCAACAGCTGCTGCTGCGTCGGCCCCGGCGATTCCGACTGGTGCCGGGTATGCCGGCGGGCCTGCGAAGCCGGCTATCTCAATGCGCTGGTGCACCGTCTGAAATGCAACAGTCAGCCCTGCAACAACTCGCCGGAAAAATGCAGCGAGATCCTGGCCCTCTGCCGGCACCTGGCAGAGCGTGACCCCGATGCCGGCCAGGTGGCTCTGGCCGGCTGCATGATCCGGGGAATCGGCCAGCCGGCCGATCTGGAACAGGCCCGGACGCTGATTCCCGGGCATCTGCTCACGGCGACCGGCAACCATCCGTCGGACGGGCGGGGCGTTCGCGCTGCCGCTCTGTACTGGGCCGGACAGATCTGCGAGTACGGTTCCCACCCCGATCCGGCCCGGGCCGCCGACTATTACCGGAAGTCCGCCGCCTGCGGAGATTTCCCTCTGGCGGGCGTTCAGGTATTCCTGATGGATGCCACCAGCCATGATCCCAAGGTACGCCGTGCCGCTTACGACACGCTGGCCCGGCTGGAAAAGCGTCCCGCCGACTGTGTCCGCCTGGGCTTTTATCTGTCCGCCTATCAGAACATTTCCCTCACCGACGGATTTCTGCGCCGGAACCGGTGGATCCAGAATACCGACTATGTAAAGCTGGCGCTGTGGTTCAAATGGTCCAGTGATATCACTTACAATCACAACAACAGCAGTACCGTATCGCTGTTCATCCAGCTGGCACGCTGCAAAACAGAGGCGGAGATTCTTCCCGCGCTGCACGGCTGGCAGCAGAATTACACCCCTGCCGCCGCCCAGCTGGAGGCCCTGTATCTGCTGACCCGGCCGCAGCCGGATCTGGCCAAAGCCCGGGAGGCCTGGAACAGGGCGGTCTCTTTCCGTCAGAAGCCCGCGTCTGCGGGTGTGCGGGACCATGGCGTTTTCCGCAGCCATGGCCGCAGGGACCGCATTGCCCAGGCGCTGCAGACCGGCGTTGCCCCGGCACAGCTGTATGACCTGCTCAAAAATGCCGGGTTCCGGGTTCCCCACTTCCGGCGGGACAACCGGAATATCCTGATGGGTGTGGGGTTTGCCTCTGACAATCCCTTCTATCGCTGGCTGTGCGAAGTGTATCTGGACCGGTATGAGAAGGAGCGGGCCGCCCTGGTGGCTTCCTCCCAGGGAGCCAAACTGGAGCGGATCCGCTGGTTTGAGCTGGAGAAAACAGTCCGGCGCGCCGGACGTCCCGGTCTGCCCGACCTTGCCAGCGCTGTGCGGCTGTATCTGGCCGAGCAGGGCGACGCCCAGGCCATGCAGACCCTGCTGGACAGCCGGACAAGCCTGACCGGCTCCGACCGCCTGAACCGCAATCTTGCCCTGGCCGATCTCATTCTGCAGGGCCGGGCTCCCGGCGGCCATACCGGGGAGGAAGGCCGTGCTCTGCTGATGGAATGCCTGGACCATGTGCCCGACAGCCATGCCCGTGCCGCTGTACTGTGCACGCTGGGCCGCTACGAAACCGACGCGGCCCAGCGGCTGACCTGGTTCCAGCGTGCCCAGAACGTGGACCCCGATGGTCTTTTGCCCTGCGCCGCCCTGATGGACGCCTATCTGCAGGCCAAAGATTACCGCAAAGCCGTCCAGCAGGCCGACCGCTTCTGGCTGAAGCTGGACCTGACCCCTTACCGCAGCCAGCGCCTGTCCACTGCCTGGCCGTCCACCCAGGCGCTGCAGGATCTGCCCGCCGTGAATGCCTGGGCCGTCGCCCTGGGCCAGAGAGCGTACCAGGAACTGCTGCAAAACGACAACACCCTGACAAGGGCCAACCGTGCGGCGCTGAACGCCCTGGTGCAGCTGGATTGCTCTGTGGGGGACTGGCATACCTACAAGCAGCCCACCTTCTGGGACCGGCTTTCCCCCACGAAGCGTATTGTGGTGTTCCTCATTATCGTCTACCTGCTGATCGGCTGCGTCATAGGCGCCGTGAAGGGGATCTCCCAATCGCCCGGTTCGCTGGTCATTCTCTGCGTGGCGGTGATTGCCTTCCTGATCTACCGGCGTTGGAAGAAATAGGCGTTCCGGACGGCGGCGGATTGACGCCATCCGGTGAATGTGCTATATTGAATGTGGCTCCTATACGCAGAAAACGGTGTTGGAAGCGAGGGCGGCGCGGCGTAGGCGGCGTTTAACCCTTTATTCCTCAGAGCCCTCTGCTGCGCACGGGCCACTTTTTATCGGTTCTCTGATCCGGGTCGCGGGATTTCCCCGCGGCCCGGATCTTTTTTTGCCCGGCAGATGAAGTTTTCGCCTCCGCCGTCCCTACTGAAAAGGTATCCCCAAAAAACAGCAAGGAGGGACCCGCCATGTGGGATGAAGCAAAATACGACGACGATATTCCGATCTTCGAAGACGACTGGGAGGAGGACTGCACAGAAGAAGAAGAGGATTGGCAGGAGGAGGACGACTGCCCCGAGGAGGAACCGCAAGCCGCGCCCCCTTCCCGGGAGGATGAGGACGCCCGGGCACGGGAGGAATGGGACCACTTTGTGCTGGAGATCAACAACGTGATTCCCGGCCCGCTCAACGATCCCCGGCTGTTTGAGGAGGACAGCCTGTGGTAATGTCCCCGTTTTCTTTCCCGGGAAATCCCGCCGCAAAACCCAAAACGCCCCCGTCCCGGACCGCCGCAAGGCGAGTTCCCCGGGACGGGGGCGTTTGTTTCGGGGCAGGGGAGATCATCCCTTGCCGGCAGTCTGCAGCCTGCTGCGCAGGGTGGCGCGCAGTTTTTCAAAGCGCTGGCGGGCCATGGACACCGCCGATGCATACACATGCTTGTAGGCAACGATGGAGCTGTCCCGCAGGGGCAGCCGCAGCCGGCCCAGGATCACGCCCCGCATGGTGTCCGGTGCGGGGTCCGGCTCATACACAAAGGTCAGGTAGGGCTGTTCGAAGATTCCCTCAAACAGTGCCTTCTCATGCTGTACCAGCACCCGGGCATACCCCACATCATCCACCACCTCGTCCTCCTTGAGGGGGCGGAGCACATCGTTGGTCATGAACAGGCGGGTATATTCCTTCTGCTCGGTCTCGCACAGCAGATCCAGGGCTTCCGCCAGCTGCTGCGCCGATTCCACCGCCGCCACAAAATCGGTGGATTCCGGGTCGGCGCAGGGCAATTCCCGGGGAGCGTCCTCCTCCGTCTCCTTGGGTGCAATGGTGTTGGCCATCCGCACAATCCGCAGCAGCTCCCGCAGGCTGTTCTCGCTCACGCCCAGCTCCGCAGCCAGCGGCCCGCAGAGCGATACGGGCAGGTCCTCCGCCCGGTAGCCCGATTGGCTCCGCTTCAGCAGCGCGTTGAGTTTCCGCAGCAGGATCATGTCCCGCTTTTTCAGCGGGCCAAAGGCCTTCTGCTCCTGCACCGCAACGCTTGCCCCCGCCGCATGCAGCAGTTTTTGCCGGTACAGCAAGGAGAAATATCCCAGAAACGGCGTTTCTGCGGTGTCATCGTACCGCCGGAGCGCCTCGTTGAAGGCTTCCATGAAAGCGACCCCGTCAAACTGTCTGCCACGGACCGCCGGTTCATACTGGGCACGCCGCAGGCTTTCCTCATTTTGCAGCAATGCACTGTCATCCGTTTGCAGGGTGCTTTCCAGCATCCGGTCGAATTTCAGATAGCGCAGCACCTTTTCGATCAATTCCATGCGCTCTCTTGCCCGGCCGGGGCGTTCCCGGGGAGGCAGATCCAGCAGCGGGTGATGATTGATCTGTTCGCACAGCGCCGCCCGATCCAACATCTGTGTCTGCATGGGAGCCTCCGTTACAGTTCCAGCATCCGGCGGATCATCGGCTCTTTGGCATCGCAATCCATGCCGGCCACCAGATCCACCAGCGAATTCAGCGTGAACAGCGCCGTCACATCGTACAGGCGGGATTCCCGCATTTTCCCCTGGGTACGCAGCACTTCCCGATAATAGATGCCGCAGATCTGGGTATTGCGGCGGATCTTGTCCGCGTAGGACAGCGCGCTGAACAGCACTACCGGATAGGTCTTGGTGCCGAAGGTCATGCAGGCATAGTAACAGGTATCGTCCTGCAGGCAACCGATCATCTCGGCAAACAAGCCCAGCAGCAGATCCTTCTCCTGGCTTTCCGGCACCGTCAGGTCCCGCAGCGTCCAGTTGGAGCGCCCCAGACCCTCCAGTTCCCGGCGAAGAATGTCCATGTTCCTGTTCCGGCCGGTGTTCTGCTGCCGCACGGCCACCACCGTCGCCGTATCCCCCGGCTGCAGGGTCGCGGCGATCACCGGCACAATGGGGAAGGCCGTTTCTGTCAGCCGGGTATCCAGCCGGAAGTTGACCGGGTTCAGCGGCATGGTTTCCAAAACAAAGTTGCTCTCCAGAGGAACCGCCGTAAAGTAGATCCGATTCATCTGTGTCAGCCCTCCTTTTTCCACGGCATCTTTTCCGAAAGCGTTCCTGCAAAATCCATCACAGTCTCATATTTTGTCAGTATATCACAGGGCGGCATTTTTCTTCAAGATTCGGCAGGCGCAAAAAGGCCGCCGTGCAGGCCCGGGAAGGCCTGCACAGCAGCCTGGATTTCGGGATTGTATTGACCTGCCCGCAGGGGAATTCCGCTCATGGCCTCTTCGGTCTGTCTGCGATGTCTGGGGGCGTCACATTCCCGCCCCCGCATCGAACCGGCTGCAGCAGGGATAGCCATGGGACAGGGCAAAGTCGATGGGATCGGCAAAGTCACTGCGCCAGAACCGCTGGCCGCAGCCGTTGCAGATGATATAGACCTGACCGGCCTCCTCATCATAGTAGGCCATGGCGTAACCGGCGTATTCGTGGACAACATTGCAGCTGCCGTCCGGGTTCAGCTGACTGCCGCAGACGGGGCAGA
This sequence comes from Oscillospiraceae bacterium, assembly GCA_019420135.1. GTDB lineage: Bacteria > Bacillota > Clostridia > Oscillospirales > Ruminococcaceae > Gemmiger. The sequence goes on along the minus strand of JAHZHS010000001.1, from coordinate 1,121 downwards.
TGCCTTCCTGAACCGCACCGGACTGGCCGGAGGCTGTCTCCGCCGGGGCGGATGCCTGCTGCTCCTGCGCCTCGGCGGCCTGGGCGGCGGCAGCCTGCTCCGCAGCGGCCTGGGCCGCAGCCTGGGCGGCCTGCTCATCTGCGGCTTTCCGGGAGCAGGAGCCTGCCGTATGTCCGGACTGTCCGCAATAGGTACAGACTACCTGGCGCACCGTGATTTCCCGGGTCACGGGGAGATACCCCGCCCCCGACGCCGTGATGGTCACGCTGCCCGGACGCAGGGCATCAATCCAGCCATTGGTCACAATGGCCACCGATTCGTCACTGCTTTGCCATGTGAGCGACGTTGTGTCCACGTCCAGGCCATCCGCCGTGAGCGGACAGAGCTGGATCCCCTCCCCGGCCGTGACCTCGTCGCTTCCCTTCAGCACCAGTTCCACCGGGGCCGGGGTGGGAGCGGGCGTCGGCTCGGCTGCCGCCGTCTCAGCAGGCACAGCGGCTTCTCCCCGGCCTGCAGCCGTATTCACGGCACTTTCCGCGGTCTGTATCTCCCGGGCCGGGCTCTGTGTCACGGGGCTTTCCGGCGTTTCCGGGCTGCAGGTCGTCAGCAGGGCGGCAGCCGCCACACCTGCGATCAGCAGTGTAAAAATGGGATTGGATCCAGTCTTGTCTTTCATGGGAACCTCCTTGCACAAATCTGTTTGGCATATGTTTGGCGTACACATCATAAATAGGGTCCTTTTTCCCGGAAGTTCACGTCTCTCCGGCGAGGTTCCCGACTTTTTTTCCGGCTGTGCCCCGGGCACGGTCCGGTTATCGCCCGCCCCTGGTGTTTTTAGGAATATTTTCTGACCGACGTTTTTTCCTTGCGGCTCCCTATGATCTGAGGTATAATGTCTACGCATAGAACTTACGGCAGAATGGGGCATCGAGCGTGCAAAAAACGCACGATTAATCGACTTTTTCCGAACATTCCGCCGGGTCCTGCCTGCCGACTGGAGTCGGCTGCCCTGTATGTGTCAGGTCAGGGACAAAACATCCGCTGCGCCCGCAGGAGGTTTTCCCTCTGCCAACGACATTTTCCCAGTGGGGTCCGGCGGCCCTCAGGCAGCGGGGCCGGCC